>NZ_BAAAMJ010000008.1:0-278849 GCF_039529215.1 Streptomyces sodiiphilus | reverse complement strand
CGGACGCCCCTGTGGTGTCCTGCGAGCGGGTCAGCAGCAGCGGGCGCCGCCGCCCGGGTCACGGTCCCGGGCGTCCATCCGGCAGCGCTCGAACTCGCCGCGGCCGGGGACCGGGGCGCCGGGATCTGCCCGGCGGACCCGCTCCACGTGTCTGTGGTAGGCGTTCTCACCGGTCAGTTCGGTGAGATACCACCACACCCAGCGGATTCCCCGGCGCACCCGCCGCAGACCACGTCGCAGGGCGGTCATGCCCGGACCTCCTCCCGTGGTGCACCCGATCCGCCGTCCTCGCCGGGTACCCCTCCGCTGGAGGGCAGTCCGGCAGCGGCCATCTCCGCCCGCTCCTCCTGGGTGGCGACCAGCTCCGCGGGGGCGACGATGCGCGACTTCACGTACGGGGTCTCCAGGTCCTGGACGCTGTCCGGCTGCCGGATCGCCTTGACGCACACCCGCGCCGCGTCCGCGATGATGACCACGACGAGGACGGCGAAGAGCGCGGACAGGATGCCGTCCACGGTGGAGTTGGTGACGATCGCCCGCATCTGCTCCACGGTCTGGCCCGGCAGGACCGGCTCGCCGTTCTCGATGGCCTCCTGGTACCGGGCCCGCTGGGCGAAGAAGCCTACCCGCGGGTCGGCGGAGAACACCTTCTGCCAGCTCGCGGTGAGTGTCACCACGGACACGAAGGCGAGCGGGACCGCGGTGACCCATGCGTACCTGAGCCGCCCCGACTTGATCAGCAGGGTGGTGCAGATGGTGAGCGCGATGGCGGCCAGCAACTGGTTGGAGATGCCGAAGACCGGGAAGAGCGTGTTGATACCGCCCAGTGGATCGTGCACACCGACCCACAGGAAGTACCCCCACAACAGGGCGACCACGGCGCTGGTGATCCACACGCCGGGTTTCCAGCCGTGATCCTTGAACTTCGGGCTGACGCCGCCGATGACCTCCTGGAGCATGTAGCGGCCGATGCGGGTCCCGGAGTCCAGGGTGGTGAGGATGAACAGGACCTCGAACATGATGGCGAAGTGGTACCAGAAGGCCATCATCGCCTCGCCGCCGAGGAACTGGGTGAAGATCGCCGCCACACCCATGGCGAAGGTGGGGGCACCGCCGGTCCGGGAGAGGACCGACTCCTCCTCGATCGACGCCGCGGCGGCCTGGAGTTGCTCGGGGGTGATGGTGTAGCCCCAGGACGTGATGGTCTGCGACGCGGCCTGCACCGTGTCGCCGATGACGGCGGGCGGGGCGTTCATCGCGAAGTACAGCCCCGGGTCGAGTACGGCCGCCGCGATCATCGCGAGCACCGCCACCGAGGACTCCATCAGCATGCCGCCGTAGCCGATCGGGCGGACCTGGGTCTCCTTCTGGAGCATCTTGGGTGTGGTGCCCGAGGAGACCAGGGAGTGGAACCCCGACAGGGCGCCACAGGCGATGGTGATGAAGACGAACGGGAACAGCGAACCGGCGAACACCGGCCCGTCCCCGCGGGTGGCGAACTCGGTGACCGCCTCCATCTTCAGAGAAGGGTTGGCGATCAGCACGCCGGCGAACAGCAGCCCGATGGTGCCGATCTTGAGGAAGGTGGACAGGTAGTCCCGGGGGGCCAGGAGCAGCCAGACCGGCAGCACCGAGGCGATGAAGCCGTAGGCCACCAGCCAGATGACCAGCGTGGCCGGGCTGAGCGTGAAGGTGTCGGCCCAGGACGACTCGGCCACCCACCGTCCCGCCACGATGGCGAACAACAGCATGCCGATGCCGATGGCCGTGGTCTCGACCACCCGCCCGGGTCTGATCCACCGCAGGTAGACGCCCATGAACAGGGCGATGGGGATGGTGAGGGCCGTGGAGAAGACGCCCCAGGGGGAGTCCGCCAGGGCGTTGAGCACCACCAGCGCCAGCACCGCGAGCAGAATGACCAGGATCACGAAGACGGCGACGACGGCGGCGGTGCCGCCGACCGGGCCGATCTCCTCACGGGCCATGCGGCTCAGGGACTTGCCGTCCCGCCGCGCGGAGAAGAACATCGTGACCATGTCCTGGACGGCGCCGGCCAGGATGACGCCCACGATGATCCAGATGGTGCCGGGCAGGTAACCCATCTGCGCCGCCAGCACCGGGCCGACCAGAGGTCCGGCGCCGGAGATCGCGGCGAAGTGGTGTCCCTGAAGCACCCTGCGGTCGGTGGGATGGAAATCCACTCCGTCATTGAGCCGCTCGGCGGGCGTTGCCCGGGTGCTGTCCGCCTTGAGCACGCGGTAGGCGATGAACTTGGAATAGAAGCGGTAACCGATGGCGTAGGAGCCGAGAGCGGCCGCCACCATCCACGCGGCGGAGACCTCCTCTCCGCGGGAAAGTGCCAGCATGGACCAGGCGAACGCGCTGATCAGCGCGACCACCGTCCATACGGCGATTGTCTTCGGGCGTACGTTGCGCACGCTGCCTCCTTTGTGATTCCCCCGATTGTCCCGGCGGGACATTAGGGCAAAGGAGGCGGGAAGACCATGGTCAGGTCAGTCCTTTGACCGGCCTTTCCAGATTCGCCACGAACTTGTAACGGTCGCCGCGGTAGACCGAGCGCACCCATTCCACCGGTTCGCCCGAGGTGTCCCGCGAGTGCCGGGAGAGCATCAGCATGGGCAGTCCGACATCGGTGCCCAGCAGCCCGGCCTCGCGCGGGTTGGCCAGCGAGGTCTCGATGGTCTCCTCGGCGTGTGCCAGGTGGACGTCGTAGACCTCGGCCAGCGCGGTGTACAGGGAGGTGTAGCGCACCAGGCTGCGCCGCAGTGCGGGGAAGCGTTCCTGGGACAGATGGGTGGTCTCTATCGCCATCGGTTCGCCGCTGGCCAGCCGGAGGCGCTCGATGCGCAGCACCCGGCCGCCCTCGGGCAGGCCGAGCAGCCGGCTGAGCCGCTCGTCGGCCGTGATGTAACCGATCTCCAGCAGCTGGGAGGTCGGCTCCAGGCCCTGGGCGCGCATGTCCTCGGTGTAGGAGGTCAGCTGGAGCGCCTGGGAGACCTTCGGCTTGGCGACGAAGGTGCCCTTGCCCTGGATGCGCTCCAGGCGGCCTTCCACGACCAGCTCCTGGAGCGCCTGCCGCACGGTGGTCCGGGAGGTGTCGAACTCGCTGGCGAGGGTCCGCTCCGGAGGTACGGGGGTGCCCGGCGGCATCGTCTCGGTCATCTGCTGGAGGTGCCGCTTGAGCCGGTAGTACTTCGGTACGCGGGCGGTGCGGTTCCGGTCGGCGGCGTCCTTGGGGCCGGCACTTCCGGGAACCGTTCTCCTCGCAGGGTTCACGGCGCCCGCCGGCGCGCCCCCGTCCGTCACCATGGCACGCCTTCCGCCTTGTTCCTGTGCCGCTGTCATCGGCTCCTGCGCAGTGTGGTCGCTGCCATCGTGGCACGGACTAGACCACTGCGGGCACCCGAACAGGTGTCGGTCCGGTAACGGAGCGGGTCGCCTCCCTGTCGGTCCTTGACTCTCCAAGTGGTCTAGTCCAAGCTGCCGGGGGAGTGGTCCAGACCTCTTCCCCGCCCTTCCGGTCACCCGCGTCCCCGCACGTCAGGGGCCTGGCCGCCCCTGAGGAGAGTGACGAGTTGCGCAAGCTCACCGCGGCCCTGGCCGCTGCCGCACTGGCGGCCGTCGCCACCGCCTGCGGCACCGGGAACGGCGGGGGCGGAACCGGCGCGCTGACTGTCTGGCTGATGGACGGCTCGGCCCCCCAGGAGTGGCTGGACGAGCTCAACGCCGCCTTCGAGGAGGAGCACGGCGTGCGGGTCGACGTCGAGATCCAGCAGTGGGACGGCATCCAGGACCGGGTGACCACCGCCCTGTCCGAGGACGGCACCGTGGACGTGCTGGAGATCGGCAACACCCAGACCGTCGGCTACGCCGGCACCGGAGGCCTGGCCGGGCTGTCCGGCCTGGAGGACGAGCCCTGGAACGAGCCGATGCTCGCCTCCGCCCGGCTGGACGGCACGCTCTACGCCGTCCCCTGGTACGGCGCCAACCGCGTGGTCGTCTACGACCGGGCCATCTGGCGGGAGGCCGGGGCCGAGGTCCCCGCCACCCGGAAGGAGTGGCTGCGGGCGCTGGAGACCATCGAGGAGAACACGGACGCCGAGCCGCTGTATCTGCCCGGCCGCAGCTACTACGTGATGGGCGGCTTCGTCGCCGACGAGGGGGGCGGCTTCGCCGTCGAGGAGGACGGACGCTGGAAGGGCGCCCTGAACACCCCCGAGGGCGAGGCCGGCATGGCCTTCTACGCCCGGCTCCACTCCTTCTCCGATGCCCCCGCCGACAACGACGAGGCCTCGCCGCAGCAGTCCACCGAGATCGTCCCCAACCGGCCGGTCGCCTCCTGGATCGGACTGGGCTGGGAGGCCGCCGCCGCCATCGAGGCGATCGGCGAACGCGGGCAGGAGGCCGACTTCGGGTACTTCCCCGTCCCCGGGCCGACGGCGGACCGGCCGGGCCATGTCTTCCTGGGCGGCTCCAACCTGGCCGTGTCCGAGCGCGCCGGCGACAGGGAACTGGCCGAGGCATGGGTGCGAACCGCCACCTCCGCCCGGTGGCACCAGAGGTTCGTCGACGCCTACGACGGGGGCGTGGTCCCGGCCCGCACCGACGTGACCGCCCGGCCCGCCGAGGGCTCCTTCGCCGAGGCCATGGTGGCGTCGGCGGACGCCGGCTATCTGCCGCCGCTCACCGGCGGATGGTCCTACGTCGAGACGGAACCCAATCCGGTCAAGGACCTGATGACCCGCGTGCTGAACGGCGCGGACTACCGGACCGCCGCCGCGGAGGCCGACACCGAGATCACCGCCCGCATCAACCGCGACTGACACCGGCCGGACCCCCGCCCGGCCCGCCCCGCCGTACCGCTTCGAGCGAGGAAGACCCGCATGACCGCGCAGACCGGGCAACGCCCCTCCCCGGCGAGCGCTCCCGCCCGGGAGCGGCTCCGGCGCGGTTCCTCGCTGCCCTACCTGCTGATCGCCCCGGCGGTGCTCGCCCTGGCGGCGGTCCTCGGGTACGCGCTGGTGCGCAACGTGGCCATCTCCTTCCAGGAGTTCGGACGCCGCGAACTGATCTCCCGGACGACCCGGTGGGCGGGTCCCGACAACTACCTGCGGGTGCTGGAGGACCAGCGGTTCTGGTCGGCCACCGCACGCACCTTCGCCTTCATGGCCGTCAATGTGGTGCTCATCATGGTGCTGGGCACCCTGATCGGACTGCTGCTGGGCCGGGTGCGCAAGGCCGTGCGGCTGGTCCTCTCGCTGGCGCTGGTGGCCGCGTGGGCGATGCCGGTGGTGGCCACCGTCACGGTCTTCCGCTGGCTGTTCGACACCCAGTTCGGGGTGGCCAACTGGGCGATGCGCACCGTCGGCCTCAGCGGCTACGACCAGCACAACTGGTTCGGTTCCGGGCTGTCCACCCTGACGGTGGTCACGGTGCTCGTCGTGTGGGCGTCCGTGCCGTTCGTCGCCCTCAACCTGTACGCCGCGCTGACCACCGTGGGGCCGGAGATCTACGAGGCGGCCCGGGTGGACGGCGCGTCCGCCGTGCGGATCTTCGTGTCCGTGGTGGGTCCGATGATGAAGCCGTTCTTCCTCATCACCACGTTCCTCGAGGTCATCTGGGTCTTCAAGGCATTCGTGCAGGTGTACGCGATGAACGGCGGAGGTCCCAACCGGGAGTCCGAGACGCTGCCGGTCATGGCCTACATCGAAGGCATGGGACAGAACCAGTACGGCACCGCTGCCGCGATCTCCGTGCTGACCCTCCTGATCCTGCTGGTGGCGATGTCCTTCTGGTTCCGGCTGATCCTCCGGCAGGAGAAGGAGGGGCAGCCATGAGCACCACCGACCGCGCGGACGGGACCGGTCTGCCGGACCCCGGCCGGACGCCCCCGGCGCCGCCGCCGGCGGTGTCCGCCGGCCCCGCTGCCGCCCGGCCCGGGGCGTGGGGACGGCGCACCGCCCGTCGAGCGGGGCCGCGCCGGCGCCCGCTGTGGCCGGAGGCGCTGGCCCTGCTGCTCGCCGCGGTGTTCGTCTTCCCCGTGTACTGGATGTTCGCCACCTCCTTCAAGAGCAACTCGCAGGTGCTCACCCGCGACCCGGTGCTGTGGTTCACCCCGACCTTCGAGCACTACGCCACCGCGACCGGTGTCGAGCTGTTCTGGGTCTATGTCCGCAACAGCGTCACGGTCACCCTGGGCGCGGTGCTGCTGGCCCTCCTGGTGGCGCTGGCGGCGAGCTTCGCCCTGGCCCGCCTGGACTTCCGCGGCCGGCGCGGCATGGTGCTGGTGGTGATGGCGGCTCAGATGGCGCCCTGGGAAATCCTCATCATCGTGATGTACCTCAACGCCCGGGACCTGCGGATGCTCAACAGTCTGCTGACGCTCACGGTCGTCTACTTCGTGATGGCTCTTCCGTTCACCGTCTGGATGCTGCGTGGTTTCATCGCCGCGGTGCCCAGGGAACTGGAGGAGTCCGCCATGATCGACGGCTGCGGGAGGGGCGGGGCGTTCTTCCGGGTGATCTTCCCGCTCCTGGCTCCCGGTCTCATGGCCACCTCGCTGTTCGGCTTCATCATGGCGTGGAACGAGTACGCCATGGTGCTGGTGCTCAACAAGGCTCCCCAGGCCGCCACGCTGCCGCTGTGGCTGACCAGGTTCCAGACGAACTTCGGCAACGACTGGGGCGCCACCATGGCGGCGTCCTCGATGTTCACCGTTCCGGTACTGCTCGTCTTCCTCATCCTCCAGCGACGGGTCACCGGGGGCATGGCCGCCGGGGCCGTGAAGGGATAACGCACGCCCATGACCAGTTCCATAACCGACACCCTGACGCGGGACGCGCTGGCCGTGCTCCAGCCCGCCTTCGCCGGCACCACCACCGCCCCCGACTGGCTGCTGCGTCAGTTGGACAACGGCATGACCGGCGTCGGAATCTTCGGCCGCAACGTGGTGGACGCCGGACAACTCGCCGGCCTCACCGCCCGCCTGAGGGAAGTGCGCCCCGACGTGCTGGTCTCCATCGACGAGGAGGGCGGCGACGTCACCCGCCTGGAAGTGAATGAAGGGTCCTCGTTCCCCGGCAACCACGCGCTGGGCAGCGTGGACGACACCGGGCTGACGCGGGCGGTGGCCGGTGAACTCGGCCGCCGGCTGGCGGCCTGCGGGATCACCGTCAACTGGGCGCCGTCGGCCGACGTCAACTCCGATCCCCGCAACCCGGTCATCGGGGTGCGTTCCTTCGGCGACGACGAGAAGCTGGTCGCCCGGCACACCGTCGCCTACGTGGAAGGGCTCCAGTCCGCCGGCGTCGCGGCCTGCGTCAAGCACTTCCCCGGGCACGGCGACACCAGCGTGGACTCCCACCACGCCCTGCCGCGCATCGACACCGGACTGGACCTCCTGCACAGCCGGGAACTGGTCCCCTTCAAGGCGGCGGTGGCGGCCGGTACCCGCTGCGTGATGAGCGCCCACATCCTGCTGCCCGCGCTGGACCCCGAGCTGCCCGGCACCCTCAGCCCCGCGGTGCTGGGCGGTCTGCTGCGCGCACCGGCCGCCGAGGGCGGCCTCGGCTTCGAAGGACTGATCTTCACCGACGGCATGGAGATGGAGGCGATCGCCGCCGGATACGGCATGGAGCGCGGCTGCGTGCTGGCCATCGCCGCCGGAGCCGACGCCATCTGCGTGGGCGGCAGCCCCTCCGACGAGGCGGAGGTCCTGCGGCTGCGGGACGCCCTGGTGGCCGGCGTGCGCGGCGGGGAACTTCCTGAGGAACGGCTGCACGACGCCGCCGAGCGGGTCCGGGCGCTGGGCCGCTGGTCGGCCAAGGCCAGAGCCGCCGCCGGACCGGGGGAGGAGGACCCGCACATCGGGCTGGCCGCGGCCCGCCGGGCGCTGCGGGTCACCCGTGATCCGCTGACCGGCGGCCGGGCGCTGCCGCTCACCCGGCCCGCGTACGTCGCCACCCTCACGCCGGTGACCAACGTCGCCGTGGGGTCCGGCACGCCGTGGGGCGTGGGCGCCGAGCTGGAGCGGCTGCTCCCGGGCACCCGGAGCGGCAGTCACACTCGTCAGGAGGCGGACCGCGACGGCGTTCCCGCGCTGGTCGCCCGGGTGCTGGCCGAGGCCGGCGACCGCCCCGTGGTGGCGGTGGTCAGGGACATCCACCGGCACCCCTGGATGGCCGCGGCACTGGCGGCACTGCTCGACGCCCGGCCCGCGACGGCGGTCGTCGAGATGGGCGTGCCGCAGGCCGAGCCGTCCGGTGCCGTGCACCTCGCCACCCACGGCGCCGCCAGGGTCTGCGGCCTGGCCGCCGCCGAAGTTCTCACCGGCCGCCGTGGCGCCTGAACCCGACCGAGTTTCCCCCCGCCCGGCCCTTCGCATCAGTTCCGGCCCTTCCAGGAGGCATCCATGACCGCCACACCGCCCGCCCCGGACCAGCACCGCCCCGGCCGGATCATGTCCCGGGAGATGGCCGAGCAGCCCGCCGTGCTGCGCCGCCTGCTCACGAAGGGCGCCCCGGAGATCCGGGAGACCGCGCGGCGGATAGCCGCCCGGCAGCCGCGCTTCGTCCTGCTGACCGCCCGCGGGACGTCGGACAACGCCGCCCTCTACGCCAAGTACCTGCTGGAGATCCTGCTGGGCAAGCCCTGTGGGCTCACTTCCATGTCCACCACCACCGCCTACGGCGCCCGGCCGGATCTCACGGATGTCCTGGTGATCACCATCAGCCAGTCCGGTGGCTCGCCGGACCTGATCGACTCCACCCGGGCCGCCCGGGAGGCCGGCGCCGTCACCCTGGCGGTGACGAACAACCCGGACTCGCCGCTGGCCGCCGTCAGCGAGTTCCACATCGACATTCTGGCCGGCCCGGAGCGGGCGCTGCCGGCCACCAAGACCTACACGGCCTCGCTGCTGGCGCTCTACCTCTTCGTGGAGGGCCTGCGCGGCGTGGACGGAACCCGGGCGGCGGCCCGGCTGCCGGAGCTGACGGAGGGCATTCTGGCCCGCCGCGAGGAGGTGAGGGTGCTCGCCGGCCGCTACCGGTTCGCCGGGCGCATGGTGCTCACCTCGCGTGGCTACGGCTATCCGACGGCCAAGGAGGCCGCGCTGAAGCTTATGGAGACCAGTTACATCCCGGCCCTGTCCTACTCCGGTGCCGACCTGCTGCACGGCCCGCTGGCGATGGTGGACAACGTCTCGCCGGTCATCGCGATCGTCACCGACGGACGCGGCGGCCGTGCCCTGCAGCCGGTCCTGGAGCGACTGCGGGACCGCGGCGCGGACCTGGTGGTGATCGGCCCGCGGGACCAGGTGGACCTGGCGTCGGCGGGCTTCGCGCTTCCCGCCGAGCAGGTGGCGGAGGAGCTGCAGCCGGTGCTGGAGATTCTGCCGCTGCAGATGCTGGCCCACGAGGTGACCCTCGCCCGCGGGCAGGACCCCGATGCGCCCCGTGCCCTGGCGAAGGTCACCGAGACCCGCTGAGCGCCGGGCGCCCGGTGCGGGAGGGAGGCGCTGGGCCGCCGGGTCGTGACGCACCCAGGGCCGCGGCGCCGGCGAGGGACCCTCAACCCTCCCGGCACCGCAGCCCGGAGCATCGGGCCCGGTTCGCCGTCAGGGCAGAAAGCGCCGGGCCTCGCTCTGCCCTCCTGTGCGGGGAGGGCAGAAGTCTGCGCACTACCCCCGTATTCTCGCCCGCGGGCGGGCCGTGTGTCCATCCTTTGAACGGACTTCCGGATCTTCCCGGTCCTCGCGCCGGTGTGCCGTCATGCTCTGTTCCCACTCTCCGGGACCCGGGCAACAGCGTCCGGGTTTCGAACATGCGCCGGTAAGCTCGCTCCCGTGCCCTCCATGAACGACCTCGTCCGTCAGCACACCGATCTCGACGAGAAGGACCTCGAATGGCTGCATCTGCTCGTCTCGGAGTGGCAGCTGCTCTCCGACCTCTCGTTCGCGGACCTGGTGCTCTGGCTGCCCACCAGTGACGGCACGCGCTACGTCTCGGTCGCCCAGATGCGGCCCAACACCGGCCCCACCTCCTACCAGGACGACATGGTCGGCCACCTGGTGCCCCGCGGCCGCCGGCCGCTGCTGGACGCCGCGCTGGACGAGGGACGGATCGTCCGGGAGGGCGACCCGGAGTGGCGCGAGGAGGTGCCGGTCCGCATCGAGTCGATCCCGGTCCGCCACCAGGAGCGGGTGCTGGGCGTCATCGCCCGCAACACCAACCTGCTGACCGTGCGCACCCCCAGCCGGCTGGAACTGACCTACCTGCAGAGTGCCTCCGACCTGGCCCAGATGATCGCGGGCGGCGCCTTCCCGTTCCCCGGCCAGCAGGTCGGCATGGACAGGGCGCCACGGGTGGGGGACGGCTTCATCCGCCTGGACGCCGAGGGGGTCGTCCAGTACGCCAGTCCGAACGCCCTGTCCGCCTACCACCGGCTGGGGCTGGCCGCGGACCTGGTGGGTCTGCCGCTGGGGCCGACCACCGCCGAACTCGCCCCGACCCGCGGACCCGTGGACGAGTCGCTGGTGAAGCTGGCCAGTGGCTGGGCCCCGCGGGAGGCGGAGATCGAGGGGAACGACTGCGTCGTCCAGCTGCGCGCCATCCCGCTCAAGCCCCGGGGCGAGCGCATCGGCTCCCTGATCCTGCTGCGCGACGTCACCGAACTGCGCCGCCGGGAACGCGAACTGATGACCAAGGACGCCACCATCCGGGAGATCCACCACCGGGTGAAGAACAACCTGCAGACGGTCGCGGCACTGCTGCGGCTGCAGGCCCGCCGCATCGGGGGGACCGGTGACGGCAGTGCGCGGGCCGCGCTGGACGAAGCCGTCCGGCGGGTCGGGTCGATCGCCATCGTGCACGAGACGCTCTCCCAGAACCTGGACGAGCGGGTGGAGTTCGACGAGATCGCCGACCGGGTGCTGGCCATGGTGTCCGAACTCTCCCCCGGCCGGGTGACCGGGCATCGCACGGGCCGCTTCGGGATACTCGACGCGGAGACCGCCACCCCGCTGTCGATGGTCCTCACCGAGATCCTGCAGAACGCGCTGGAGCACGGTTTCGGCCCGGCCGAGCACGGCACGGTGGAGGTCTGTGCGACGCGTGGGGAAGCGGGCCGCGATCCCGGCCGGCTGCTGGTGACAGTGCAGGACGACGGGCGGGGTCTGCCGCCCGGGTTCGACCCGCGGACCGCCGGCAACCTCGGTCTGCAGATCGTTCGCACCCTGGTGGAGGGGGAGCTGGGCGGGCGGTTCGACATGCTCCCGGCGTCCACCGGGGGGACGAAGGTGGTGCTCGATATCCCGCTCACCGCGCACAAGCGTTGATCTGCCCGGCGCGCGGGCCGCGCGCGCCCGGCGCACGGTGCCACGAGCTGCTCCGGAACGGCCGAAGCCCCGGACCGCGGACACCGTGTGAACAGTGTGCGGTCCGGGGCTTCGGCTCAGTGTCGCGTACGCACCGGGGTGCTGCGCGCTGCGGCTCGGGGCAGCGAGTGGCGGGCGGTGGCCGCCGGGCGTGGGCTCAGGCAGTGGCCTTGCGCGCCCGGTTGCGAGCGGCGCGGCGCTTCATCGCGCGGCGCTCGTCCTCGCTCATTCCACCCCAGACACCGGAGTCCTGACCGGACTCCAGCGCCCACTGCAGGCACTGCTCCATGACGGGGCAGCGGCGGCAGACGGCCTTGGCTTCCTCGATCTGCAGCAGCGCGGGACCGGTGTTGCCGATGGGGAAGAAGAGCTCGGGGTCTTCCTCGCGGCAAACGGCGTTGTGACGCCAGTCCATGTCTGCTCCATCTCCTGCAGGGTTGCTTGTGAATGTGAACGCTTTCACGAATCCCTCCGCAGCGAAAGAGCCGCGCCCAAGGTTCTCCATGAAGAGGACCAACGCGGTCCCGTGGGGTGAGGAGGGGGTTCGGGGTCAGGGGGGCCGAAGCTCGGCCGTCCCGATCGCCACGAAAAGACTCGCAAACCTCGGCTTCGGATACAACCCCTTCCCGGAAGTTTTTTTTGATTCCTTGGTGTCGCTTAGCTCACAGCCTCACTTCCCGGGGGTGAGGTCTGGCGTAAACGTTCGACTGGAAGGACTTTGCGCCGATCTGGTCACACAATCACACGCAGTGCACGGCGTACACCTGTGAACGTCACGCTCGTACGCACTCCGAGGTGGTCACCATCAAGCTGGAACGGCAATGGCGCCTGCGATTGCAAGGTGAAGTCCGTTTCGTCGTGCAGCGAGACCACATGCTTGCCGCGCGGCCCCCGCTCGGGTGTGGACCGCAGCAGCTGGGTGCCGTACCGGGTCACCGCCGCAGGGGTCAGCCGGGTGAGAGCCAGCAGGTCAAGGGCGGTGTCGAAGGAAGCGGCCGGGGCGGCGTACACCGGTCTGTTCCCCAGAAAGGTCCACGGGGCGGTGTTGCAGACTATGGACAGCGCCAGCCCCGGCACCGGTTCGGCGCCCGGCCGCCGCAAGGTGATGCTCCCGGGGCCGTGCTGCGCCTGCCCGGCGAACTGTCGCAGCACCTGACGGACATACAGCGAGTGGGTGGAGCGCTTGCCGCGCTCGCGCTGCTGCTCCACCCGGCCCACCACGCCGGCGTCGAAGCCCAGCCCGGCGCAGAAGGTGAACCACCGGCTCGGCACCTCGGCGTCGGCGGTCCCCGGGGTGCCGGTGGCCAGCCCCAGGCCGATGGCCCGCTCCCGGCGGACGTGCAGGGCGTCCAGCAGCGCGCCGGTCGCCTCCACCGCGTCGTTCGGCAGGCCGAGGGCGCGCGCGAAGACGTTCGTGGAGCCGCCGGGCACCACTGCCAGCCGCGGCAGCCGCTCCGGATCCGGTCCGGCGTGCAGCAGCCCGTTGACGACCTCGTTCACCGTGCCGTCACCGCCCAGGGCGACGACCAGGTCGGCGGTGTCGTGTTCAGCGGCCTGCCGGGCGAGCGCGCGGGCGTGCCCGCGGCACTCGGTGGTCGCGACCTCCAGCTCGAGGTCGCTGGCCAGTGCGTGCGTGATGACCTCGCGGGTCCGCGCGGTGGTACTGGTGGCGGCGGGATTGACCACGAGGAGGGCGCGCATGGGGTGCAGCGTACCCAGACGGGAGCCGCGGGAGCGTGCCGGGACGCGGGCTGCGGCCGATACCCTGGCGATGTGAGCGAGCACCCCCCTCCCCCGGCGGAGCCCGCCGGCACCGCCCGGCAGGCCGGGAACAGCACACCGGCACCGTCCGGGCAGCCGGAACACGGCACCCCGGCCGGGCCACCCGCGGGAAGCAGGCCGCGCCGGGTCGCCGTGGCGGCCGCCCTGACCGCCGGGCAGGGCGCGGTGATCGCCGCCTTGGGCCTCTACATGCTGGTGCTGCTGTTCACCAGCACTCCGGACGGCGTGCTCCAGGCGGTCACCGGGGCGCTGACCGTGCTCGTGCTGTCCGTCCTGCCGCTCTCCGCCGCCCGCGGGCTGTGGCTGCTGCGTCGCTGGAGCCGCGGTCCGGCGGTCGCCCTCCAGGTGTTCGCGCTGCCCACCGGCTGGCAGATGATCGTCAGCGGCGGCCCGTGGGTGGCCGCCGGGCTGGCGCTGGGTGCCGTCGCGCTGACCGTGCTGGCCTGCCTGGCCTCGCCGACGGCGGCCAGGGCGCTGGGCATCGGCCCCCGCGCGGCCTGACCGCCGGGCGTCACTCCTCGACCAGCAGCTTGTCCCGCAGCTGCGCGAGGGTGCGGGCCAGCAGCCGGGAGACGTGCATCTGCGAGATGCCCACCTCCTGGGCGATCTGTGACTGGGTCATGTTCCCGAAGAAGCGCAGCAGCAGGATCTTCTTCTCCCGCGGCGGCAGCTCCTCCAGCAAGGGCTTGAGGGACTCCCGGTACTCCACGCCCTCCAGCGCGTCGTCCTCCGCGCCGAGCGTCTCGGCGACGGCGGGCGATTCGTCATCGGTGTCCGGGACGTCCAGCGAGAGGGTGCTGTAGGCGTTCGCCGACTCCAGCCCCTCCAGGACGTCCTCCTCGGAGATGCTCAGCCGCTGGGCCAGTTCGTGGACCGTGGGCGCCCGGCCGTGCTGCTGGGAGAGCTCGGCCGTGGCCGAACTCAGCGACAGCCGGAGCTCCTGCAGCCGCCGCGGCACCCGCACGGCCCAGCCCTTGTCGCGGAAGTGGCGCTTGATCTCGCCGACGACGGTGGGCGTGGCGTAGGTGGAGAACTCCACCCCGCGGTCCGGGTCGAACCGGTCCACCGACTTGATCAGACCGATCGTGGCGACCTGGGTGAGGTCGTCCAGTGGTTCGCCGCGGTTGCGGAACCGCCGGGCGAGGTGTTCCACCAGCGGAAGGTGCATCCGCACCAGGGTGTTGCGCAGCTCGGCGCGCGCGTCCGAGCCCTCCGGGAGCATCCGCAACTCCACGAAGAGGGCGCGGGCGGCCGCCCGGTCCTGCGGGTCGGGAGCGGTACGCCGCTGCCCGCCCTGCTCCGGCACGCTGTGCCGCTCCGGCAGGCCGGTCACCACTGCCTCGCCGGCCGGCGAGGACTCCGTCCGTGCGCCGTGCTCCACGTCACTCACCTCGGCCCCTTCGTCCTCCGACGGCCGCTGGGCGCCCGTCACGGCGCCCCGGGGGCGGCGCCGCGCTTCTTGTGCAGGCTGATTCTGACCGTCCGGTCCTCCGCCACCTCGGACTCCACCTCGCCCGCCAGCGCGGTGAGGACCGTCCAGGCGAAAGTGTCCCGCTCCGGCGCGTGGCCCTCGGTGGTCGGTGCCGAGACCGTCACCCGCAGTGCGTCTCCGACCAGGGTGAAGACGCAGTCGAGGGTACTCCCGGGAAGCGCCTGCTGGAGCAGGATGGCGCAGGCCTCGTCGACCGCGATGCGCAGGTCCTCGATCTCGTCGAGGGTGAAGTCCAGCCGGGCGGCGAGCCCGGCGGTGGCCGTGCGCAGCACGGACAGATACGCGCCTTCCGCGGGGAGCCGGACTTCCACGAAGTCCTGCGATCCGGCCTCACCTGGGATCTGGGACACCCTCACCTCCACAGTGACTTGCACACCTGACGAACCGACCGCACGGAGGGTTCGCGTGCGACGCTACCGTGATCCGCGCCGTGCTGTCGCCCGGAGGGAGGACGGTCCTCCCGGTCCACCTCGATGGCATCACTCATCGTAATGCAGCGGGCGCGTGCGGTGCCCGGCCGGGAGGGCGTCGATCCGTGCACCCGCGATCACGTGGTGCCGCGGGGAAGGCCGCCCGGCGCGGGGGATCAGCCGGTGATCACGGCGGCGAGCACGGTGCCCTCGGTGAAGGCGCCCTGCTGGGCCAGCGCGGTGAGCGCGAACAGCAGTTTGGCGACGTACACGCGGTCCGGAGCGGGCAGGCCGTGCCGGGCGGCGAAGTCCTCGGCGAACGCCTCCAGCGGGGCGGGAACACGGGCGAATCCGCCGTGGTGGTGGCCCTCCGCCAGGGACCAGTCGCCGCGCCGGCCGCCGAAGGCGGCGGTCTGGAGCTCCAGCACGGAGCGGCCGAGGAAGCCGCCGCGCAGGACGGGCACGCCCAGGGCCCGGTGCCGCGGGCCGAGCCCTGCCGCCAGACCGGCCAGCGTGCCGCCGGTGCCGCAGGCCACCGCGGTGACGTCCGGGGGGTGCGGGGCGTCGAGAAGTTCCCGGCCGAGCGCCGCACAGCCGCGCACCGCCGCGGTGTTGCTGCCGCCCTCCGGGACGGCGAAGAAGTCGCCGAAGCGGTCGCGCAGTCCGGCCAGGAAGCCGGGCTCGGTGCGCCGGCGGTAGGCCGCCCGGCTCACGAAGTGCAGCCGCATCCCGTCCGCCGCGCAGCGGGCCAGCGACTCGTTCAGCGGCCGGCCGGCGAGTTCGTCGCCGCGCACCACGCCGATGGTGGCCAGGCCCGTGAGCCGGCCGGCGGCCGCGGTGGCGCGCAGGTGGTTGGACCAGGCGCCGCCGAAGGTCAGCAGCGTGCGGTGGCCGCCCTCGGTGGCGGCGCGGAGGTTGGGGGTCAGCTTGCGCCACTTGTTGCCGGGGAGGTCCGGGTGCAGCAGGTCGTCCCGTTTCAGCAGCAGCCGCACGCCGCGCCGGGCGAAGCGGTCGTCGTGGATTTCCTGCAGCGGTGAGGGGAGGGCCGCCGGGGGGAGTCCGGGGAGGGTGGTCACCGTCTCATTGTTGCCCGGTGCGGCGCACGACCGTGCCGGAGGCCCGGGGCGTGAGGGGGGTGAGGGGCGCGACGCGCACATGTCGTTCCGGTAACGGAGCGGTCTCCGGGCCATCCGGGCCGTTGACCATCGCGGCAGGTCTAGTCCAAGCTCAGGGGCCTGGTCTAAACCAGTAACGGCCAGCCCCGGCCAGTCCCGCAGTCATGCCTGCGACGCCACGCGCGGTCACAGGAGGGGAGACCGCGACCGGCGGACGGGAGATCTCTGGCATCCGAGGAGGATGGAAGTGAATCGCAAGCTCATAGCGGCCATCGGCGCTGCGGCCCTGCTCGGTCTCACCGCCTGCGGGTCCGACGGGAACGACGGCTCCACCGGCTCCGACGCGGCCCCCGAGGACCGCAGCGAGACCCTCACCGTCTGGCTGATGGGTGAGGCCGACAGCACCTGGCCGCATCTCGTCGAGCAGGTCAACGAACAGTTCGCCGAGACGTATCCCAACGTCAAGGTCAACGTGCAGTACCAGCAGTGGGGTGACAAGACCACCAAGCTGGACGCCGCGCTCGGCGGGGACCAGTTCCCCGACATCGTGGAACTCGGCAACACCGAGACCATGCAGTACATCCTCAACGGTGCGCTGGCCGAGATCGACCCCGCGGACTACGAGAACTCCGACACCTGGCTGGAGGGCCTGGAGACGGCCTGCACGGCCGACGGCACCCAGTGGTGCGTCCCCTACTACGCCGGCTCCCGGCTGGGCATCTACAACGCCGAGATGTTCGAGCAGGCCACCGGCTCCGCCGAACTCCCGCAGACCGAGGAGGAACTGCGGGAGGCGCTGGACGCCCTGGCCGAGGAGTTCGGCTCCGACGACTCGTTCTCCGCCCTCTACCTGCCCGGACGCTACTGGTACGCCGCGATGTCCTACGTCTCCGCCTACGGCGGCGCGATCGCCGAGTTCGACGAGGACGCCGGCGAGTGGCGGGCCGCCCTGTCCACCCCCGAGGCCCAGCAGGGCATCGAGCACTTCACCGAACTGGTCAAGACCTACAACAACGGCGACCAGACCAAGGACGAGCAGGACCACGGCCAGGTCATGGCCAACGAGAAGTCCGCGCTGATCTACGGCCCCTCCTGGGAGGCGGGCGTGATCGTCAGCGAGGAGAACGAGGGCAACCCGGAACTCGACGGCAAGATCGCCGTCGCGCCGATGCCCGGCCCCGACGGCCAGGTGCTGCCCACCTTCATCGGCGGCTCCACCCTGGGGATCATCGGGAAATCCAAGGTCCAGGACCTCGCCACCGACTGGATCGCCCTCTTCACCTCCGCCGAGTCCATGGAGGTGCTGGCGGAGACCAGCACGCTGCCGAACAACACCGCGCAACTGGAACTCCTCTCCGGCAACCCTGACATGGCCGCATCGGCAGCCGCCCTGGAGAGCTCCTGGTTCACCCCGATCGCCCCGGGCTGGGCCACCATCGAGCAGCAGGGAGTCCTGCAGAACATGCTCCTGGAGGTACTGCGCGGCACGCCCGTCGAGGAGGCCACCGCAGAGGCCGACCAAAAGATCGACGAGCTGATCAACAGCGACGTCTGATCCGCGGGCGCGCCCCGGGGCGGGACCGGCCACCGGTCCGCCCCGGGGCGCGCCGAGGGCGACCTCCGAGGAACGAAAGGCCCGCACAGTGAGTGCTCCCACCACCGACCGCCCGCCCGAGGCGTCTCCGCCCGGGGCGACGGCGGGCTCGGCCGCAGGCGGCGACAGTGGCGTCGTCCCGCCCCCGGTCCGGCAGCGGCGTCGGCCCGACCCCGGGCACGGCCGCGGCATCCTGCCCTACGCGCTGGTCCTCCCGGCGCTGCTCGCCATCGCAGCCGTCTACTTCTACCCGCTGTTCCGCACGGTGGTGATGTCCTTCCAGGACTACCGCCGCAGGCATCTGTGGAGCGGCGACGCCCCGGACTGGGTCGGCTTCGACCAGTTCACCAACATCTTCTCCGACTCCCACTTCTGGGGCGTCACGCTCAAGACCGTCGTCTTCATGGTGGTCTGCGTCGTGCTCACCATGTCGCTGGGACTGCTCATCGCGCTGATCATGCAGCGGATGTCCGCGTGGGTCCGGCTGCTGGTGACCTTCGCCCTGATCACCGCCTGGGCGATGCCGGTCATCGTGGCCACCTCCATCTTCCGCTGGCTCTCGGACTCCGAGTACGGCCTGTTCAACAACCTGCTCAGCAGAATCCCGGGGCTGGACTTCCGCGGCCACAACTGGTTCCTGGAGACCTGGCAGGGCTTCACGGTGATCGCCGCGGTGGTCGTCTGGGGCGCCATCCCCTTCGTCGCCGTCACCCTGTACGCCGCGCTCACCCAGGTGCCCAAGGAACTCGTCGAGGCCGCCCGGCTGGACGGCGCCGGCCCGCTGGGCATCTTCACCAACGTGGTGTTCCCCGTCATCAAGCCGGTGTTCCAGCTGGTGGCCACGCTGTCGGTGATCTGGGACTTCAACGTCTTCGTCCAGATCTTCCTGATGCGCGGCAACAACGTGGAGCCCCAGTACGAGGTGCTGGGCATCTACTCCTTCCAGCTGGCGTTCCAGAGCGCCTCCTTCAGCCAGGGCACCGCCGTTGCCCTCGTCGCCGTGCTGCTGCTGTCCGGCGTCGCCGTGTACTACCTGCGCCAGCTCATGAGGAGAGGTGAGGTCGAATGAGCGCCACCGCTCCCGAGAATGTCCGGCAGAGGCTGCGCCCTGACCGCAAGAACCGCCGGGCCGGCTACAACCTCGCCGGGCTGCTCGTCTTCGTCGTGATGGCCTTCCCGGTGTACTGGATGGTCGCCACCGCCGTGCGTCCCCCCAGGGAGATCCGCTCCTGGGACCAGACGCTGTGGCCCTCCTCCTTCTCGCTGGACGGCTTCCGCACCGCCATCGAGATGAACTTCTTCTGGAGCTCGGTCCGCACCAGCCTGATCGTCGCGCCGGTCACCGTCCTGGCCGCCATGGTGCTGGCCCTGCTCGCCGCCTTCGCCATCGGCCGCTTCCGGTTCTACGGGCGCCGGGCGCTGCTGATCGTGCTGGTCCTGGTGCAGCTGCTGCCGCCACTGGCCATGCTGATCCCGCTCTACCTCCAGCTGAACGCCATGGGCGGGCTCAACCAGTACTGGTCGCTGATCGTCGTCTACACCGTCGCCGCGCTGCCGTTCAGCGTCTGGATGCTGCGCGGCTTCATCATCAACATCCCCAAGGACCTGGAGGAGTCGGCCATGGTGGACGGCTGCACCCGGATGGGGGCGTTCTGGCGGGTGGTCTTCCCGCTGATCGGCCCCGGGGTCGCGGCCACGTCGGTCTTCGCGCTCGTCAACACCTGGAACGAGTACCTGCTGGCCTATGTGGTGATGCAGGACAACGAGCGGTGGACGCTGCCGGTGTGGATGATGTCGATGACCACCCAGCGGGGGACCAACTACGGCGCGCTGATGGCGGCCTCCATCCTCATCGCGCTCCCCGTGGTCATCTTCTTCATGCTGGTGCAGCGCAAGATGGCCACCGGCCTGACCTCCGGCGCCGTCAAGGGCTGACCCCGCACGCCCGGCGCCGGACCCGGACCGCCCCGCACGCGGGGCGGTCCGTCACGTCCAGCCGTGCAGCGTCACGCCGGGCTCGCCGCCCAGTGCCCGCGTCAGCATCCGGTCGGTGGACAGCACCGTGTCCTCCGGCAGCGCCGAGGTGTCCACCCAGCACACCTCCGCGTGCTTGCCCGGCTCGGCGTTCACCGGTTCACCGTGCCACCGGTGGAGGGCGAAGACCACGGTCAGGAAGCCGTCGGGGGCCGCGGTGCCGCGGGCGGCGTGCACCACGTGGACCAGCCGCAGATCGGCCGGATCGGCGACCAGGCCGGTCTCCTCGCGCAGCTCGCGCACGGCCGCCGCGGTCACCGGCTCGCCCCGGTCGCACTTGCCGACCGGCAGATCCCACAGGCCGGCACCGAAGGACGCCCCCGGGCCGCGCCGCAGCATCAGCACCCGCCCGGCCTCCCGGTCGTGCACGACGACCGCCGCCACCAGCAGCGTCCTGGCCGCCACGGGCAGCACCGGCTCGGCCGGCCCGGTCACAGTCATGCCGTCACTCTATGTGGCCCCTCCCGGGCGGGCCAGGGCATTTCTGGGCCGGTAGCCGGCCGGGAAGCCGGGTCAGGCCGGAGCGTAGGTCATGCACTCGGCCTGGCCGGCGGGCAGACCCACCGAGATCCCGGAGGCCTGGCACTCCAGGTTGACGTTGTGGCGGCAGCCGGCCATCTTGCACGCCCCCACACGTCCCCCGGACGGGTCGCCGCCCGACATCGACGTGGTGAAGAAGGTGTCGCAGTGGGCGTGCCGGGAGTCCCCCACGGTGATGGCCAGGGCCTGGCAGGAGCCGGCGCTGTTGTAGGCGCACGGCTCGGCCGCGCACTCGGTGACATCGGGCATGTCCATGAGATCCTCCTGGTTTCCGGACGACGGTGCCGCTCCCGGCCGTTCCTCCGCTCCGGCTCACCGCGGGCTCCGGCGCCGGCCGGCCCCGGCGGCAGTACCAGGACACATCTCACCGCAGAACCCCGCAAGTCATCCGCAGCCAGACGATTTCCCTCTAAGGGTGGGGGGCCGTCGGCCATCCGGCGGCCTGCACGGTCACGGGCGGCAGTCGCTGATGAGCGAAGGCAGGTCGGGGCGTCTCATCCGGTGAAGTCTCAAAGGCGGGAGGTGGCGGTGAGGAACGCGGTCCATTGGCCGCGCGGGAAGGTGAGGTGCGGACGTCCGGGGTCCTTGGAGTCCCGGACGTGGACGGCGGCTGCGTCGGCGGCGGTCTCGGCGCATTCGGCGCCTTCGCCGTCGCTGTAGCTGCTCTTGTGCCAGACGAGGTCCGCCGGTGCGCCGTGCAGGGTGGTCATAGCTCTCCCGCCAACTGGTCGATGAACCGTGCCGATTCCTCGGTGTCCAGGGCCTGCATGCGGATGATCCCGTGGCGCTGGGCGTAGACCCGCACCTTCGCCCGGTCGGTGATCACGCCGCTCATCCCCTGCGACTCCGTGTACATGACCATACGCCGTCCCGGGTGTCGAGGAGCGTGATCGAGCCGTAAATCCCGTGGTGCTTCCACCGGGAGGTGGGCATCACCTGGACCGAGACGTTCCGCAGCCCGGACATGCCCCGGATCCAGCGCAACTGTTCCCTCATCACCTCCGCTCCGCCCACCGGCCGGCGCAGGACAGCCTCCTCCAGCACGAAGCCCGTCACCACGGCCCGCTGGCTCTCGAAGATGGCGCGCCGTTCCATCCGGGCCGCCACGCGGTCCTCCACGACCTCGTCGGCCAGCGGTGGGCAGTAGTCCCTCATCAGGGCGCGGGCGTACGCCTCGGTCTGCAGCAGCCCAGGAACCGTGAGGGCCGCGTACGAGTAGAGGCTGACCGCTTCCTTCTCCCACCGGGCGAAGTCACGGAACCGTGCCGGGAACCGGGCCTGGCTCACCTCGTCCTCGACGGCGTCCAAGACCCCGCGGGCGTCGAGGACCCGCTCCGACGCCGCCAGGAACTGTGGTTTCGGTGCCCGCCTGCCACGCTCGACCGACGCCACGAGATCCGCCCCGTAGCCGATGGCCCGTCCGAATTCGGGCTGGGTGAGACCGGCCAGCTCCCTGAGCCGTTTGATCTGCTTTCCCACCGTGCGGAGCACGGGGTCGATACCGGGGCGGTCGTCCGGGTTCAGCCGGTCCGCCACCCATTCCTCCGGATCCGGGTGCCGGGGCTCCGGCGTCGTGTGACGCTCCTCTCCGACCGGCACCTGTCGCTTCTCCGCATCCATGCGCTCTTGCCTTCCGCCGTGTACCTGTTCAACGGCGGTGCCGTCGGCAGGTCACTGCGGACCGTCGGTGCGGCCCGGTACGGCTTCCCGTCGTACCGTCCGGGCCTTCGCCGGCGAGGGCGAACGTCCCAATGTCGTCTCGGGGTCTCCCGGACATGCCGGGAGCCTGAGGGGTTCCGTAATGTGTTCCTCCCCTTTCCGGGTATCCCGAGGGGCGCACGGAAAATGGCGCGGAGGATTCCGTTTGCGCCGGAGGTGGTGGAAAGGGCCCCGCAACCGCACGCCGGGCCGGTTTCCTGGGTGATCCGGGCGGGCATAACCGAGCCGCCGACCGGGCGACAAAGATCACTATGACAGGGAAGTGAGTCATGTCCGTCACCACTGAACAGGAACGCGACGCGATTCCCGGCACATTGTGCCTCGACGCGCCGGAATCCCGGTTACCGCTGGAGAGGGGGAGTGCTCCCGATCTGCCCGAACTCGCAGCAGGCCCGGGCCCGGGCCCTTTCGCCCTCCGCTTCCTCACCCCCGTGGGCGATGCGGGGACCGGCGGTGTCCTTCCGCAGGACATCGGCTACGACGAGATGTCGCAGACCGGGACCTATGAAGGGCTTCCCCCCGGGGTCTTCATGACCAAGAACCCGCCGAAGACCTTCGGCCCCACCGACCCCGGCGGGCAGCTCGACGCCCCGGACGATCCCGGCCCCAGTGACGACTGATGAGCAGCGGAGGAACGGTCCTCGTACTCGCCGGCCGTTTCGATCCGACGGCGGACTTGGTGGTGGAGGAGCTGAACCGGCGAGCCGTCCCGGTGTTCCGGGCCGATCTGGCCGGTTTCCCCCAGGAACTCGTGCTGGACGCGACGATGGGGCCGAGCGGCTGGCGCGGCACTCTCCGAAGCCGTAGCCGGACGCTGTGCCTGGAGGCGGTCCGCTCCGTGTACTACCGGCGCCCCGCCCGCCCACGGGTGGCCGAGGGCATGCCGGGGGCGGCCCGTGCGGTGGCCGCGGCGGAGGCCCGGCGGGGGTTCGGCGGGCTGCTGCTGTCGCTGCCGTGCCGCTGGCTTCCTCCGCCGGGCCCGGCCGCCGACGCCGAGTACAAGCCGCTGCAGTTGCGGCTGGCCGCGGAGGCCGGCCTCAGTGTTCCCCGGACTCTGATCACCAACGACCCGGAAGCGGCTGCCCGGTTCTCCGGCACGCTCGACGGGCCCTTGCTGTACAAGCCGTTCTCCCAGGTGCGCGGAACCGTGGACGGTCGCACCGCCGCCGTGTACGCGAGCCTGGTGCCTCCCGGGATGCTGCCGCATCCGGACATCGGAACGACGGCGCACCTGTTCCAGGAATGGGTGCCCAAGGCGTATGACGTCAGGCTGACCGCCGTCGCGGAAAAGCTGTTCGGAGCAGAAATCCACACCACCTCGGAATCCGGCCACGTGGACTGGCGCAGGGACTACGCCTCGCACACGTACCGGATCTGCACGCCCCCGCCGGAGGTGGTGAGGGGGGTGCACAGGCTGCTCGAACGTCTGGCTCTTCCGTATGGAGCCTTCGACTTCGTGGTGACCCCCGAGGGCTCATGGCGGTTCTTGGAAGTGAACCCCAGCGGTCAGTTCGGGTTCGTGGAACAGGCGACCGGCCTTCCCATCACGGCCGCCATCGCCGACTATCTGGAAGCGGAGAAGTGACGGACATTCTTCAGGACGCGCGGCGGCTGGCAGCCGCGAGGATCGCCCTCACCCGGAGCATCGACCGCGGCAGCGTCGTGCTGTCCTCCCGGCTCGCCGAGGTCTTCCTCAACGTCCCCCGGCACCCGTTTGTCCCGGTCTTCTACCGGCGCGACGGCGAGCGCTTCACTCCCTGGCGGGTGACCGACGGTGATCCGGAGGGCTGGCTGGACCAGGTTTACGCGGACGACTCGCTCATCACCGAGGTGGACGGGCTGCACGCCGAGCAGGCGGGTCCTGAGGGCGTCACGGGGGTCCCCACGTCCTCCTCCACTGCGCCCGGACTGATGGCGGACATGCTGGACGCTCTCGACGTCCGGCCGGGAACGACGGTGCTGGAGATCGGCACCGGTTCCGGTTACAACGCGGCGCTGCTGAGCAGGCTGGCGGGCGATGGGTGCGTCGCCAGCGTCGACCGGTCCGCCGCGCTGGTGGCCCTGGCCCGTGACCGCCTGGCGGCCACCGGGCACACACCCTTCGTGCGGCAGGGCGACGGCGCGGCGGGGCTGCCCGGGCGGGCACCGTACGACCGGATCATCGCCACCTGCTCCGTGCGGCACATCCCTCCCGCGTGGCTGGAACAACTGCTCCCCGGCGGGGTGATGGTCGTTCCGGTCAAGGGCGCACTCGCCGGGGGCCTGGTGGTCAGACTCACCAAGCTGCCCGACGGCACGGCCGCCGGGCACGTCCTGCACACACCTGCCTCCTTCATGCCGCTGGAGTCCGGCCCGCGGCGTAGCGTGCCGGGGCCCGGAGCGGTCCCGTCCACAGCCGTGCGCCGTCGGTCACCGCTGCCCGCGAGTGTCCTGGACGACTGGACGTTCTCCTTCTTCGCCGACATCCGATTCCCGGCCGGCACGGTGCGGGGCCACGGCCGGGACAGTGAGGGACGCCGGGTGACGACCTTGTACGACCCCTCGGACGGTTCCGGCGCGCACATCGCGGAGCCGTCCCGTGGCGGGTCGGAGGTGACCGTCTTCGGGCCTCACGACCTGTGGTCAACGGCCGAGGAGGCCCACGAGGAATGGCTCCGGCTCCACCGTCCGCGCCGCGAGTGGTTCACCATCGAGGCCGCTCCCGGCCGTCAGACGCTCGCCCACACGCCCCCCGGCGGGCCTCCCCGTCACTGGCCGCTGACGGGCTGACCGGCCGTGGACGGGCGGAATCGGCCCTGGGCGCCTTTAATGGGAGTGTGGACGTCATGGTCGCTGCTGCCCGTGCGGCAGCGGGTGGATGACCGGCCGGGGCAGGTCACCCGGGAACGGCTCGGCGGGTGCGGGACATTCCGCCGAGCTGGTGCTGGGTGCTCACTGCGCGGTGCTGACGTGCACGCGACCGGCGCTGGAGCTGCTGGGCGGCACGGCCGGGGAGGTCCGTGGCCGGAACCTCGGACTTCTGTTCGAGGGCACCTCGGTGTGGACGAAGCTGCTGGAAGGGGTGGCCGGTGACTGGCAGGGCAGCATGCGTGCGGTGCTGCGGGACCTGGCGGGCGGCAGGACCACCGTCACGCTGGAGGCCGTCCCGCTCGCGGAGGGCACGGACGCCCGCCTCCTGGTCCGGCTGACCCCCGAGGACGAGGACGGCGCGGACGGGCACGTGGCGCTGGCCGGCGGGGGCGTGCTGGTCACCAACCCCCGCGCGCGTCAGCGACTGGACCTGCTGCACGCCGCGGCGGTGCGCATCGGCGGCTCGCTGGACATCACCGAGAACGCCGAGGATCTCGTGGCCATGCTCGTGCCGGCCTTCGCCGACCTCGGGGCCGTGGACGTCACGGAGAGCGTGCTGGCCGGGGAGGAGCCGGGCGAGTTCACCACGAGCACCCCGCTGCGGCGGATCGCGGTGGCGGCAGCGGACGGCCAGTGGCCCGAGGAGATCTACCAGGTCGGGGACCCCATCCGACTGGGGAACATCGAGGCCCAGCACGTCCGCAGGGGCGAGGCGGCCATTCTGCCCAACCTGGAGCAGCTGCGGGCGATCATGCCGGCCTTCGAGCGGTTCTACAGGATCGTCCCCGAGGCCGCGACGTCCTTCCTCATGATTCCTCTCCTGGCCCGGGGGCTGGTCCTCGGCGGCATCCTGCTGTGGCGCACCGGGGACCGTTCGGGCTTCGAACAGGCCGACGGGACCCTGGCGGAGGAGATCGCCTCCCGGCTGTCGCTCAGCCTGGACAACGCCCGGCGCTACACCCGGGAGCGCCGCACCGCCGAGCGGCTGCAGCGCAGCCTCCTGCCGCGCCCCGTGGTGCGTGTCACGGCGGCGGAGACCTCCGGCACGTATCTGCCGGCGAGTACGGCGGCGGGGACCGGCGGCAGCTGGTACGACGTGATCCGGCTCTCCGGCACCCGTATCGCCTTCGTGGTCGGACGGGTGGCCGGCCGGGGCGTGAATGCCGCGGGCGCGATGGGACGGCTGCGCGCGGCCGTGCAGACGCTGGCCGACCTGGACCCGGCCCCCGACGAACTGCTCGGTCACCTGGATGACCTGGTGGTCCGGTTCGGCGAGGACGAGGCACAGCGCAACCCTCGTTCCGCCGACGCCGCCTCACTGCTCAGCGCCACGTGCCTGTACGCCACCTACGACCCGGTCAGCCGCCAGTGCCTGGTCGCGGCGGCGGGGCACCCCCCGCCCCTGCTGGCGCGCGGGGGTGGCGCGGCCGCCGAGGAGGTGAAGCTCAGCCCCGGCCCTCCGCTGGGCACCGGCGGGGAACCCTTCGAGCCGGTGGAGCTGCTGCTGGAGGCGGGCGATGTGCTGGCCTTCCACAGCGGTGGACGGTTCGGCGGGCACCGGGACGCCGACCGGGATGTGGAGCGCATGTACGGGGCCGCACAGGAGGGCGCCGGCCGGACCGGCCCGCTGAGCGACGTGGGGGAGCGGTGGTCGGCCGAGCTGAGAGAGGGGCCGCGCGAGGAGGACCTGGCACTGCTGCTGGCGCGGGTGGGCGAGGTGCCCCCGGGCCGTACCGTCGCCTGGGAACTGCCCGCGGACCCCGGCGCCGTGGCGGGCAGCAGGTCCCAGGTGTCCGCCCAGCTCGGGGAGTGGGGCCTGGAGCAGATGGTCTTCAGCACGGAGCTGATCGTCAGTGAACTGGTGACCAACGCGGTCCGATACGCCGGAGGCCCCATCGGTCTTCGCCTGACCTGGGACGAGCGCCTGATCTGCGAGGTCTCCGACCCGAGCCAGACGCAGCCGCACCTGCGTCGCGCGCAGCTCTCGGACGAGGGCGGCCGCGGCCTGTTCCTCGTCGCCCAGGTCTCCCACCGCTGGGGCAGCCGCTACACCCCCGGCGGCAAGACCATCTGGACCGAACAGATCGTCGAGGAGCTGTGAGCTCCCGGAACGCCCGCACCCGGTCCGTGACACGGACGCCGTGGGCGGCGTGTGTTGCGGACCGGGTGCGGGGACGGCACGGCGGCCGGGAGAGCCGCGGGCCGGGTGGCGTGACGGAGGGTCAGGCCTTCTTGGTCTCCCAGAAGATCTTGTCGATCTGGGCGATGTAGTCCAGGGCCTTCTGCCCGGTGGCCGGGTCGGTGGACCCCTTCGCGGCGCTGAGGGCCTTGAGGGTGTCGTTCACCAGCTGGTGGAGCTCGGGGTACTTCTCGAAGTGCGGAGGCTTGAAGTAGTCGCTCCACAGCACCGAGACGTGGTGCTTGGCCAGCTCCGCGCGCTCCTCCTTGATGGTGGTGGCGCGGGCCCGGTAGTGCGGGTCCTCGTTGGCCTGGTACTTCTCCTGGATGGCCTTGACGGACTCGGCCTCGATGCGGGCCTGGGCCGGGTCGTAGACGCCGCAGGGCAGGTCGCAGTGTGCGCTGACCTTGACCGTGGGGGCGAACAGGCGGGAAAGCATGGAGCTGTCCTTCCTCGTGATCGTCTTCTCACGTGCGAGATTACTCGGTACGGGACGGCAATTTGCGGTGGACCCGGGTCCCCGGCCGGGCTTGGGCCAAAAGTCCGAGGGCCGGCCGGGCTTCCGGACCGGGACGAGAGGAGACGGCGGTGGGCGGCGGATGAGAGTGGGGCTGGCAGAGGTGTACAACCCGTCGATGCTGCCCACCCTGCGTCCGGGGGACCGGCTGCTGCTGCGGTACGGCGGCCGGGTGCGGCCCGGGGACGTGATCGTGGTGCGGCACCCGTTCCAGCACGACCTGCTGATCGTCAAGCGGGCGGTGGAGCGCCGGCCGGGTGGCTGGTGGGTGCGCGGGGACAACCCGCGGGTGACCAACGACAGCCGGGAGTTCGGTGCGGTGCCGGCGGATCTGGTGATGGCCCGCGCGCTGCTGCGGCTGCGGCCGCTGCCGTCGCGGGGTCAGCGCTCGCCGGTCGCGCTGCTGGGCTGGCTGTCCTCCGCGGTGCGGCCGTTCGGTTCGCGTTCCCGGCGTTTGCGGGCGCGGTAGGCGGCGACGTTCGCCCGGGTCGCGCAGCGGTCGGAGCAGTAGCGCTTGGAACGGTTGGTCGAGGTGTCGATGTAGGCGTTGCGGCAGGGAGCGGCCTCGCAGATGCCCAGCCGGTCCACACCGAGATCGGTGAGCTGGAACGCCAGCCCCATGCAGGCGATGGCGGCGTAGCCGGCCGTGGCGTTGGAGGGGTGCTCGGCCAGGTGCAGGTGCCACCGGGGACGGCCGCTGTCGTCCAGGTGGTCGTGGCCGGAGATCTGCGGGCTGGAGGGGTACTCCAGCAGCAGCGAGTTGAGCAGGTCGACAGCCTGTCGCTCGTTGCCCTCGGAGGCTGCGGTGAAGACCGCGCGCAGCCGGGTCCGGACCCCGCGCAGCCGTGTCACGTCGGCCTCGCCGGCCCGGCGGGCCGCGTGCCGGGCCTCCCCGAAGAGGTCCCGGACGGCTTCGACGGAGTTCAGGGTGTCCCGTGCCCGTCCGGGTTCCTCGGTGTTCACCAGACGCACCGCGAAGTCTGCGTAATAGGTCAGTTCCAATTCTGGTCCTTACGGCCCGGCGTGTATGGTCAGCAGCGTACAAGGTAAGTGGTCCATGCGCATGGCATCTATTACGCGAATCGCCGTCCGGCTGCGCCCGGCATGCCCGCGAGCAGCAGGAGTGGTATCTCCCGGACCCCGCGCTCGACAAGGCCCGCCGGGAGGAGGCGAAGGAGGCCGGGGCGCAGGACTGGACGGACTGGTGGCGCGCCGCCGAGGCGGATCCGGTGCTCGCCGGTCCGGTGCGGGAGCGCTATGCCCTCTTCGGCAATCCGGCCGACGGAGATCACTCCGACGGGCAGGCGCAGTCGCCCGGGTGGCACGCCGGAACGCTGCGGAAGGCCGGTTTCGCGGAGGCCCGGCCGGTGTGGGCGTCGCTCAGTGACGCCGTGGTGCTCGCGCTGCGGTGAGCGCGCGGGCCCGGTGACCGCGTCGGCCGCGCCGTCCCCGCCCGGGAAACGGGCGGGAAGGACGCGGCCGGCACGTGCGGGCGCGAAAGGGCCGGTCAGCGCCGGGCGACGCCCTCGTCGCGGGCGCACTGGGCCACCGCGGCGGCCACCGCCGGGGCGACCCGCTCGTCGAACGGCGAGGGGATGACGCAGGACGGGCTCAGCTCGTCGGCGACCACGGCCGCCAGCGCCTCGGCCGCGGCCAGCTTCATGCCCTCGGTGATCCGGGAGGCCCGGACCTGCAGGGCACCGGAGAAGATCCCGGGGAAGGCCAGCACGTTGTTGATCTGGTTCGGGTAGTCGCTGCGCCCGGTGGCCACCACCGAGGCGTACCGCGAGGCGATCTCGGGGTGGATCTCCGGATCCGGGTTGGCCATGGCGAAGATGAAGGCCTCCGGGGCCATCTTGGCGACGGCTGCCTCCGGGACGGTGCCGCCGCTCACGCCGATGAAGACGTCCGCGCCGTCCAGGGCGGTCTCCAGCGGGCCGCTGAGGCCCGCCGAGTTGGTGAGGCCGGCCAGTTCCCGCTTGACGTCGGTGAGATCGTCGCGGTCCCGGGAGACGATGCCCTTGCGGTCGCACAGGGCGACGTCCCCGATGCCGGCGCCGACCAGGATCTTCGCGATGGCCGCGCCGGCGGCGCCCGCGCCGGAGATGACCGCGCGCAGCTCGCCCAGCTGCCGCCCGGTGAGGCGGGCGGCGTTGCGCAACGCGGCGAGGGTGACCACGGCGGTGCCGTGCTGGTCGTCGTGGAAGACCGGGATGTCCACCCGCTCCTGGAGCTTGCGCTCGATCTCGAAGCAGCGCGGCGCGGAGATGTCCTCCAGGTTGATTCCGCCGAAGGAGGGGGCCAGCCGGGCGATGGTCTCCACGATGTCGTCGGTGTCCCGGCAGTCCAGCGCGATCGGGACCGCGTCCACGCCGGCGAACTGCTTGAAAAGGATCGCCTTGCCCTCCATCACCGGCAGCGACGCCTCCGGGCCGATGTCACCCAGTCCGAGCACCGCGCTGCCGTCCGTGATCACAGCGACGACCTGGGACTTCCAGGTGTAGTCGTGCACGAGTTCCGGCTTCTCGGCGATCGCGCCGCACACCCGGGCGACGCCCGGGGTGTAGGCGAGCGAGAGGTCGTCGGCGTCGCGCACCGGCACGGTGGAGCGGACGGCCATCTTGCCGCCGCGGTGCAGCGCGAACGCCGGATCGAGTCCGGTCGCGGTCAGTTCACTCTGTGGATTGATGATCTCCGATGCCACTGGGTTGACCCCTTTTATTTAAGTCTCTGTGCTCGAGGGTGGCCGTCCCCCGGTCGGGGAACGGGCGGGCACCACGTCCGCGGTCCGTCCGGCGAATGGGGCGCTGTCGGGACCGGTGAGCGAACGCCGGACGCGCCGCACACGCGCCCAGGTCCCCGGGTGAGGGGTGTAACGATCTGTTCTACCGGATGGGACGCCTCTCGCACGAGTGGGTTCGTCATCACATGAGCAGGAGTTGACTCACTCCGAAGGCGCCCATGACCTGGAAAACCGGCAGCTGTTCGGGTCTCGCACGAAGGGCGAGGCGGCTCTGGGTGACACATCTCTCACCCGGATGCCGGGCATGCCGCACTCTCGCCAAGGCCCGCGGCGGGGGAGGCTTTTTCGCACCCCCGGTGTCCGGGGCCCGGTGTCCGTTATCCGATCTTGACGTAGCGATGGGTCCGATGAAATGCACCGGATGGCAGGATGCCCCCCACCGGAAACTGTCCGGCCCGTTCGAACGAATGTGCACAGCTTTCCGGCCACTCCACCACTCAGCAGGAGGACCACGCGATGACCGCCAGCACCACCCGCCGCTCCCGCCTCGCCACGCTCGGGGCCCTCGTCGCCGCCGGTGCGCTGCTGCTGACCGGCTGCGGCTCCGACAACGGGGACAACGGCGGTGACACCGTCGGCGAGGCCGGCGGCTCCGACGCGCCGCTGTGGGACCTGCTCCCCGCGGACATCCAGGAGGCCGGCCGGATCAAGGTCGGCTCGGACATCGACTACGCCCCGATCGAGTTCTACGACGAGAACGACGAGGTGGCCGGCATCGACCCGGACATCGCCGCCGCGATGGGCGAGAAGCTGGGTGTGGAGTTCGTCTTCGAGAACGGCACCTTCGACGGCCTGGTGCTGGGCATGAACTCCGGCCGGCACGACATCATCATGTCCGCCATGACGGACACCGCCGACCGGCAGCGGGGCGCGACCGAGGACGCCGAGGGCGGCGCCGACTTCGTGAACTACTTCCAGGCCGGCTCCGCCATCCTGGTGCAGCAGGGGAACCCCGCGGGCATCAAGACGCTGGAGGACATGTGCGGGCAGACCGTCGCCCTCCAGCGCGGCACCGCCAACGAGGACCTCGCGGTCGCGCAGAACGAGGAGTGCGACGACCCGATCCGGATTCTCGACTTCGAGACCGACTCCGACTCGATCACCCAGCTGCAGCAGGGCCGTGCCGACGCCGTCATCACCGACTACCCGGTCGCCCTGTACAACGCGCTGGAGGCCGGCGGCGGTGACCTCTTCGAGGTCGTGGGCGAGCAGATCGACGCCGCCCCCTACGGCATCGCCGTCCCCAAGGACAACCCGGAGCTGCGCGACGCGCTCCAGGCCGCGGTCCAGGCCATCATCGACGACGGCACCTACGCCGAGGTGCTGGCCAAGTGGGACGCGGAGACCGGTGCCATCGACGAGGCCACCGTCAACGCCGGTGAATGACGTCGTAGCGCAGCCGACCAGTTCAGCAGTCAGACAGAGGTAACGCACCGTGTCCGAGCCACACGAACCCGAGGACCGGACGCCCGGTACGGCCCCCTACGCCGATGACGGCGGGGGGGCCGGCGCCGGAGCGCCGGACCACGACCGCACCGGCATACCGCCGGAGGCCATCAAGGCCGTCCCCGTCCGGCACTACGGCCGCTGGATCGGCGCCGCCGTGGTGCTCGGCGCTCTGGCCATGGTGGTGGTGGCCTTCGTCAACGCCAGGATCCGCTGGGAGGTCGTCGGCGACTACCTCTTCTGGCAGACGGTCATCACGGGGGCGCAGAACACCCTGTGGATCACACTGCTCGCCATGCTCCTGGGCGTGTCGCTGGGCATGCTGCTGGCCGTGATGCGGCTGTCCAGCAACCCCGTGCTGAGCAGCGTGGCGTGGGGGTACATCTGGTTCTTCCGCGGCACCCCGGTGCTGGTCCAGCTCTTCCTCTGGTACAACCTGGCGCTGATCTTCCCGAACTTCAACCTCGGGTTCTACGAAGCGCCGATGAACGACGTCATGACCCCGTTCATGGCCGCGCTCCTCGGACTGGGCCTGAACGAGGCCGCCTACATGGCCGAGATCGGCCGGGCCGGCATCCAGTCGGTGGACCGGGGGCAGACCGAGGCCGCCCAGGCCCTGGGCATGACCGGCAACCGCACCATGCGGCGGATCGTGCTCCCGCAGGCGATGCGGGTGATCATCCCGCCGACCGGCAACGAGTTCATCAACATGCTCAAGACGTCCTCCCTGGCCTACGCCATCCAGTACGGCGAACTGATGCTGGCCGGACAGCGGATCTCCTCGCGCAACCTCGCGGTGATGGAGCTTCTGCTGGTCGTCACCATCTGGTACCTGCTGCTCACCACGGTCTTCAGCATCGGCCAGTACTACCTGGAGCGGTATTACGCCAAGGGCTCGGAGCGTGAGCTGCCGCCCACACCGCTGCAGCGCATCAAGGCGCAGCTGACGTCGTTCCGCACGCCGAGCAAGGTGGGAGACGAACGGGTATGAGCGAGAACCCGACGCAGCCGGGCCCGGGCGCGGGCCCCGGTGACGACCTGATGGTCAAGGCCGAGCAGGTGCACAAGTCCTTCGGTCTCATCCATGTGCTCAAGGGCATCGATCTGGAGGTCCGCCGCGGTGAGGTGTTCTGCCTGGTCGGACCTTCCGGGTCGGGCAAGTCCACCTTTCTGCGGTGCATCAACCACCTGGAGAAGATCAGCGCCGGCCGCCTGTACGTGGACGGCGAGCTGGTCGGCTACCGGCAGCGCGGCGAGCGGCTCTACGAGCTGCGCGAGCGGGAGGTCGCCTTCCAGCGCCGGGACATCGGCATGGTCTTCCAGCGCTTCAACCTCTTCCCGCACATGACGGCCGCCGAGAATGTCATGGAGGCGCCGGTCCAGGTAAAGGGAATCGCCCGGGGCGACGCCCGGCGGATCGCCGAGGCCCTGCTGGAGCGGGTGGGGCTGGCCGACCGGATGAACACCTACCCGGCCCAGCTCTCCGGTGGCCAGCAGCAGCGGGTGGCGATCGCCCGCGCCCTGGCGATGGACCCCAAGCTCATGCTGTTCGACGAGCCCACCTCGGCGCTCGACCCCGAACTGGTCGGCGAGGTGCTGGACGTGATGCGCCAGCTCGCCGAGGACGGCATGACGATGGTCGTGGTCACGCACGAGATGGGCTTCGCCCGGGAGGTCGGCGACTCGCTGGTCTTCATGGACGACGGCGTGGTCGTGGAGTCCGGCCACCCCCGGGACGTCCTCACCGACCCGCAGCACGAGCGCACCAAGGCGTTCTTGTCGAAGGTGCTGTAGGGCGGCACGGGGGCGGTGGCGACCGCATGTCCCGCGAAGGAGTGCCGCGGCCGGGCCGCGGCACTCCTTCGCGTCACAGACAGCGGGCCCACGCCTCCAGCGGCGGGATGTCGGCGTGCGGGTTCAGCTCGCCGGCCTTGGCCCAGCCCCACTTCTGGTAGGCGGCCCGGGCCGCCTCGTTCCCCGGCTCGATGACGGTGATCGCCACGGCCGCGTTGGCGCGGTCCAGCAGCCGGTCCTGGAGCTTGGAGGCCACCCCCTTGTGACGCTGCCGCGGCAGCACCATCAGACCCGCCACCGTGAAGATCTGCCGCGAAGCGGTGAGTTCGTCGATCTCCGTGGGAATGCCCTGGAACTGCTCCCACCACCGGCTGTCGCGGTCCACCCGGAAGCCGTACGCGCAGCCGGCCAGCGTGGGGTCGTTGGCGACCAGCATGTCGAACTCCGGCTGCTGCACGTCCTCGGAGAACCGCTCGATGAACTCCTGCCGGGTCAGAGGCTGCGTGCCGGGGGCGTCCCGGTAGCACTCCGTGTACAGATCGGCGAAATCGTCCCGCTCGGTCTCCGCCTGCCAGCGGCTCAGCCGCCGCAGGAACACATTGCCCATGGGAAAACTCCCCCTGCCCTTCCCGGCGGCGCGCGGCCGTCGGGTACTCGTCCGGATCCGACCCTATAGCGTGACAGCTCACGGGAGGTAAGGGGAACCCGGGACGGCCCCGGAGGGGGCGGAGGACGACTCCGCCGGGCATCCGGTGTCCGGCCCGCATACTTCCCGGCTGCCGTGGTAGTCGCCCACTGGCACCCCTCGGGAGGCATTCCATGCGCAGTACAGACCGACCGTCCGCCGGAGCCCCGACGCGGCACCAGCGGGGAGGCACGCCATGACCGGCTCTCCGCCCCCCGGCTACGGCCGGGACCCCTACGGTCCGCCCGGCCCGGACGACCATGACAGCTACCACGAGTACAGCAGCATCCGCGGTTCCGGTGAAGGTCTTGCGGTCCGCTCCCGGCGGCTGTGGACCGGGGGCCTGATGACCGCTCTGGTCGCCGCCCTGGGCGCGGCGGTGGCCCTGATGCTGGTGCGCGGGGTGCTCGGCATTCCGGTACTCGCCCCCGAACAGCACGGCACCCTGGTCCTGGCCACCACCGGTGCGCTGGCACTGGGGGCGGCCGGTGCCGCCCTGGTGGCGACCGCCGTTCTCCAGCTGCTGCTGATCGCCACGCCGCAGCCGCAGCGGTTCCTGCTGTGGATCGTGGGGCTGGCCACCACGGCCGTGGTGCTGCTGCCGTTCACCGTCTACGCCGAATGGCCGACCCGGATCGGCACGGCCGGGGTCTATCTCGTCATCGGGATCATCATCGGCTCGCTGCTGAGCTCGGTCGGCCGCAGCGCCGCACGCTGAGCGGACCGTCTTCGGGGGAGAAGAGGCTGGTGAGGGCCTTGTGAAGTGTGGGGTGATATTGATCGCTTCCCGGAGAGGCCTCTGGTCCGGCGAACCGACCCGCCGGTAGCTTGAGCCCATGTTTGCTGCCTACGCCGCGCGATTCGACAGTGATCAGCCGCTCAACGGCCTGGAGCTGGGTGAGCGTCCCGAGCCTGATGCCCCGCCGAACTGGACGGTCGTCGACGTCAAGGCGGCCTCGCTCAACCACCACGACATCTGGTCGCTGCGCGGGGTGGGTCTGGGCCAGGAGTCGCTGCCGATGATCCTGGGCTGCGACGCGGCCGGGGTGGACGCCGACGGCAACGAGGTCGTCCTGTACTCGGTCGTCGGGGCAACCGGCCACGGCGTGGGCCCCCGTGAGCGGCCCTCGATCCTCACCGAGAAGTACCAGGGCTGCTTCGCCGAGCGGGTCGCGGTGCCGCAGTGGAACGTGCTGCCCAAGCCGAAGGAGCTCTCCTTCGAGGAGGCGGCCTGCCTGCCCACCGCCTGGCTGACGGCCTACCGGATGCTGTTCACCAACGCCGGTGTCCGGCCGGGCGACAGTGTGCTGGTGCAGGGAGCCGGCGGCGGTGTCGCCACCGCGGCCGTCGTGCTCGGCGCGGCCGCCGGGCTGCGGATGTTCGTCACCAGCCGCGACGAGACCAAGCGTCGCCGGGCCCTGGAGCTGGGCGCGGAGGGCGTTTTCGAGAGCGGTGCGCGGCTGCCGCACCGGGTCGACGCGGTGCTGGAGACCGTGGGAGCCGCCACCTGGTCGCACTCGGTGAAGTCCCTGCGGCCCGGTGGCACGCTGGTGATCTCCGGAGCCACCTCCGGCCCCAACCCGGCCGCCGCCGAACTCACCCGGATCTTCTACCTGGAGCTCAAGGTCGTCGGTTCCACGATGGGCAGCAAGGAGGAGCTGGCGGGGCTGCTCAACTTCTGCGCGGCCAAGGGCATCCGGCCCGTCATCGACTCGGTGCTGCCCCTGGACCGGGCCCGCGAGGGGTTCACCCGGATGGCGGAGGGAGAGCTGTTCGGGAAGATCGTCCTGACGGTCTGAGGCGGCCCCGGCTGCGACGCGTGATGCCGGGGCAACAACCGGGCACAAAATCTTTCGAGACCGTTCCCAGGTTCCGGGTGATCCGGTCATCCTTGGGCATGGCCTTATCACCAACCGAAGCGGGCATCCCGCCGTACCCCGGCATCCCGGATTTCCTGGACACGTTTGACGACTTGGTCAAGGACCCCCTGCGGTCCCCCTCGGCACTGATTCTCCTCGCCGGGGACTCGCCCGGGGGGAACGCCCGGGCGATGCTCGATGGTCTGCGAAGGCGGTGCAGCACTGCCGGCAACAATGCTCTGGCCCCGTGCGCCCTCGCCGAGCTGGGTCCGCCGGGCGAAGGCGATACACCAACCGAAGTGTTCGGCTTGATCGTGCCCGGCCTGCGGGAGATGCCGAGGGACGCGGGCAGGCTGAAACTCCCACAGTACGAGCTGCTGCGGGCAGTGGTCAGGATGAAGCAGCTGCCCTCGGACGCGGAGGACCGCGCGAAAAAGCTGCGCTCCCGCCTGTATGACGAGCGTCCCGGGAAGCGGACCCCCGCACTGGACTTGTCACCGAACGCCGGTCCTCTCTGGGCTACGGTGTGGCGGTCCGGTGTCTGGGCATGGCACAACGGGATCGCCAGGCAGCTGTTCGTCCTTCGGACGAACCGCAGGATGACCGGGAGCCGGGCGTGGTTCTCCGACTGGACCAAGCGGCACACGGGTGACCGTGCCACCTCCGGATTCTTCTCCGAGGCGCAGAAGTTGGCTCCCGGCGGTTCGTGGGCGGAGGACGCCGAGCAGGTCCTGATGCGGGCTCTGCTGGCGGACCTGGACGCGGCGGTGAAGCGCCGGCTGTTCTCTCCCTGGCGGGCTCGCCGTACCCGTTTCGTGATCCTGGTGGGCCCGGTGCAGGGTGAGGCGGAGACGGCCCAGCAGCGCGTCGCCGACTTCGTGCGCCTCTACCGCGCCGCGGTCAAGGACTTGTCCACCAAGGCGACGGTGCTGGTGGCGCTGGTCTCGACGGCGCAGCGGGACGCGCTGAGTGTGCCCAAGGCCGACGGCTTCGCCGCTGCCAAGCGGGTTCTGCGGGAGTCCGCGGGCCGCCAGGGCGGCAACACGGCGGAGGTGGCGCTCGACATTCCCGACCCGGCTCAGGCCGCCGATCGCAGTGTCGAGGAGTACCTTCGTACCAAGCCCAAGATCCAGCCGAAGCAGACCATCGGCCTTGTCCCCGCTCTCATGCTGCGCCTGACCGCGCTGCTGACCTTGCTGGCGCTGCTGGCCGGAGCGGCCTGGTGGGCGGGGGCCCCGCTGCCGGTGATCGGCAAGGGGGCGCCGTGTCCCGACGGGCAGTTCCCCGGCTCCGTCGGACACGACTGCGTCGGGCTCAGCGACGGCGGCAGCTACTTCGCCGGCATGTCGGAGAGCTTCGAGCCGCTGTTCGACGCCATTCATGAGACGAACCGGGAAGTCGAGAAGCTGGCGGCCACCGGAACACCGGTGCGCACCGTGGTGCACTTCGAGCCGTACACCAGCCGCTCCCGCCACCCGGGCGCAGTACAGGGGAGCACGCTCACCGAACTGCGCGGGCTCGCGCTCGCCCACCGGCAGATCTGGGCGGACGTGGCGCACTCCGACCAGGTCGTGGCGCTGCGCGTGGTGCTGGCCAACGCGGGTCCGGAGTTCGTCGACGGGGTGCGGGTCGCGGAGCGGATCGTGGAGTCGGCGCGGGAGGAGCAGATCGTCGGTGTGGTGGGGCTGGGGCAGAGCCGGACCAGTACCTTCCGGGCGATGGAGGTCCTGGACGAGCACGCCATCCCCATGGTCGGGACGACCGCCACCGCGGACGACATGACCCTCGTCTCCTCCCGGTACTACCAGCTCGCGCCGTCCAACGACCGTCAGGCGCGCGCGGCGGTGTCCCTGTTGCGGGACGAGCCGATCGTCGAACGGGGGGACGGGGAGGACCCGGTCCGGGCCAGGGCGGCGGTGGTCGTCCGGGACGAGAACGACGTCTACAGCGCCAATCTCGCCGAACGCTTCGCGCACCATTTCCGGGAGGAGACGGGCGGAGAGGTCGAGATGCTGGACTACCGGCCCGGTTACGGCATCCATGCCGAGGTGCCCTCCGACGAACCCGCCCCGGCTCAGGGGTTCGCCCGGATCGCCGACGCCACCTGCGCCTACCTGTTGAACGAGGAGCCCGACTCGGTTCTCTTCTGGGCGGGGCGCGAGGGTGATCTGATGGGATTCCTCAGCCAGTACTCCCGGATACCCGCCTGCGGTTCGCGGATCACGGTGCTGGGCGGCGACGCGGTCGCCAACGCGCTGAACGCGACGCACCCGGTGCGGCAGTACCCGGGCCTCACGCTGTACTACCTGGCCCACGCGGTGCCCGGCCAGGAACAGCTGTCCCCGCTGGCCGAGGCGTTCGTGCACCAGTACGAGGAGGCATACGACCCCGACGAGGTCTCCGTGCGGCTGGACGCCGGGATGGCCGCGCTCGGCCGGGACGGCCTGTACGTGCTGCGGGAGGCGGCGCACCAGGCGCTCAGCCGCCTGGGGGAAAGCAACTTCGACCACACCAACGCGCTCACGATGCTCGCCGACGGCAACGTCTCCCTCCAGGGCGTCACCGGGGTGCTGGAGTTCGAGGCCGAAGGGCTCCGGATTCCGCGGGACAAGCCCGTCTACATCCTGCGGGCCCGGGTCGACAGGCCCGAGGTGGTGCTGCGCTGCGGGCGGTTCGCGACCAGCGAGGTGTACGAGGTCTGGGGCCGTGAGGGACACCCGTGCCCGCGGGACGAGTGAGGCGGGCGAGCGGCCCCGGCGGCCCCGGCGGACGCGGGGCCCGCCCGCGGAGGGCTCAGCCGCGCGGCGGACGCAGCAGCACGCCCAGCCGCGCCGCCACGGCGGACAGCTCGCGGCGGGCCTCCCGCAGCTGCTCCTGGGTGACGCCGTTGTCCCGGGCGGCGTCCCGCACGCCGTCGCGGAAGGAGTCCAGCAGCCGCTCCAGCTCCCGCGCCGGATCGGGGACGTCCGCCGGCTCGGAGGGGGCGGATGCCCCCACGGTCTCCTCCATGAGCCGGCTCCAGCCGCCCACCTCGTGCGTCAGCCCTTCCAGGCCCTCGCGGACGGCGGCCTGCCAGTCACCGGCGGAGACGTGCGAGCGGACCCGCTCCTGGATGCGCCGCGCGGCCTGCTCGAAGTGGTCGCGGGCCGCCTCCTTGGCCTGCTTGTGCGCCTCCCGTGCCTGCCGGGCCTCCTGCCGGGCACGGCGGCTCTCCTCCTTTGCCCGGCGTGCCTCCTCCTGCCAGGCGGTCTTGTTGCCGGTGCCGCCGCCGGCGGCACGGCCGGTTCCGCGGGTGCGTTCGGCGGCCTGCCGCATCTCCTCGCGCAGGTCGCGGGCGGAGCCGCTGACGTCCTCCCGTATGCCGGCGGCCAGCGCGGCCAGGGAGTCCCGGATCTCGCGCTCCAGCCCGGCGAGCTCCTCGGCCCGCCCGGCCAGCTCGGCCTGCCCGGCGGCCGTCAGCGAGTACACCTTGCGGCCGCCCTCCACGGCGTGCGTCACCAGGCCCTCGGCCTCCAGCTTCGCCAGCCGCGGATAGACGGTTCCGGCGGAGGGCGCGTACAGGCCCTGGAAACGCTCCTCCAGCAGCCGGATCACCTCGTAGCCGTGCCGGGGCGCCTCGCTGAGCAGTTTGAGCAGGTACAGGCGCAGCCGGCCGTGGCCGAAGACGGGGGGCATGTCAGGCGTCCTTCCGCAAAGTGGTGGCCGCCGGCGCCTCGTCGGGGCCGGGCGGCCGGCGCAGTACGGCGACGGAGCCGGAGACCGTGGTGACCTGGACCCGGCCGCGGCCGGCCCCGAGCGTCCCGCCGAGCTTCTTGCCGGCCCACTGGCCGGTCGCCGTCAGCTCGTCGAACGCGGAGGAGACCGTGCCGCCGGCGGTACCGGCCGAGACCACCGCGTCGGCGGGGTCCGGCAGCCGGACGGCCACTTCCCCGGATACGGTGCTCAGCCGCAGGTCGGCGGGGGTGTCGGAGGGGGCGAGATCCAGCATCATGGTGCCGCTCATCGAGTCGGCGCGGACGGACGGGCTGCGGCCGTCGATGACGGTGAGCCCTCCGGAGACGGAGCCGAAGCGCAGTTCGCCGCCCAGCCCCTGTGCCTCCACGTCCCCGGAGACGGTGTCGGCCCGGGCCGGGCCGGTCAGCCCCACCAGGGTGGTGCCCCCGGTGACCCCGCGGACCTCGGTCCGTCCGGAGATGCCGGACACCATGGCCGAGGCACCCACCACCCCGACGGTCAGGCGTACCGAGGCCGGGACGGAGACGGACACCACGGCGCTGCGCTCCCAGCCCTTGCCGTCCAGCCATTTCAGGAAGCCCTGCCAGGGCAGGTCGTCGTATCCGACGGTCAGCCGGCCGTCCTGGTAACGGACGGTGACCGGCGCCCCGTGGACCTCGGTGATCTCCACCCTGGCGGCGGGTGCGCCGCCCGCCTCGCCCGCCGCCGCGGGGGCGTCGGTGCCGACCACGTTCACCGTGCCGTTGACGAGGCGTACGTGGAGCTCGTCGACGGGCCGGCCGTCGAAGTCGAGCGTCCGCGCCTCGTCGACCGCCCATGCGGATTGCTGCGCCACGGGACCTCCCCCGCTCGGGTACGCGTCAGGAATATCGCGTCTGAGGCAACACGATATATCGCGTAAGGGGGAAGTCAAGTGCGGGCGGCCCCGCGACGGGCTCAGGCCTCCTCGTCGTCCTCGTCGTCCAGTCGCGCCAGCCACGTCGCCAGCCGCTCGACGGGGACCTCGAAATCGGGGTTCAGGTCGACGAACACCCGCAGCTGCTCGGAGAGCCAGCCGAAGCTGACCTCCTCGTCGCCGCGCCGGTCCTCCAGCTCTTCGATCCCGCGATCGGTGAAATACACAAACTGCTCCCTGCGCACACAATGGACACACGATCAGGGCTTGCCCGCCTCAGGATATGCATGTCTCCCGGGCGCTCTCGCGCCGGTGTCACCCCGGCGGCTACGCTCGGAGCGCCGGGAGAGGGGACCCGGGGGAGGAGGGGGATGTGAGTGGCACTGTCACCGAGGTGATCCTGCCGGACGGCACCCATGTGTGGGCCCGCGTCACCGAGGAGGAGCCACCGCCCGTGGCCGGCCGGCCCGGTCCCTCCGCGGTACCCGGGGCGCCGCCGCCCGGCGGCGGCTACAGCGACACCGGCCTGGGCGGCCGTACCGCGGCCCGTCTGGAAGGGCTGCGGGAACTGGTCACCGGCGTCGCCGGCTCGCTGGCCGAAGGACTGCGCACCGTCCGCCCCGACGAGGTGAAGGTGACCTTCGGCGTGGAGTTCACGGCCCGGGCCGGCAAGGTCGTCGGACTGCTGGCCGACGGGGAGGGAAAGACGGCCGTCACCGTCACCCTCACCTGGAAGGGCACTCCGCCGGGCGCTCCGGGGCAGGCTGGATGAGAGGGGTGGGCACCGGGGGCGCACGGCCGCCGGACGTGGACCCTTTCGAGACCCTGGCACCCCTTGCCGCCGCCGCGACGGTGCGCATCCATGCCCCGCCGGCCGGGTATGCCCCCGACGGGCCGGACCGGCGGCCCTGGGGCAGTGGCTTCTTCATCGCCCCCAACTGGGCGCTCACCTGCGCCCATGTGGCGCTGGCCGGAGGCGGGGGCGAAGGAGGTGGGCGAGAGGTGGGCCTGAGTTTCGCCGGACACACCGCCCGCGGCCGCGTGGAGTGGGCCCAGCCGCGGGAGAACTCCTCGCCGGGGCCCTGGCCCGCCCCGGACCTGGCGCTCATCCGGCTGCTGGAGCCGGTGCCGCACGCCTGCGTCTGGCTCAGCGAGCGCACCGCCAAGGTCTTCACCCGCAGGGATGTCGCGTTCTTCGGCTGCACCGAGGAGAACGGCCAGGTCCACGACGTCAGCGGCGTGTGCTCGATCCGCGGTGAACTGGGCACCGGCGGCTGGCTCAAGCTCGGCAACGAGGACGAGATCCCCGAGGGCGCCTCCGGAGGCCCGCTGGTCGACCTCGAACGCGGCGAGGTGATCGGGGTGCTCAAGGCCCGCCGGTCCTCCGGCCGGGACGGCGGGCTCGCCGTCTCCGTGGTCCAGCTGCGCCGGCTGCCGTCCCCCCGGGGGCCCGTCGCCGCGGGCCGCGACGACCTCTACCAGCGGGTCGTGCACGCCCACGACCAGTACCACGCGGACCGTCACCGCGACGACCACACGCTCGACACCACCTGGACCGATGCCCAGAGCGAGCTGGGAGCCGGAGCCGGCCGCGCGCTGACCCCCGGCCAGCGCACCGAACTCCTGGGTCTGCTGGCCGAACTGCCTCCCCCGGTCAGCACCAAACGGCTGGACGAACTGCTCACGGTGCTCAGCGGGCGCCCGCACGACGGCAGGCTGCCGGCGCCGCGCGGCTGGCGGGACGGTCTGGGACAGCTCTACGGACTCCGGCAGGGCCACCCCGAACTGGAGGCGCTGCTGCGGTACGCCGTCCACGCGGCCACCGCCGAGCGGCCGTTCCCGGCACCGGAGGACGCCGAGCGCCGGCTGTGGGACTGGGTCGCCAGGACCGCCGCGGCCGCAGATCTGCCGCGTTCGTTCCGCGCCACCCTGGCCGACGAGCGGGCCGCGCGGCTCCGCGAGCGCGGCACCCGGGGCGAGGGGGCGCCGCCGCGGCCGCCGGCGGAGACCGGCCGCGCCCGGGCCGCCCCGGGCGCGCTCACCGAACCGTTCGTGCTGCTGGAGATCACCCGGCGCGGCTGGGAGCCGGAGGGCTACGACTGGCGGGTGTGCGTGGGGCAGCCCGAGGGCGAACTCGGCTCCGTCGACGAGGACCTGGGGGCGAAGACCTCGGACGGGCCGCCGGAGCGGCTGCGGGCCGCGCTGGCAGAGGCCTTCCGGCGCGCGGACGAACCCGAGCACCAGGCTCCCCTGCAGGCCGCGCTGCCCTGCGCGCTGCTGGACTTCCCCGTCGACGAGTGGCGGCTCACCCCCGACGGCCCCCCGCTGGGCACCCAACGGCCCGTCGTGGTGCGCCCCTCGGAGCCGCACGCCACCGGGGAGGACGAGCCCGGCGCCCTCGGCGGCGGGCTGCAGGAGCTGTTGCGTCACCGCTGGGAGCGCGCGCACGCGGGGCCGCTGGAGGCCGCGGTGCTCGACTGCGCGGACCACCGCCCGCACCAGGTGCCCGGGCCCGCGGACCTCCGCGCCCGGCGGGCCGGTGTGCTGCCCGTGCTGTGCCGCACCGAGGGGTCGGGTGCCGAACCCGGAGCGCTGTGCCGCGTGGTGGCCGGTGGTCACCCGGTGGTGCTGTGGCGGCGCGAGACGCTGGACCGAGGCACCACCTGCGCGGAGTTCCACCGCGGGGTGCACGGCACGGTGACGGACGCCCGGGGCGCGGGCCTGCTGCCCGGCGCGCTGTGGCGGCTGCGCGCCGCCGTCGGCGACGGCACTCCCGAGGCCTACTGGTCCAAGGGGCTCGCCCTGCTGTACGACGATCCGGCGGGGTCGCCGGCGGGTACGGACGATCCCCTGGAAGCGCCCTGACAGACGGGCTCTTCACCCCGGATCCCGTCCCCCGGCGGCCGGTACCCGGTACCGTCGGGTTCCCCGCCCGGCCCTGCCCCGATGCAACGGACGCACGAGCGACGAGGAGCACGCAGTGGCTGTCCCCGAGCACGACCCCGGCCCTCCGGAGAGCGGCACCCCCGGCGAGCGGGCGGAACGCGAGTGGCTCATCTACCGGGGTGCGGGCGAGCCGCACGACGGCATCCGCAGGCTGCCCGAGCCGCCGCCCTGGCGCGACTTCGACGGCGGCCCGCTGGTGGCGCCCGGTCCGGACATCGACAGCGCCTCCGCCCGCCGGCTGGGCAGCTACCGGTACCTCGCCGAGATGCACCGTCCCGGCGCGGAGGAACTGGAGCTCATCAACGCGGCCCTGTACCTGCGGCGTCCGCTGCTGGTCACCGGAAGTCCCGGCACCGGCAAGAGCACCCTGGCGCACGCCGTGGCCTACGAACTGGGCCTGGGCCGGGTCCTGCGCTGGCCGGTCGTCAGCCGGACCACCCTGGGCGACGGCCTCTACCGCTACGACGCGCTCGCCCGCCTCCAGGACACCCAGATCGCGGCCGGCAGCCGGGCAGCCGGTGCCCCCGGCGCCCCGGTGCCCGGCGGCATCGGCAGCTACCTGCGCCTGGGGCCGCTGGGCACCGCGCTGCTGCCCACCGCGACCCCCCGGGTGCTGCTCGTGGACGAACTGGACAAGAGCGACATCGACCTCCCCAACGACCTGCTGAACGTGCTGGACGAGGGTGAGTTCGCGATCCCCGAGCTGGAGCGCGTCGCCGACCGCGAGCCCGAGGTGGATGTCCTCGACGACGACGGCGCCAAGGTGACCGTCCGGGACGGCCGGATCCGCTGCCGGGCCTTCCCGTTCGTGGTGATGACGAGCAACAGCGAACGCGACTTCCCGGCACCGCTGCTGCGCCGCTGCGTCCACCTGGAGCTGGGCAGGCCCGGCCACGAACGGCTGGCCACCGTCGTCAGGGCCCACCTCGGGGACGAACTGGCCCGCATGGGCGACGACCTCATCGCGCGGTTCCTGGAGCGCTCGCGCAGCGAGCAACTGGCCACCGACCAGCTGCTGAACGCCATCTACCTCACCCACCACGCCGCCCCGCCGACCCGGGACCGGCTGGCGGACCTCCTGATCCAGCGCCTGGACCGGCCGAGGTAGGCGGACATGCCGGACGCACCGGTACCGCCGCCGGACCCGCTCGCCGGACTGATCCGCGCGCTGCGGGACTGCGGTCTCGACCCCGACGGCGCCGGGCTGGCCGACGCCCTGTGGCTCGCCAGGTTTTCCCGGCCGGTGGGAGAGCCCGGCGACGACGGCGGCACCGGGTCGAGGCCGGCCGCCGTCGGCCGGCCCGGACGGGAACACCAGGGTGGCGTACGGCATGCCACCGGGCGGCAAGGCGCCCGGGAAGCGGGGGAGAGGGAGGCGGAGGACGCCGACGGCGGCCGGGCGGCGCGGGAAGCCCCGGGCGGCGCGCCGGTGCCCGGGACCCGGACCCCCGCCGAGGAAGGCCCGCCGGGCAGCACGGTCCGCCTGTACGCCGACCCGGCCGGATCCGGTCCCCGGCTGCCGCCCGGGCCCCTCTCGCCGGTCGGCGTCCCGGAACCGGGCGTCCTCCCCGGCCTGCTCGAACTCGAACGCGCCCTGCGGCCACTGCAGCGCTACCGCTCAGGGGCCCGGCCGCTGCCCGGAGAGCTGGACGAGACGGCCACCGTGGAGCGCAGCGCCCGAGCCGGCGGCGTCCTGCTGCCGGTGTTCCGGCCGCGCCCGCGCTCGGGCGCCGAACTGCGGCTCCTCATCGACGCCACTCCCGCCACCCGGGTGTGGCAGCGGCTGCTCTCCGAGCTCGCCGGGGTCTTCACCAGGCTGGGCGCCTTCCGGGACGTCCAGGTGCATCATCTCCACGAGTCTCCCGACGGGCGGCCGGCGGTCAGCAGCAGCTTCGAGCCGGGTGCCGCAGCGCTGCGCCCGGTCAACCAGCTCGTCGACCCCACCGGCGCCACCGTGACCGTCATGGTCAGCGACTGCGCCGGACCGCTGTGGCGCAGCGGGCAGATCCACCGGCTGCTGCACCGGCTGGCCGGCCACGCCCCGGTGGCGGTGGTGCAGCCGCTGCCGCCGCGGTTGTGGGCCCGCACCCGGCTGCCCGCCTCCCACGGGACCCTGGCCCGCGGCGACGGGCCCGCGGGCGGGGTCCGGCTGCGCTTCACCCCGGAGAGTCCCGCCGTCCGGCCGCCTCCCGGTGCCGTGCCGGTGCCGCTGCTGCCGCCCACCGCCGCCGCGCTGAACGCGTGGGCCCGGCTGCTGTCGGGCAGTGGCGGCGGCCCGGTGCGCGCCGCCGTCGGCTGGGTGAGCGCCGCCCGGCCGCCCGCCCCGCGGGCCCGCGGACGCGCCCCGCTCACCCCCGCCGCCAGGGTCGGCAGGTTCCGCTCCACCGCATCGCCGGGCGCCGTCCGGCTGATGGTGCAGCTGTCCGCCGCCCCGCTGTACCTGCCGGTGATGCAGCTGGTGCAGCGCACCATGCTGCCGGACTCCGGCCCGGCCGAGCTGTCGGAGGTGCTGCTCAGCGGGCTGCTGCGACGCCGCGAGGAGGAGGACGGAGGCGACGGCCGCTGGTACCGGTTCGCCGACGGTGTGCACGACGAACTGCTGCGGTCGCTCGGGCATGACGAGGCGCTGCTCGTCCTCAAGCACTGCTCGGCTTATGTGGAGGCGAACTTCGGCCGGGCCGGCCCGAACTTCCCCGCGCTGGCACTGGCCCAGCTCACCGGCGGCCCCGCCCCGCCCGGCGAGGGAACACCGCCTCCGGCCGCGGACGCCGCGGACCGGGGGGTGCGTGTGCCGCAGCCGTTCGCCGACGTGGCCGCCGAGGTGCTGCGCCGCTATCTGCCCGAATCCGCCTCCCGTCACACGGACCCGGCACCGGAGGCGGCCCCGCCCTCCGCGGCGGTGCGGCAGTCCCGCGCCCTGACCGCCCGCTTCGAGGGCGACGGCCGGGTCGGACACCTGCTGGACGCCGTGCGGCTGCTGCGCCGGGCCGCCGTCCGGCAGCGCGAGGACCGGACCGGAACCGACCCGGGGCTGTGGAGCGAGCTGGCCGGACAGCTGCTGCGGCTGTGGCGGGTGCAGGGGGAGACGGCGCTGCTTGCCGAGGCGCAGGAGGCCGCGCGCACCGCCGCCTCGCACCCCGGCTCGGTGCCGGCCCGGACGGTACTGGCGAGGGTCCTGGACGCCGCGGCACAGGAGCGGCGGGCGGCGGGCGACCCGGAACGCGCCCTGGAGCTGTGGAGGCGCTCGGACCGGGAGTTCGCCGCGGTCTGCGCGACACCGGGACTGCCGCGCAGGGAGGCGGTGGACCTCGTCCTGGAGCGGGTCCGGGTACTGGAGGAGCAGTGGCGGCTGGGCGCGGACACCGCGCTGCTCCAGGAGAGCGTCGGCATGCTGGAGGCGATGGCGGACGCCTGGCCGGACGGGGAGGCGCGGCCGGCCGGGCTCGCGCTGGCCAGGGGCCGGGCCCTGCTGCACCTGGCCGGCGCGGCCGGGGACGGGGAGCGGGCCCTGGTGAACGCCGAGCAGGCGGCGGTCTGGCTCGCGGAGGGGTGCCGGGCGCTGCGGGAGGTTCCCGCCCCGCCGGGTGAACAGGCGGCTGCCCTTCTGCAGCTGGTCGACGCCCTGCTGCTGACGGCGTACGGCTGGACCGCGGCGGGGGAGCACGTCTCGCTCGCGCTCTCGCTGGCCGGCCCCGATCAGCGGGCCGGCTGCCTGGTGCGGTCCGGCCGGCTGGAGATTCGGTGGTACCGGGCCGACCGGGACCCCGCCAGGCTGGAGCGGGCGGCCGGACAGTTCGCCCTGGCGGGACGGTCGGTGGCCCGCGACCGGCCCGAGTACAGCGACCTGCTGGCCGAGTGGGGCGCGGCGGTGCTGGAGCGGGCCGCGCTTCCCGACGGCGCCGGATTCGTCTCCCGGGCGGTGCGGGTGCTGCGGGACTGCCGCACCGAGACCCCGGCCGAGGACCCCAGGACCCCGGACCGGCTGCTGCTGCTCGGACGGGCGCTGACCGTGCGCTACCGGCACGCGGCCGATCTCGTCGACCTGCGGGAGGCCGAACACCTCTTCGCGCTCGCCGCGCAGTCCGCCGGAACCGCACTCGTCCGCGCCCGGGCCTTCCACGCACTCGGGGACACCTTCCGCCGGGCCCACCGGCACACCCGCAGGGCGTTCCGGCTGGACCGGGCGGCCGAGGCGTACCGCAACGCGGCGGTGGCGGCGCAGGAGGCCGCCGGCGCTCCGGCGTCCGCGCGGCAGGCCCGTGAGGCTGTGCGGCTGGCCGCCTCGGCCTGCCGCCGCCGGGGCGAGATGTACGAGGCGGCCGCCCGGCCGCGGGCCGCGGCGGACGCCTACCGGGCGGCGCTCGGCTGGTGGCGCCGCCTGCCGGACGGCCCCGGAGAGGAGGCGGAGCGCACCGCTGACCGGCTCCGGGCACTGGAGGACGAGGGGTAGGAGGCGCGGAGCGCGGGCGGCGCGTGCTCCCCGCGCTCCCGACGTCCCCGCGCCGGCGCGTTTCCGCTCGGTGCCACCCGGGAATCCCCGCTGCGCCGAGCGCGCGGGGCCCGGGGCGCGCCCGCGGGCCGCACAGGCGCGGACCGGGCGGACAGGACGGAGGTGGCGCGGTGACGCGACGGGACGACGTGGGGGAGGACCCGGGCCGGACGGCCGGGCCGGGCAGCGGGGATCCGTCCGCCGCGGGGGAGACCACCGGGGAGCCCGCGGAGGCGGTGCTGCCGGACCTTCCGGACCTGCTGGGGCTGGGCCTGGAGGAACTGCGCCGGCTCGACCACCCGGTGCTGGCCGAGGTGCTGCGGGAACTGCGGGAGCGGGTGGTCGGCCGCCCGGAGCGGCTGTGGGCGTTCGACCAGGCGGCCTACGAGCCGCCGGCCGTTCCGGAAGAGGAGGTTTTCGGTCCGATCCGGCACTGAACGCGTCGGATCGGGGCGGGGTCCGTTTCACCGCGGCGGCAGGGGACAAGTGCTGCCCGGGGGAGCCGGACGGGGGCGGGGCCGGACACGGTCGCGGGGGCGGAGGGAAGCGGAGTGCCGACAGCGGGTGGAGCGGGTGGTCAGGAGCCGGCCGGGCCGGACGCCGCACCGCCACGAGCCCCCGGGGCGCCCACGGAGCCCTTCCGGCAGTTCGTCGTCAAGGTGGCCGGACGCTGCGACCTGGCCTGCCGCTACTGCTACATGTACTTCGCCGCGGACACCGGCTGGCGTGGCCGGCCCGCCGCCGCGCCGCCGGACGTCCTGCGGCAGACCGCCCGCCGGATCGCCGAGCACGCCGCCGCGCACGGCCTGCCGGAGATTTCACTGGTCCTGCACGGCGGCGAGCCGCTGCTGGCCGGGGCGGGCCGGCTGGGGGAGTTCGTGGACCTGGTGCGCCGGCTGGTGCCCGGCGGGTGCGTGGTGCACGCCGGCGTGCAGACGAACGGAACGCTGCTGACCGAGGACCGGCTCCGCGTGCTCGCCGCACACCGGATACGGGTCGCTCTCAGCGTGGACGGCGGACTGCCGGAGCACAACCGGCTCCGGGTGGACCACGCGGGCCGTCCCGCCTGGCCCCGGATCCACCGTGGGCTCCGTCTGCTCGCCGCTCACCCGGACTCCTGGGCCGGACTGGTGTGCGTCGTCGACCCGCGGACCGACCCGGCCGGGGTATACCGCTCGCTGCTGGCCTGGGAGCCGCCCTCGCTGGCCTTTCTCCTGCCGCACGGCAACTGGAGCCGCCCCCCGCCGGGCCTGCCGGCCGGTGCGGACCGGCCCGCCCCGTACGCCGACTGGCTGTGCGCCGTGTTCGACCGGTGGTGGGACGCGGACCGCCGCCGTACCCGGATCAGGCTCTTCCAGGAATGCGTCGCGCTGCTGCTGGGCGCCCCCGCCGCGACCGAGTCGCTGGGGCTGGCACCGTTCACCGCCGTCGTGGTGAACGACGACGGTGCCATCGAGCAGTCCGACGTCCTGCGGACGGCGTACGACGGGGCTGCCGCCACCGGCCTGGACGTCTTCCGGCACAGTTTCGACCGGGTGCTGGAGCATCCCGGTGTGGCCGCCCGGCAGTCCGGCCTCGCCGCCCTGTGCGGCCGGTGCCGCGCCTGCCCGGTGGTCCGCGTCTGCGGCGGCGGCCACTACGCGCACCGGTACCGCGAGGGGCACGGCTTCCGCAACCCGTCCGTCTACTGCCCGGACCTCGCGAGGTTCATCGGACACGTCGCCGGGCGCCTGGCCGAGGCGGCTCCGGCGTGACGGCCGCTCCCGGCGTCCGGGAGATCCAGGGACTCGGCAGCACCGACGCCGACCCCGGTGTGCTCACCCTGCTGGCGCAGCGTCAGCGGACCCGGCGCCTGCTGCTGTTCCGGGTGCTGCTGGACGCGGTGGCCGCCGCTCCCCGGTCCGTCCTGCCGCCCGGAGCCGCCGCACCGGCCCGCGACCACTGCGCGCTGCTGGAGGCCGCCGACCGGGCCGGCGCCGGCCGGGCCCGCCGCGTGCTGTTCTATCCGCTGGCCGGGCCGTGGGCCGAACACTGCCTGCGCCTGCTGCACCACCGGCCCGGGGAACCCCCGCGCCCCGGAGGTCCGGACCCGGTGCCGGCCGCCGTGGCCCACCTGGGGGGAGTGCTCGCCGTCGCCGCGCCCCCCGCCGGACTCGGCTTCAGCACCTCGGTCCCGGTCCACGGCAGCCGGCTCGTGCTGCCCACCCTGGGCGCGCTGCACTGCCCGGTGCCCGACGGCACCGCGGTGACACTGTGGTCCGGCGGTGACACGCTGGTCGTCAGCGCCCCGGGATTACCCGCCGCCGGGCTGCGCCGGGACGGACACGGCGGGCTCACCGGGGACCCGCGCTGGCGCCCGCTGCACCGGCTCACCGGCGGCCCCCGCCCGGTGGTCCTGGACGATCTGGACCCCGGGGGCACCGCGGGGCCCGCCGGCCTCGCCCCCGGTGCCCGGCCAGGCACCGTCCGGGAGCCGCTGGACCGTGCCGCGCGGGAACGCTGGCGGGGAGCGTGGCGGGAGGCCCTGCCGCTGCTGCGCCGCGGAGGTGCCGCCCGGATGGCCGAACTGGCGCTGCTGGACTGCATCGTGCCGCTGACGGCCCCCGGCGGCGGAGCCGGCGCCGGGGCCCATGCCAGCGGCACGCGGGCCGAGGCGTTCGGCGCCGTCCTGTCCAGCCTGCCGGTCACTCCCGTGCTGCTGGCGGCCGGACTGGTGCACGAACTGCAGCACGCCAAGCTCGCCGCGCTCGGCGAGCTGCTCGGCCTGCACCGTGCCGGCGACGAGGCGCGGTACTGGGCACCCTGGCGCCCGGACCCCAGACCCTTCGACGGGCTGCTGCACGGCGCATACGCCCATCTCGCGCTGGCGGACTTCTGGCAGCGCCTGGCACAGGAGTGCGACGATCCGCTGCTGTGCGACCAGGCGTGGGCCGCGCACGCCCGCTGCCGCGCGCAGGTGGGCGCCGTCCTGCCGGTCCTGCACGGCTCGCGTCACCTCACCGCGGCCGGCCGTACCTTCGTCTCCGCGATGGCCGCGCGCCACCGGGAACTGTGCGGCAGGCCGCCGCCGCACGGACACCTGGTCCGGGCCCTCGCCTACGTGGACACCGCCCGGACCATCTGGAGCCGGCGGTATGCCCGGGGGACGGTTGACTGACGGCCCGCCGGTGTATGTTCCCTGCACGGCATGTGACGGCCCGTCACGCAGCGATGCCCGGGGCCCGGCCGCGAACGACCCGAGAGTCCGCACGAGAAGAGAACCGACCGCATCATCCGCTACGAGGGAGAGGGCCGGATGACCGCAGAAGAGGCACCGGGCCCGGCCGCCGGTGGGCCGCAGATCACCATCAGCTACGCCGGCTTCAACAGGGCCTGGGCCGCGTGGATCGCCGACCGCCTGGAGCGTCATGGCTGCCGGGTGATCCAGGAGCGGTGGGACCCGTCCGCCGACGTGCCGCTGGAGGACGCCCTGCGGGACCTGATGTACGCCGACGGCCACATTCTGGTGGTGCTCAGCGACTGGTACTTCCAGCTCGGCCCGCGCACCACCGAGGCGTGGAACACGGCGCTGCGCACCGTCGTGGCGCCCAACGGCCGCCGGTTCACCGCGGTGTCCGTCACCACCGGACCGATGCCCTCGGCGGTGACGGCGTTCGGCGGGGCCGCCCAGCTGTGGGGCGTCGGCGCCCGGGAGGCCGAACGCCGGCTGCTGACCAGGCTGGGCATCGCCCCCGCGGCGGACGAGCAGGCCGACGGCATCGTGCGCCCCCGCGCCCGCTTTCCCTACGAGCAGCCCCGTGTCTGGGGCGGCGTGCCGCGCCGGAACATCCGTTTCACCGGCCGTGAGACGGCCCTGCAGGCGGTCTACCGGCGGCTCCAGGAGTCGGGCACGGTCACCCTGCTGGGAATGTCGGGGGTGGGGAAGAGCCAGATCGCCGCCGAGTTCGTCTACCGCTTCAGCTCGGACTACGACGTGGTGTGGTGGGTGCCGGCCGACCAGCGGGGCACCCTGCGCCAGCGGCTGGCCGAACTCGCCCCCGCCCTCGGGCTGACCACCGGACCCGAGTACGGGGAGCGGCTGCGCGCGGTCCGCGACGCGCTCCGGCGCAGCGCGCCCAACTCCCGCTGGCTGATCGTCCTGGACGGCGCCGACGAGCCCGAGGCCATCGCCGACCTGGTGCCCGAGGGGTCCGGGCACGTCCTCATCACCTCGCAGAACCGCCGGTGGGACGACTACTACAGCTCCCTGCTGGAGGTGCCGGTCTACCAGCGCGGTGAGAGCGTCGCCTTCGTCCGCCGCCGTGCGCGGCGCATCGAGGCGGAGGAGGCGGACATGCTCGCCGAGGCGCTCGGCGACCTGCCGCTTGCGCTGGACCAGACGGCCGGGGCGCTGAACGACACCACCATGCCCGTGGCGCAGTACGTCGGTCTGCTGCGGGCCGGGGCGGACGTCGAAGTGGGGCTGCGCGTCTCGCCCGACTTCCCGATGACCTACTACACCACCTTCTCGATACTCCTGAACCGGCTGCGCGAGACGGTGCCCGAGGCGGTGGACCTGCTGCGGCTGTGCGTGTTCTTCGCCCCCGGCCCCGTGCCGCTGCGGCTGCTGCGCGACACCCCCCTCCGGGACCTGCCGGAGCGGCTGTCCTCACTGATGGAGGACCCGCTGCGGTGGAGTGCCGCGGTCGCCAAACTGGTGCAGTACTCGGTGGTCCACCGGGAGGCCCACGAGGGCGGGGAGCCGGGCAGCGAGCCGGAGACCCTGCATGTGCACCGGATGGTCCACCAGGCGGTGCGGGCCGGGATGTCGGAGGAGGACCGCGACACCTTCTCCCGGGTGGTCCGCCGGGCCCTGGCCGCGGCCGACCCGCGTCAGCCCTCCGATCCGCGGCTGTGGCCGCGCTTCGCCGAACTGGTGCCGCACCTGGAGGCTTCCGGAGCGCTGCACAGCACCCACCGCGAGATGCAGCGTCTGATCATCAACTGTCTGCGCTACCTGTACCTGTCGGGGGAGTACCGGGGCGGGGTCCACCTGGCCGAGCGGGCCGACCGGGCCTGGCGCGAGGTGCTCGGCGAGAACGACCCGCTGCTGTGGGACCTCGCCTCGCACCACGCCACGGCGCTGCGCGCCACCGGGGCGTACGCCCGCACCGCGCGGATCAACCGGGAGGTGATCCGCCATCTCACGGCCGAGCGGGGACCGCGGGACCTCGGGGTGCTGCGGGCCCAGGACGGTCTGGCCGCCGACCTGCGGGGGCTGGGCAGGTACCAGGAGGCGTGGGAGACCGGCCGGCAGGTGCTCGGCGGATACCTGGAGCTGGTGGGGGAGTCCGACACCCGCACCCTGAACGCGCAGAACAACCTCGCCGTGACCCTGCGGCTGCTGGGCCGGTACGGCGAGGCGCTGGAACTGGACCGCAAGACCCTGGAGGCGCGCCGGGCGGCCCTCCACCCGCGGCACGGCTGGTCGCTGTCCTCGGAGACGAACTACGCGCTGGACCTGCGGCTGCTGGGCCGCTACGAGGAGGCGCTGTCGATCCAGGAACGCAACTCCGACCTGCACCGCACCGTTCTCGGCGCGGACAACCCGCAGACCCTGCGCAGCGAACTCAACCTCGGCATGTGCCTGCACCGCAACGGTGACCGGGCCGCGGCCGGCCCGCGGCTGGCCGGGCTGCTGGAGCGGGCCCAGCGGGTGCTGGGCGAGGACTCCCCGCTCACCCTGCGGGCCGCCGCCTGCTACGCCTGCGTGCAGCGGGCCCACGGCGACACCGACCTGGCCCGGAGGATCGGCGAGGACACCCTGGACCGCTACCGCCGCTCCCTCGGGCCCGGCCACCCCTTCACGGTCGGCACGGCGGCCAACCACGCCTTGCTGCTGCGCACCGCCGGGGAGCTGGAGCAGTCCCTGGCGCTGGCCGAGGAGTGCCTGGAGGGCATGACCGCGGCCGTCGGACCGGACCATCCGTGGACGGTGGGCGTCGCGCTGGACGTCGCCGTGGGCCGAAACCTGGAGGGCGACCCGGAGCGGGCCGCCGGACTGAACCGGGAGAACGTGCGCAGGGCCTCGGCCACCCTGGGCGCGGAGCATCCGCTGACGCTGTCCTGCATGCTGGCGCTCGCCTCCGACCTGCGGGCGCTGCGGCGGCGCCAGGAGGCGGAAAGAACGGAGCGGGAGGCGCTCGCCGGGCTCGGCCGCACCCTGGGCCCGCAGCACCCGCATACCGTCTCAGGGCGGTCCCGGGTCCCGGTGTACTGGGACTTCGAGCCCATGCTGACCTGACCTGCCTGGCCGGCCTGACCGTCATCCGCCACGGCAACGCCCCGGGGCGCGTGCCCTCCGCGAGGAAGGACACGCGCCCCGGGGCGTGCCGCCCGGCACCACCGGTGCCGGGCGGGAAACCGGCCTACAGGTCGAAGACCTCGTTGACCAGCTGCTGCTGCTCCGCCTGGTGGCGCTTGGCCGAGCCGACCGCCGGGGAGGAGGACGACGGGCGCGAGACCCGCCGCAGCCGGTCGGCGTTCGGCACCGGCTCGGAGCCGATGATCAGGTCCAGGTGGTCGACCAGGTTGAGCGCGATGAACGGCCACGCGCCCTGGTTGGCCGGCTCCTCCTGGGCCCACACGAACTTCCCGGCCCCGCGGTACTTGGCCATCTCCGCCTGGACCTCCTCGCTGGGCAGCGGGTAGAGCCGCTCCAGCCGGATCAGCGCGGTGTCCGTCACGCCCCGGCGGGTCCGCTCGGCGTCCAGGTCGTAGTAGACCTTGCCGGAGCAGAACACCACCTTGCGGACGTTCTCCGGCTCCACCCGGGTGTCGGGGATCAGCGGCCGGAAGCCGCCGGTGGTGAAGTCCTCCGCCTGGGAGGCGGCCGCCTTCAGCCGCAGCATCGACTTCGGGGTGAAGACGATCAGCGGCTTGTGGTGCGGGTTGTGGACCTGCCAGCGCAGCAGGTGGAAGTAGTTCGCCGGGGTGGTCGGGACCGCCACCGTCATGCTGTTCTGGGCGCACAGCTGGAGGAACCGCTCGATGCGGCCGGAGGAGTGGTCCGGCCCCTGGCCCTCGTAGCCGTGCGGCAGCAGCAGCGTGACGCCGGAGGTCTGGCCCCACTTCTGCTCGGCCGAGGAGATGAACTCGTCGATGGTGATCTGCGCGCCGTTGCCGAAGTCGCCGAACTGCGCCTCCCACATCACCAGCGCCTCGGGCCGGGCCAGCGAGTAGCCGTACTCGAAGCCCATCGCCGCGTACTCGCTCAGCAGCGAGTCGTAGACGTTGAACCGCGCCTGGTCCTCGGACAGGTACAGCAGCGGGGTGTAGTCCTCGCCGGTGTTCCGGTCGATGAGCACCGCGTGCCGCTGGCCGAAGGTGCCGCGCCGGGAGTCCTGGCCGGCCAGCCGCACCGGCGTGCCCTCCATCAGCAGCGAGCCGATGGCCAGGGTCTCGCCCATCGCCCAGTCGATCGTGCCGTCCTCGATCATGGCCGCGCGGCGCTGCATCTGGGGCAGCAGGCGCGGGTGGACGGTGATCCGGTCGGGGATGTTGACCTGCGACTCGGCGATCCGCTTGACGACCTCGTAGCTGACCGCGGTCTCCACGGCCACCGGGAACTCCGCCTGCGGGGCGGGGACCTCGGCGGGGGCCGGGCTGTCGGTGGCCTCCCGGACCTCCTTGAAGACCTTCTCCAGCTGGCCCTGGAAGTCCTGGAGCGCCTGCTCGGCCTCCTCCAGGGTGATGTCGCCCCGGCCGATCAGCGACTCGGTGTACAGCTTGCGCACCGAGCGCTTCTTGTCGATCAGGTCGTACATCAGCGGCTGGGTGAAAGAGGGGTTGTCCGTCTCGTTGTGCCCGCGGCGGCGGTAGCACACCAGGTCGATGACGACGTCCTTGTTGAACGCCTGGCGGTACTCGAAGGCGAGCCGGGCCACCCGGCACACCGCCTCCGGGTCGTCGCCGTTGACGTGGAAGATCGGCGCCTCGATCATCCGCGCGACATCGGTGCAGTACATCGAGGACCGGGCGGCGGCGGCCGTGGCCGTGTAGCCGACCTGGTTGTTGATGACGATGTGCACCGTGCCGCCGCAGCGGTAGCCGCGCAGCTGGGACATGTTCAGGGTCTCGGCCACCACGCCCTGGCCGGCGAACGCCGCGTCGCCGTGGATCAGGATCGGCAGCACGGTGAAGTCGGTGCCGCCCTTGCCGATGATGTCCTGCTTGGCCCGCGCCACACCCTCGACGACCGGGTCGACGGCCTCCAGGTGGGAGGGGTTGGCGGTCATCGTGACCTTGATCTGCTCACCGTTGAGCCCGGTGAAGGTGCCCTCGGTGCCCAGGTGGTACTTCACGTCGCCGGAGCCGTGCATCGACTTCGGGTCGAGGTTTCCCTCGAACTCGCGGAAGATCTGGGCGTAGGACTTGCCGACCACGTTGGCCAGGACGTTGAGCCGGCCGCGGTGCGCCATGCCGATGACGGCCTCGTCCAGCTCGGCCGCCGCGGCCTCGTCCAGCACGGAGTCCAGCAGCGGGATGACGGTCTCGCCGCCCTCCAGGGAGAACCGCTTCTGGCCGACGTACTTGGTCTGCAGGAAGGTCTCGAACGCCTCGGAGGCGTTGAGGCGGCGCAGGATGCGCAGCTGCTCCTCGCGCTCCGGCGGGGTGTGCGGACGCTCCACGCGGTCCTGGATCCAGCGGCGCTCCTTGGGGTCCTGGATGTGCATGTACTCGATGCCGGTGGTGCGGCAGTACGAGTCACGCAGCACGCCCAGGATGTCGCGCAGCTTCAGGACGGACTTCCCCGCGAAGCCGCCGACGGCGAACTCCCGCTCCAGGTCCCACAGGGTGAGCCCGTGCTCCTTGATGTCCAGGTCGGGGTGCTTGCGCTGCTTGTACTCCAGCGGGTCGGTGTCGGCCATCAGGTGGCCGCGGACCCGGTAGGAGTGGATCAGGTCGAAGACCCGGGCGGCCTTGGTGACCTCGTCGTCGTGGCTGACGTCGATGTCGCGGTTCCAGCGGACCGGCTCGTAGGGGATCCGCAGCGCCTCGAAGATGTCGTCGTAGAAGCCGTTCTCGCCCAGCAGCAGCTGACTCATGATCCGCAGGAACTCGCCGGAGGCGGCGCCCTGGATCACCCGGTGGTCGTAGGTGCTGGTCAGCGTCATGATCTTGGAGATGCCCAGCTTGTTCAGGGTGTCCTGTGAGGTGCCCTGGAACTCGGCCGGGTACTCCATCGCGCCCACGCCCAGGATCAGGCCCTGGCCGGGCATCAGCCGCGGCACCGAGTGCACGGTGCCGATGCCGCCCGGGTTGGTCAGCGAGGCGGTGACGCCGGAGAAGTCCTCCATGGTCAGCTTGCCGTTCCTGGCCCGCCGCACGATGTCCTCGTAGGCCTGCCAGAACTCGAAGAAGCTGAGCCTCTCCGCCTTCTTGATCCCGGCGACCACGAGCTGCCGGTCACCGCCCGGCTTCACCAGGTCGATGGCCAGGCCCAGGTTGATGTGCTCGGGCTTGACCAGGGTGGGCTTGCCGTCCCTCTCGGCGTACGAGTGGTTCATCGACGGCATCGCCTTGAGCGCCTGCACCATGGCGTACCCGATGAGGTGGGTGAAGGAGACCTTCCCGCCCCGGGCGCGCTTGAGGTGGTTGTTGATGACGATGCGGTTGTCGAACAGCAGCTTCACCGGGACGGCCCTGACGGACGTGGCTGTCGGCAGGTCCCGGGAGGCGTTCATGTTCCTGACGACGGCGGCGGCCGGGCCGCGCAGCGGCACGTACTCGGTGCCGGCGCCCTCCTGCTTCGCGGCGGGCCCGTCCTTCGCGGCGGGCTTCGCCTTGGCCTTGGCGGGCTCGGGAGCGGGCCGGGCGGCCGGCTCGGCCGGCACGGGCTTCGCGGCGGGCTTCGCCGCCGGGGCGGGTGCCGCTTCCCTCTCCGGAGCCGCGGCCCGGCCGCCGGTGGGCGCGGCCTCACCGCCGCCCGGGGGGGCGGAGGGCGCCGCGGCTCCGGCGCCGTTCTGCTCGCCCTGCCGGTCCGCGGAGGCGGCACCGGGCTTGTAGTCGGCGAAGAAATCCCACCAGGCTCGGTCCACCGAGTTCGGGTCCTGGAGGTACTGCTGGTAGATCTCGTCGACGAGCCACTCATTGGCACCGAAGCCCGCGGCCGGGCTCTTGCCCGGTCCGGCCTGTTCGGTGGAGACACTCGAGGTATTCGGGGACTGTGGCGACACGGCGGCAACCGCCCTCTTCCGCTCCGCAAGGTGATGGACAGCGGGAATCAAGGCTACGCCTGATCCGGCCTCGGCGCAGGGTCCCCCCTGTCAGTCGTCGCGCAGATCACATTCCGCAGAGTGTTTCGGGGGGTGAACCGGTGGGAAAACCGAGAGGTTCGGCCGCGTGCGGCATCGACTGGGAAAGCCGTGGCCACCGGCCGGGTGGCCGCCGCCGACCCTATGTCAACCGCCGGCCGGCCGGTGCCCCGGGAGGGTCAGCCGGATGCGGCAGCCCTTCCGGGACTCGGCCACGCCGATGGTGCCGCCGTGCAGGTCCACCGCCCAGCGGGCGATGGCGAGACCGAGGCCGGTGCCGCCGTCCCGGGGGCCGGACCCTTCGGTGCCGGCCCGCCCGAAGCGCTCGAAGACGATCTGGCGCTGCGCGTGCGGGATGCCCGGGCCTTCGTCCTGGACCTCCAGGACCAGGCTCCCGGGCTGCTGCCCGGGCCGGGCCCGGACACTGACCCGGCCGTTCGGAGGGCTGTGCTTGACCGCGTTGTCGACCAGGTTGGTCACCACCTGGTCCAGGCGCTCCGGGTCCGCGTGCGCGGTCAGGGTGCTCGGCAGCACGTCCAGGTGGAGGCGCACGTCCGTGCGGTCCCGGCCGCGGCCCAGCGCCATGTTGGCCTCGCTGAGGACCCCGAGCAGGTACGGCTCCACCAGGAAGCCGCGCGGCTGGAGCGGGACGACGCCGTTCTCCAGCCGGGAGAGATCGAGCAGCTGTTCGACGAGTCGGCCCAGTCGTTCCGTCTGCCGCAGGGCCAGGGCCATGGTGCGCGGGTCGGCCTCGGAGACCCCGTCGACCACGTTCTCCAGCACGGCCCGCAGCCCCGCGATCGGGGTCCGCAGCTCGTGCGAGACGTTCGCCACCAGTTCCTTGCGGTGCCGGTCCTCGGCCTGGAGATCGGCGGCCATGCGGTTGAACGCCTGCGCCAGGTCACCCAGCTCGTCCCGCCGGGCGACGCGGACCCGCCGGCCGTAGTCGCCGCGGGCCATCGCCCGCGCGGCCGCGGTCATCTCCGTCACCGGCGCCGCCAGGCCGTGCGCGACGAACTGGGTGACCAGCAGCGAGGCGATGATCGCGATGATGGCGATCATGCGCAGCTCGATGGCCGAGCGGTATGCCATGAGGATGAGCGCGGTGGTGATCGCCACCGAAAGGATCACCAGGGCGCCGAGCGCGGCCTTGACCGAGCGGAACGGGTCCAGGGGGCGCACCCCCTCCCAGACCCGGCGCCACCAGGGCAACTGGACGAGCTCGGGCACCTGGTCAGCCCTCGTCGGCCAGGGGACCCCGGACGGCGCTCTCGCCCGCGAACCCGGGAGGCGTCTCCAGGGCGTAGCCCACGCCGTGCACGGTCCGGATGCGCTCCGCCCCGATCTTGCGGCGCAGCGCCTTGACGTGGCTGTCGACCGTGCGGGTGCCGGAGGCGTCCGCCCAGTCCCACACCTCGGCCAGCAGCTGTTCCCTGGTGAGCACCGCGCGTGGGGAGCGGGCCAGGCACATCAGCAGGTCGAATTCGGTGGGGGTGAGGTGGATGTCCTTGCCGGCCGCCCGGACCCGGCGCTGCGTCCGGTCGATCTCCAGGTCGCCCAGGCGGACGCTGCCCGGCCGCGGGGTGGTGGCGGCCACGGCCGCCCGTTCCACCCGGCGCAGCAGGACGTGGGTCCGGGCGACCAGTTCGCGCATGGAGAACGGCTTGGTCATGTAGTCGTCCGCACCCACGCCGAGCCCGACGAGCATGTCGGTCTCGTCGTCCCGGGCCGTCAGCATGAGAACCGGCACCGGGCGCTGGGCCTGCACGCGGCGGCAGACCTCCAGGCCGTCGAAGCCGGGGAGCATGACGTCCAGGACGAGCAGGTCCGGCTGCCAGGCCACGGCGGTCTCCACGGCCGCCGGGCCGTCCGCCGCGGTCTGGACGAGGAAGCCCTCGGCACGGAGCCGGGCGGCGATGGCGTCGACGATGGTGGGGTCATCCTCGACGACCAGGACCCGGCGCTGGGCGCCGGGTGTGGTGGCGGTGGTGGTGTTGTGGGCCCGTTCCCGGGCCTCGGGGTCGGTCCGGTCCTCCGGCTGTTCGGCCGGCAGAGCCCGGTCCGACGGTTGCGATCTGGTGTCTGTCTGATCCATCGTTGTCCCGCCCCGGGATGTCGTACGGCGCCAGTCGGCTGGATCTGGCTGTCACGTCTGCAGATGAACGCTGGCAGCAGCGTAAAGGCCGGAACGGACCTGCGGCTACGCCACTCGGGTGGCGAGATGGATCGCATCGGGAACTCCCCGGACGACAGCAACCTCTTCGGTCCGAACCCTGCCGAATCCGGCATTCCGCAAGGAATCCTCGAATTCTTCCGATGGCTGCGCCGACCATACGGCGAGCACGCCGCCGCGCGTCAGCGCCCTCCGGCAGGCGGCCAGCCCGTCACCGGAGTAGAGCCCCGCGTTGTCCTCGGTCACGGTCCACTGCGGCCCGTTGTCGATGTCCAGGCACAGCGCGTCGTAGCGGGTGCCGGACGCGCGCAGGTGCGCCAGCAGGTCGGTGCGGAGAAGTCCGGTCCGCGGATCGGCGAGGGCCGCGGAGGTGATCGCGGACAGCGGGCCGGTGCGGTGCCAGTCGATGACGGCTTCCTCGCGTTCGGCCACCCGGATCAGGCCCCAGCGCGGCTCGGCGGCGGCCTCGGCGAGCGAGAAACCCACGCCGAGCCCGCCGATCAGCACCGAGGGGGAGCCGCGGTCGTCCAGCGCGTCCAGCGCGGCCCGGACGAGCAGCCGCTCGGAGCGGCCGTCGGAGGTGTCCATCAGGAAGCAGCCATTGGCGATGATCTGGAACAGGCCGCGGTGCCGGCGCAGCACCACCTCGCCGTGCGGTCCCTCCCGGCGGTCGAGGACGACGGGCCGCTCTCCGGAGGCATCCGAGGTGATCATGCTCCCATTCTTCCCGATCGGACGTGTCCGGGGCGCTGCGGTGTCCCGCTCACGGTCCTGCCGCCCGCAGTTCGGCCACGAGGGCCGTGGCGTCGTCGTGGATCTTCCCGCGCGGGAAGGCGGTGCCGCCCGGATCGGACCTCTCGGCCGCCCGCACCTGGCCGATGAGCGCCTCGGGTCCCTCCCCGGCCAGCAGGGCGAACAGCCGTCGCCAGCCGCCGAACCCGAAGACCTCCGTCCACCGGGTCGCGCCGTCGCTCAGGGCGGCCAGCCGGCGGACGCCCCCGGGGTGTACGGTTCCGGTCACCGCACGGCCGGCCACGGCGGGGTCGGCGGCCGCGGTGAAGAATCCGCCCTCGGTGTTGCGCGCCTCCTCGATGAAGGCGGCCCGCTGAGGGCCGGACGGCAGCCGCCGCGCCCGCGCCCGTACCGCGTCGAGCCGGTCGTCCAGCACCGCGCGCACCCCGCCGCCCGGCTCCTCCAGCAGCAGCACCGCGTCACTCAGCACCAGGTACTCCAGTCCGGCATCGCCCCAGCGTGCGGCGGCCACCGTGGCCTGCGGGGTGCGCGGGTGAGAAAGGTCACAGCCCGGCCGGTGTGTCGCGGCCGTCCGGCCGATGGCCTCGGCCAGGCAGCCGGCGAGCGGGACATCTGGGTGCGAAACGGAGAACCCGAGGAGCTCCCCGCCCAGCCTGGAGGTGAACCACGGCACGTCGTGGAGGCAGCCGGAGGGGCCCTGGGGAGGAGTCACGCCGTCCAGAAGTACGACGGCTCCACCGGCTCCTGAGGCGGGCAGGGCGGTGGCGGCGAAGTCCTCGTTGGGGGTGGCGGGGCTGCCGGGATCGGTGGCGTACCGGATGCGCATGACCGCAGTCTGCCGCACAGGCGAAGTGTGCGATATGCCCGATAGGTTCGGGCGTACGGGCGGATACTGCCAGGAGCGGCGCGCGAATTCCAGTCCGGGTGTTCTTCGGTCTTACTCCGTCTAATCTGCGGCTTGTCCGCCAACTCCCGGTTGATGTTCACTCCTTCGGGTGGCCTGACGGGGGAGGACTCCCCCTGCCCTGTCGGCGCTGGCAAGGTCATTGCCACAGCGCGGGACACCGTTTCGCGCGCTCTCGCGCGCGGAGCTCTGGACCACCAGCGGGCCTTCCCGGCTGCCGGACGAGAATGCGAGCACAGGTGCGGAAGAAGAAGTTGCGCGAACCTGCAGGCCCGTCCCCCTCCATACCCTCCGAGGACTCCCCGCCTCCGCCCGCGGCGGCCTCGGAGGACCCCGGCCCGCCAGGCCCTTCCGCCTCCGGCACGGCTCCCGAGGACGTCGGCCGGGCCGCTCGCGGGCGGCGAGCCCGGGTGCGCAACCGCCTCCTGGTGTCGGTGGCCCTCACCGCGACCGCCGTGCTGTCCGCCGGAGCTCCCGCCGTCCTCGGTTCGGCCGACGATCTGCGGCGCTCCCAGCATCTGCTGGAGGACGCCGAACTCGCCCGCCAAGCGGTGTCGCTGTCCCACATCCTGGCCGACGAACGTGACGCCCTGGTGGTGGCGCTGGCCTCCGGTGACCCCGCCGCACCGGGGGCCGCCCTCGACGACTCGGCCCTGGCCCGCGCCGACCGCCGCGCCGGTCAGCTGCGGCCGGAAGCCGGTGCCGGGGTCCGCGAGCAGCTGGACGCCCTGCCGGCCATCCGGGAGGCCGCGCTGTCCGGGGAGAGCACCCCGGCCGAGACCCACGCCGCCTACACCGCGGTCATCGAGGCGCTGGACGGCATCGGCCGGACAGTGGCCCGGGTGAGACCCGGGCGGGCCGCCGACGCCACCGCCGACGCGCTGCCGGACCTGGCCCGCGCGGTCGAGGCGTCCTCGGCGACCCGCGCTCTGCTCCTGGCCGCGCTGGCGCAGGAGGACGGGACGGAGCTCCATCGCCTCGCCCGCACCAGCCATGCCCGGGAGACCGCCGCCCTGGCGGACTTCTCCGCCACCGCCCACCCCGAGGGCCGGGAGCGGTACGGCTCGGCCGTCACCGGCCCCGACGTCGACGCGGCCGAGGACGCCCTGCTGCACCTGCTGCTCCAGCCGTCCCCCGCGGCCGCCGGCCAGGACACGGACCCGGGCCGGGGCACGGTGCCGGGCCAGGAGGTCCTTCCCGGCCAGGACGCGGCACCCGGGGAGGACTCGGCGGGGCAGCCCGCCCCCGATACCCAGGAGGCCGGTGCCGCGCTGGCCGCCCGCACCGAACTGCAGCGCGGCGTGCTGGCCTCGCTGAGCACCGCACAGGTGCAGGCGCTGGAGCAGTTGCGCGACGACGACCTGACCGCCCTTCAGCTGCGGATCGCCCTGGTGGCCGCCGCGCTCCTGCTGGGCGTCGGTGTGAGCGTGCACACCGCCCGGTCGCTGACCCGCCCGCTGGCGGCCGTGCGGCTCGGCAGCCGACGCGTCGCCCAGGACCCGGCAGGCCAGGAGCCGGTCCGCTACACCGGCCGCAACGACGAGTTCGCCGAGGTCGTCGCCTCCGTCAACGCCCTGCACGCCCGTGCGGTCACTCTGGAGGAGCGTGCCTTCGAGGCCGGCGGGCTGCGCGAGGAGCGGGACCGGCTGGCCGCCGAGCGCGAGCAGTTGCTGCGCGAGTGCCGCGATCTGACCGGCCGGCTGGCGGACCTGCACGACGCCGTGCACAGTGCCTTCGCCCACCACGCGCAGCGCACCCTGTCGCTGGTGGGGGAGCAGATGGCCGTCCTGGGACGGCTGGAGGAGCGGGAGACCGACCCCGACCGGCTCGCCGTCCTGTTCACGCTCGACCACCTCTCGGCCCGGGTCCGCCGGCACGCCGAGAACGTGCTGCTGCTGGCGGGGGCCGAGCGGGCCACGCGGAGCGGCGAGCCGGTGGAGCTGATCGACGTGCTGCGCGCGGCCGTCAGCGAGATCGAGCACTACGAGCTGGTCGACCTGGTCCCTCCGCTGCCGGAGGTGGCCATCTCCGGTGCGGTGGCGCGGGACGTGGGTCATCTGATGGCCGAACTGCTGGACAACGCGACGGCTTTCTCCCCCGCCGGTGCCCAGGTGCGGGTGACCGCCCGGCGCGGCGCCGACGGGGGGCTCACCCTGGCGGTGGAGGACGACGGCATCGGGATGGCCGAAGGACGGATCGCCGAGCTCAACGACCGCCTGGCCTCCCCCGCGAACCTGTCGCCCCCCGGCCTGGACGGTGACCCGGTGATGGGCATGGGGCTCTACACCGTGGCCCGGCTCGCCGACCGGCACGGTCTGCGGGCCGCGCTGTCCGCCCGGCAGCGCGGCGGCATCACCGCCGAGGTGACCCTCCCCCGGGCGCTCGTGGAGGAGCTTCCGGGGGCCGGAGCGCTGCCACCGCCGCCCCCTGGCGCGGCAGCCGTGGAGGCGGGCGGCCCCGCCGAGCACGGGCGCGCCGCCGAGGGCCCGGCGGAGCCCGGCACCGGGCATATCGCGACCGCGTCCGCCGGCCGGGGCGATGCCCTGCCGGCGCAGCGGGCCGCCGAGGTGGACCCGGACGAACTGCGCAACCGGCTGGGCGGATTCCAGCGCGGTGCCCGGCAGGGCCACCGGGACGCGGCACGTCCGGCAGCGCCGCCCGCCGGGGAGGAGCTGCCGTCGTGAACGGACCGGACATCGCTGTGGAATCGTCGGTTCCCGGCAGCGGCGAGGCCGGCCCGGGCGGCGAGGGAGCGGGCGATCTGCGCTGGATGCTGGACCGGCTGGTCGAGGAGGTGCCGGGCCTGCTGGCGATCGCGGTGGTCTCCTCCGACGGACTGCCGCTGCTCTCCCAGGAGGCACCCGCCGCACCGGCCCCCGGCCCCGATGAGCGCGCCGGCCGCGCCGGGCCGCGGGGTGCCGCCGCGGGACTGGCCACCGTCGTGTCCGGGCTGGCGGGCCTGACCGCGGGCGCCGCAGAGCTGATGGACGGCGGCGGCGTCCGCCAGACTCTGGTGGCCATGGACACCGGAAGCCTGCTCGTCATGACGATCAGCGCCGGTTCTCTGCTGGGGGCGCACACCTCGCCGGACGCCGATCTGAGCGTCGTCGCCTACCAGCTCGCACTGTTCACCGGGCGGGCCCGGCACCTGCTCACCCCCGGGCTGCGGGCGGAACTGCACGGTGCCGCCGCGAGCAGGGCCGCCGCGCGCGCCGGGTCCGCGAAGGACGGGACCCGGGGCGCGGACGGGACGGGCACCGGCGGTGGTCCCGCCGCGCCGGGGCCGCTGCCGCGCCGCAGGCCCCGGGCGTTCCTGCGGGATCAGGGGCCGGGGGCCGCGGCGTAGTCGTAGCCGCTGTCGTCACCGCCGCCGGCTCCGGCCGGCAGCGGAGGTGGCGCGTAGTGGGCCAGCGGCCGGTCACCGGCGTCCGGGCGCACCGCGCCCAGCACGGGGTTGGCCGTCAGCGGGGAGACCTTCACCCGCGCGCCCGGCCGCGGGGCGTGGACCACCTGCCCGCGCCCGGTGTACAGGCCGACATGGGTCGCGCCGCGGAAGTACACCACCAGGTCGCCCGGGCGCAGCGCGGACAGCGGCACCCGCGGCAGCCGGGCCCACTGCTGCTGGCTGGTGCGCGGAATCGGCCGCCGGGCGTGCGACCAGGCCTGCGAGGTCAGCCCGGAGCAGTCGAAGGAGTCCGGGCCCTGCGCGCCCCACACGTAGGGCTTGCCGATCTGGCCCAGCGCCCAGTCCACCGCCCGGGCGCCCCGGACGGACGGCGGCCGCGCACCCGGGCGGCGGCCCTCCGCGCCGGTGAGCCCGGCGCCGGGCGCTCCCGGAGCCGCCGGCAGACCGGCCGTTCCGCCGGAGCCGCCCGGGTCCGACGGCCCGTCCGGGCCGGCCGCCCCCTCGCCGGGCCGGTCCGGCGAGAGGGCGCGGGCCTCCTCGTCCTCCTCCGCACCGAGCAGGGCCTGGAGTTCCTCGGCCTCGGCGGTCCGGCTGCGGGCCAGGGCGAGCTGTTCCTCCCGCTCCTCGGCCAGTGTCTGACGGCTGTCCAGTGCCTGGCGGGCCTGCCGGGCGAGCCGGACGGCGCGACGCTCCCCGCGTTCCAGCGCTTTCAGGGTCCTGGCCTCGTGCGCGGCCGCGCGCCGCAGCACCGCCCGGTGGCGGAGCGCGCCGGACGGATCGTCGCCGAGGAACAGCGCCAGCGAGGACGGCAGTCCGGTGGCACCCTGCCGGTAGTGTTCCCGCGCCAGGCGTCCCACGGTCTCCTGATGCGACGCCAGCTCGGTGCGGGTCCGGGCCAGGCGGGCCGAGAGCCGCTCGACGCGCTCCTCCTCACGGCGCAGCCGCCGCTCGGCGGCCCGGGACGCCTCGGCGGCCGCACCGGCCTGTTCGTAGAGGGCGCGGAGCTCGGCCGGACCTCCGGAGGGGGCGCCGCGCTCCGGGTACTCCGGGTCGGCGGCCGCCTGCGGGGCGGCCGGCAGCAGCAGCACGACGGCCAGGACCACTGTGCCGAGCCGCACGAGCGGGCGGCGCGGGAGGACGGGCACGGGCACCTCTTTCGCCGGGGCCGGACAGCCGGACCCGACGATCATGGGCACGGGAACGGTCCGGACGCATGCCGGGCGCCCCCGTCCGGGGGACGGCCGCCCCCGGATGGGCGGGAGTGCCGGAACGCCGCCGCGGCGATCCTCAGCGGCCGGGCCGCGACCAGGGCCAGCGGGGGCCGCCGCGGGGGGCCGCGCCGGGTTCGTAGCGGTAGCGCCAGCCGCGCGGCAGGCCCAGCCGCGGGGTGTGGCCGGCGGGCTCCAGCCGGTAGACGTGGACCGTCCCGGTGCGGCCGTCGTCGCCGGGAACCGGCACCTGGTAGGTCTTGGGGGGCCGCCCGGTGGGCCCCACCAGCACCGGCAGCACCCGTCCGTCCAGCGGCCCGCCGATGAACGGGGTGTCCTCGCTTCTCACGGCTCCAGTGTGGCAGCCGTGAGAAGCGGTGCCGCGCGGCGGATCAGTTCGTCGACCCGGCCGCCGGGCGGCTCCGCGGACAGCGCGGCCCGCAGCATCGAGGCGGTCTGCGGGTCGCGGGCGGCCGTGGCCACCAGCGTCGTGACGAAGTGGTCCAGCAGCCAGTCGCGCAGCTCCGTCAGCGGCGGCTCCTTGTTCTCGTCGAGCCAGATCAGCGAGGCGGCTTCCACCGCGGTGATCCAGGTGCGCACCGACATGCGCAGCAGCAGTCCGGGCCGGGTGACCTCCATGTGCCGCAGCACCTGTTCGCTCGCTGCCCGGCGCACTCCGTCCACGATCGCGGTGGTCCGGCCGGTCTCCACCACGCTGCCGCCCTTGAGCAGCGCGGTGAAGCCCTCCCCGTGCTCGTCGACGAATGCCAGGTAACGGTCCAGAGCCTTGGAGAGGCGTTCGCTGAGCGGACCGGTCTTCGGCACCACGAAGCACAGCTCCAGATGCTCGGCCGCGCTGTGCAGCGCGGCCTCGTACAGCTGCTGCTTGCCCCCGGGGAAGTACCGGTAGACCAGCGGCCGGGACACCCCGGCCGCGCGTGCGACGTCGTCGAGGGAGATCTCCTCCGGGGGACGCTGGGCGAACAGCCGCTGCGCGGTGCCGATGAGCTGGCCCCGGCGCTGTTCCACGCTGAGGCGCCGGTAGGCGGGGCCGGGCGGTACGGGGCGGCTGCTCATGGCTGTCAGCGTATCGGGCCGCACCGCCGGGTCAGGCAAGAAGGCCGGACTGCTTCCACATTCTGCGGCCGAGGCCCCGCAGCACCCCGACCTCGTCCAGGAAGTCGGTGAGCTTCCTGGCGCCGGACTGCATCACCTCGCGGCGGTGGCCGCTGGCGCGCACCTGGGCCACGGCTTCGCGGCGGTCCAGCCCGACGTTGGTGTACACCTGCGGGTTGATGAACGCCACGGAGAAGACGCGGGCGAACTCGCCGCAGGTGAGCCGGGTCATCTCGCGCTCCCAGCGGGGGGCCGTGCGCATCTGGCGGCGCAGTTCCTCGCGGGCGTACCGGACGTGGCGGGCCTCCTCCACCACGTGGATCCGGGTCACTCCGCGGACCAGCGGCTGGATCCGCTCGTCGGGGAAGGTCAGCCGCTGCATCCAGTCCAGCACCTCCTCACCGAGGAGGGTGGCGGTGAACGAACCCGGCGTGGTGGAGATGGTCTTGAACAGCCTGCCCAGGTTGTGGTGGAGCCGGGTGACCGGGTAGGCGGGGGTGCCGCTCTTGCCGATGAGGCGGGCGAACATCATCGAGTGCCGGCACTCGTCGGCGATCTCGGTGAGCGCGTAGCGCACGTGCGAGCTGGTCAGCGACTTGTCGTAGATGTGCCGCACCAGCAGCTGCATCAGGATGAGTTCGAACCAGATGCCCAGGGACGCGAGTGCCGCGCTCTCGTGCCGAGAGAGGTCGATGCGCTGTTCCTCGCTCATCTCGTACCACAGCGGGGTGTCGTAGAGGGAGACCAGCTCCGGCGGCCAGTACCACTTGCCCTCCTCCCAGGGGGCCTCCCAGTCCAGTTCGGTGTCCGGGTCGTAGGAGTGCCTGGCCGAGGAGGCCAGCAGCCGTTCGGCCACCTTCTCGCGGTCCTTGAGGGCCCCGAGGGCGTCGCGCAGTGCTTCGAAGTCGATGTCCGGAGCGGTGGTCATGGGGGAGCTCTCCTCACGGTACGACGGCTGCTCCCCTTATGAGACTACGTGTCAACAAGGGCGTCAATCCCCTGTGCGGCACGGGCCCGCCCGGGCCGCTCCGCGGGAGCGGCCCGGGCGGGCGCACGGCAGGGGGCGCCGGTCAGCACCACTCGGGGGTGTGGCGGACCTTGATGTAGTGGGCGGAGGCCCAGGCGTAGTAGCCGTTGCTCAGCAGGTACCACTCGTTGGTGTTGCCCACCCGGTCGGCGAGCGTCCGGCACAGTACGTGCACCCGCTTGCCCGCGGGGAGTGTGCCGATGACCCGGGAGTCCAGGGTCGGTGCTTCGCGGATGTGCAGCGGGGCGGTGGTCACACCGTTGACCTGGCCCCGGTGACGGTCGCGGTCGCGGTCGTGGTGGTAGCCGCGGGTGTCGTCGGCCGCCGGGGTGGCCGCCGCTGCGGGGCCGGTGAGGGTGGCTGCGGCCATGGCGCCGCCGGCCACGGCCAGAGCGGCATTGCGGAACACGGTTCGGAACATCTGATACCTCCTGCGGAGGGGGAATGGCGCCCGCGGGATACGGGAACCAAAGCGGTGCAAATGCGCCGAAATCAGACTAAGTTCCCTCAAGTGGGCCTGCAACTTCACCCGTACGCCAAGGCCGGGGACCTGCGCATACTCCGGATGGTCGATGCGGTGAGTGCCTCGTTCCGGCGAGGCCGCGGGTCCTCGCTCCGGCCGGCCATCCGGGAAGCCGAACCGGTTCAGCGCACATCCGGGGGCGGGGCGGGAGGCGGGAGCCGCCGACGGCGCCANTGCCCCGCGTCACGCGGGGCGGCCCGTTGGGATGCCGGACGGTTCAGCGCAGCAGCACGGGCAGTTCCTGGTGCCCGTTGGCGATGAACGAGACCTGCGGCACCAGTTCCTGAGGGGGAACGGCAAGCCGCATGCCGGGGAAGCGCTCGAAGAGTGCCGGCAGGGCCACGGCCGCCTCCAGGCGGGCCAGCGGTGCGCCGAGGCAGTAGTGCACGCCGTGGCCGAAGGCCAGGTGTTCCTTGTCCTCACGGGTGAGGTCGAAGGTGCCGGCGCTGTCGCCGTGCAGCCCGGGGTCACGGCCGGCGGCGGCGAAGGCGACCAGAATCGGGTCGCCCTTGCGGATCAGCACGCCCTCGCCCAGGTCGATGTCCTCCACGGCGAACCGCATCGGCATGTGGCTGATCGGCCCCTCGGCGCGCAGCGTCTCCTCGATGACATCGTCCCAGGTGGCCTTGCCGCTCTCCAGCAGCAGGCGCTGCTCGGGGTGGGTGAGCAGGGCGTGGGTCGCCTTGGCGATCAGGTTGACGGCGGTCTCCGCGCCGGCGCCGATCATCAGGATCAGGGTGGAGATGAGCTCTTCCTGGCTGAGCCTGGAGCCGCTCTCGTCGTCCCGGGCGGCCAGCAGACCGCTGGTCATGTCGTCCCCGGGGTGCTCGGAGCGGTAGTCGGCGATGGCCCGCATCGCCGCGTACATCCCCTCGACGTTGGCCTGGGCCTCCTCCGGGGTGGCGGAGGTGTCGAGCGCGGCGTCGATGACCCGCATGGTCTCGGCCCGCAGGTGACCGGGGACGCCGAAGAGCTCGCAGATGACCTCGGTGGGCAGCCGGTAGGCGTAGTCGGCGCGCAGGTCGACCGGTTCGCCGGCCGGGGCGGCTTCGAGGCCGGCCAGCAGTCCGGCGACGATCTCCTCGATCCGCGGACGCATCGCCGCGGTGCGGCGGGCGGTGAACGCCTTGGCTATGAGGTTGCGCAGCCGGGCGCGCTCGCTGCCGTAGGAGGTGAACGCGCTGGTGACCGCGACCCAGCTGACCAGCGGCCAGTCCGGGGGAATCTCGCCGTTGTACCAGGCGGGCCAGTGCTGTCTCGGGTCGCGGGAGACCCGGTCGTCCGTCAGGAGTTTCTTGATGACGTCGTAGCGGGTTACTGACCACGCCACCACTTCGCCAGGGAGCTCCACACGCGTTGCGGGCCCCTGGGTCCTGAGCCTGTCGGCCTCGCCGTGGATATCGGTTCCGGAGGGGTCGAGACGGCCGGGGCGGAGCTGGGTGTCGTCCATCGGTATTCTCCAGTGTTCGAGGTGGACTGGACTGAACTGGACAGGGCGGGGAACCTCACCGGGAGCGCGGTCAGCGTCCGGTGGAACGGCCCGGGCCGCCAGGTCAGATGCTCGACCGGGACCGCCAGGTCCATGTCGGGCAACAGGTCGAGCAGCTTCTCGATCGCGGTGGTGGCGATGACGTTGGCCGGGTCCTGGGCCGGGCAGACGTGCGGGCCGGCGCTCCACGCGAGGTGGGCGTGGTTGCCCGCCTTGCGCACGTGCGCCCCCGCCAGGGAGGGGTCGGTGTTGGCGGCGGCGTGGCTGATCAGGACGGGGACGTCCTTGGGGATCAGCACGCCGGGTGCGCCGGGGCGCTCCTTCAGTTCGTAGTCGTCGATGGCGTAGTGGAAGCAGAAGTTGGACATCGGCGACAGGGTCCACAGGACCTCGGTGAGTGCGTCGCCGATGGGCATGCTGCCGCCGGACATCTCACCGGCGAACCGGTCGTCGGTCAGCAGCAGCATCGTGGCCGAGGCGATCCAGGCCGTGGTCGGCACCGATCCGGCGCCGATCAGCACCACGAGCTGGTGGATCATCTCCTCGTCGCTCAGCCGGGCGGGGTGGGCCAGCAGCCAGGAGGTCAGGTCCCGGCCGGGGTGCTGCCGCTTGATGGCGATCAGTTCGCCCAGGCACATCGCCAGGTTGGCGCCCGCCTGCTGGGCGTCCTGGGAGGCGTCGATCATCCCGGCGCAGGCCGTGACCATGCGCTCCACGAGGGAGTCGGGGGCGCCGAACAGCTGGGTGAACACCAGCAGCGGCAGCCGGTCGGCGTACTCCGAGACGAGGTCCGCCGAGCCGCGCTGCGCGAACTCGTCGATGAGCTGGACGGCGCTGTGCTCGACGTATCCGCGCAGGGCGACGGGATCCACCTTGGCCAGGGCGTCGGTGACCGAAGTGCGCAGCCTGCGGTGCCGGTCGCCGTCGGCGAACAGCAGGCTCGGCCGCCAGCCCATCATCGGGATCACCGGGTTGTCCGGCGTCACCCGTCCCTCGTTCAGGGCGCGCCAGCGCCGGGCGTCCTTGACGAAGTTGGGGTGCCGCAGGACCTTGAGCGCCGCGTCGTAGCTGGTGACCAGCATGGCGTCCACACCGGGGGACAGCTCCACCCAGGCGGCCGGTCCCTGCGCACGCAGCTTGTCGTAGGTGCGGTCCGGGTCGGCTGCGAACTCGGGCCCGTACAGCGGGGGACCGGCGGGGGTGTGTCCGCCTCCCCGGTGTGCGGGGCAGCCCGGCGGCGGCGCGTCGATGGGGCCGGGTGGCTGGCTCAATGGTGGCTCCGAGCGGTTGTCAGACGGCCTGGGAAGGCCTGGTGTGCAGATACTGGACAAGGGTGATGAGCGCCTCGGTGGCCGACCTGCGGTCCCGGGCGTCGCAGGTGACGAGGGGGGTGTCCGGGGCGAGGTCGAGCGCCTCCCGGATCTCCTCCATCGGGTGCGGGGGCGCGCCGTCGAACTCGTTCACGGCAACGGCGTAGGGGACGTTGCTCTCCTCCAGGAGGGCGAGCACGGCGTCGGACTCCGCCAGCCGCCGGGTGTCGGCGAGGACGAGGGCCCCCAGGGCACCGCGGCTGAGGTCCTCCCAGAGGGTGGTGAACCGCTGCTGCCCGGGGGCGCCGAACAGGTAGAGCACGAGCTGGTCGCTCAGGGTCAGCCGGCCGAAGTCGAGGGCCACGGTGGTGGTGGTCTTGTGCGGGACGCCCGCGAGGTGGTCGACGTGCGCGCCGGCCTGCGTCATATTCTCTTCGGTGCGCAGCGGGCGTATCTCGGACAGCGAGCCGACGAACGTGGTCTTGCCGACCGCGAAGTGGCCCACGACGAGAAGCTTCACCGCCGTCTGGACGCTGGGCCGCAGGTACGTGTCAGCGGAGTGAACGGCGGAGTCCATCGAGCACCTCCTGCAGAATGTCGATGTCGGGGCGCTCGCTCGCGGGGATGGGCGCCCGGGTGGTGATGTGACCGCTGTCCACGAGGTCGGACAGCAGCACCTTGGTGACGCTGATCGGGAGCTCCAGATGGCTGGCGACCTCGGCGACCGAGAGCGCCCCGCCGTGGCACAGCTCCATGAGCCGGCGCTTCTCCGGGGTCAGCAGGTCCATCGACAGGTCGTTGCTGGCGATCACGAGGGTCACCAGATCGAAGGTGTTGCGGGTGGGGTGGGCGCGGCCGCCGGTCACCACGTACGGCCGGACCAGCCCCTTCCCGTTGCGCTTCCGGGGCGTCATACCGAACTGCCGGTGTGACGGGCGGGAGAGGTCAGTTCCTGCCCGAGTCTGCCGACAAGCTTGTGCATCCGGAAGGTGACCGCCTCGACATCGACCTTCTCCGATGCCGAGACGGCCAGGTAGGCGCCCTCACCAGCGGCGATGAGGAACACGAAGCCCTCGTCGAACTCGATCAGGGTCTGCCGCCACGGGGCGCGGGTGTCGCCCACGAACTCCGCGGTGCTGCGGCTGGTGGACTGCAGTCCGGCCAGGCCCGCGGCCTGCCGGTCGGCCTCGTCGCGGCTGAGGCCGGGGGAGTGGGCCCGTACCAGCCCGTCCGCGGACAGCAGGATCGCGTGACGGCTCTCGGGGACCTGGAGCACGTCGTCGAGCATCCATGCGAGCCGGTCGTTCAGCGAGTCGTTCATGCGTCGTTGTTCCCTTCATCGTGCGAATGGCTGGTGGAGCGGCCGAAGCGGGTGCCGCGCGCGAAGGCCCCGTTGACCGAGGCCGCGTCCTCCGGGGACCGGAGCTGCGTGCTGGTCGGCGGTGCCGCGGGGGTGCGGTCGGCGACCGGCTGACGGCGGCGGCGCCTGGGCAGTCCACCCGTGGTGGCCGGGGGGGCCGCTTCCGCGGTGGGTGCCGGCGCGGGTGCCGGTGCCGGTGCCGGTGCGGGGGCGGTGGCCCGGGCCGGGTCCTGCGCCTGCGCCGGGGCCGCCGGCGGGATGATGCGGGGCGCGGACGCCGGGTCCTGGGCGGTGACCGGTGCGGGAACGGCCACCGGCGGCTGCTCCGCCTCGGGGAAGGTGAGCAGGGAGTCGGGGAGGAACACCACGGCCCGCACGCCGCCGTAGGGCGAGCGGGAGTCGACGGAGACCTCGAAGCCGTAGCGGTTGGCCAGGACGCCGATGGTGGGGAATCCGAACTTCGGCGGGTCGCCCAGCCGGTGGATGTCCACGGTGGCGCGGCCGGTGAGGATGTCGGTGGCCCGCGCCAGCTCCTGCGGGTCCAGGCCGACGCCCGCGTCGTCGATGACGATGGCGAGTCCGTTGTGCGCCGGATGGAAGTTGACCTGGACGGTGGTGTCCGGGCGCGAGTGGCGGGCGGCGTTGTCCAGCAGCTCGGCGATGGTGAGCACCACCGGCTCCACCGCCCGGCTGGCGATCAGCCGCTCCTCCTCGGCGTGCACCTCGATGCGCTGGTAGTCGCGCACCCGGGAGGTGGCGCCGCGCACGACGTCCACCAGCGGCGCTGCGGACCGCTGCCGTCCCGGCCAGGCACCGCAGAGCACGGCGATGGCCTGCGCGCGCCGTCCGAGCTGGGCGTTGGTGTGGTCGATCTCCAGCAGCCCGGCCAGCACCTCGGGGTGGTCGTGCCGTTCCTCCATGCCGGAGATGGCCAGCTGCTGCTCGGTGGCCAGGGCCTGCAGGGCGCGCATCGAGGTGGCCAGGGTGGACTTGGTGGTCTCCCTGGCCCGCTGCCGCACGTCCTCCAGGGACCGGTGGAACAGCGCGGTGACCGACTGCAGATGGTGGGCGTAGGCGCTCCCGGTCAGCTGGGAGTGCTTCAGCCCCGGGGGCTGCTCGTCGGGGAAGTCCGCCAGTGCCGGGAGGCGTTCGGTGACGAGGTGGTGGAGCTCGTCCTCCCGGACACGGACGCTTTCCTCCAGGGCGGCCGCTCTCCTGCGGAGGTTGACGGAGACGTGGCGCTGACGCACCAGCAGAATGGAGAGGATCAAGGCGCCGGCCAGCGAAGACCAGAGCGCCACCTCCAGTATGTTCTGATTCATCGAGTCCTCAGGACGCCTGTGGGGTGAGGGGCTGGGGAGGGGCACCGGGCGCCGGCGGCCGTGCGGCCCGGCCGGACATGCCCGAAGAGCGTGGCCGCGTGCAACCGGCGGTCACGGGACGGAGGTTCGTTGACCGGGGCTCTCCCGCCGTAAGATGCGGCGGTACTCGGGCGCGGCGACTCCGTGAGGATCGCCCAGTCGCATGCAGTGCTCCCGGTTCGTGTCAGGAAACGGTTTCCGCCTCGCCTTGCCTCCTGTTACCCCCCGCGCATGCACCGTGGCGCAGACGCGCCGTCAGTATTCCACAGTCACATGCCGAAGCTCACCCGCAAGAGTGAACTCCTCAACTCGTCCACCGAGTTGACACAGATGGCTGACCAGCACTCATGTTCGACGGCGGCGCCCTCGTGGTGGTGAAAGCAATGGTCGGAGGCGGTCTTGCTGACGGTCCGTCTAGTTCTGGCCGGTGTCCATTTCGGCCCAGATCGTCTTGCCGTCCGCGGTGTGACGTGTGCCCCACGCCCGGCTCAGCTGCGCCACCAGCAGCAGTCCCCGGCCGCCCTCGTCGTAGGTCCGGGCCCGCCGCAGGTGCGGGGCGGTGCTGCTGGAGTCGGACACCTCACAGATGAGCCGGCGGTCGTTGATGAGCCGGAGCCGGATCGGGGCGCGGGCGTGCCGGATGGCGTTGGTGACCAGCTCGCTGGCCACGAGTTCGGCGACGAAACCGGTCTCGTCCAGCCCCCAGGAGGACAGCTGCCCGGTCACCAGTTTCCGCGCCTCGGAGACCACGGCCGGGTCGGCGCGCAGTTCCCAGGTCGCGACCTGCGAGGCGTCCAGCGCCCGGGTGCGCGCCAGCAGCAGCGCCACGTCGTCCTCGGGCCGCACCGGAAGCAGAGAGGAGAGGACCGCGTCCCCGGTGTTCTCCAGCGACAGGGACGGCCGCCGCAGGATCTCGGCCAGCCGGGCGGTCTCCGCCTCGCGGTCCCGGCCGCCCGCCTCGACCAGACCGTCGGTGTAGAGAGCCAGCAGGCTGCCCTCCGGCAGCGGGTACTCGGCCGACTCGAACGGCAGCCCGCCCGTTCCCAGCGGCGGCCCGACGGGCGGTTCGAGCAGCCGGGAGCTGCCGTCCGGCAGGACCAGGACGGGCGGCAGATGCCCGGCCCGGGCCATCGTGCAGACGCGGGAGACCGGGTCGTACACCGCGTACAGGCAACTGGCCCCGGTCTCTCCGACGGTGCCGGCGGGCGGTTCGGCGTCCGGGCCTGCCTCGGCGGCGGCCTCCGCGGCAAGCCTGGCCACCAGGTCGTCGAGATGGGTGAGCAGTTCGTCGGGCGGCAGGTCCACATCGGCCAGCGTCCGCACCGCGGTGCGCAGACGTCCCATCGTCGCCGAGGCCTGGACACCGTGCCCCACCACGTCCCCGACCACCAGTGCCACGCGGGCGCCGGACAGCGGGACCACATCGAACCAGTCGCCGCCGACCCCCTCCTCGACACCGGCCGGAAGATACCGGGAGGCGACCTCCACGGCCGCCTGCTCGGGGAGCTGCCGCGGCAGCAGGCTGCGCTGGAGTGCCAGAGAGGTGTTGCGTTCCCGCGTGTAGCGCCGGGCGTTGTCGATGGACACCCCGGCCCGGGCCGTCATCTCCTCGGCGAGCAGCAGATCGTGCTGGGCGAACGGCTCCGGGTGCCGGTGCCGGATGAACTTCGCCACTCCCAGGGTGATGCCGCGCGCCCTGATGGGCACGGCCATCACCGAGTGCATGCCGAACTCCCGGATGCGGGCGGCGCGCCGGGGGGCCAGCCCGGCCCAGGCGCTGATGGTGGGGGCGGACATCTTCCGCACCACCGCCCGGCCGTCGGACAACGACTCGGCCGCCGGCGAGAGAGGGGGATAGCCGGCCACCTCGCCCAGCTCCACGGCGGCCTCCGGAACCCCTTCCAGGACCGACCGGTGCGCGACGCGGCTCAGCGGAACCGGCCCGGAAAGCCCGCCGGGAGGCGGCTCCCCGCCGTCCAGGACGGCCGGCAGCAGGTCCACGGTGACGAAGTCCGCGAGGCCGGGCACGGCGACCTCGGCCAGCTCCTGGGCGGTCAGGGTGATGTCAAGGGTGCTGCCGATCCGGGCGCCGGCCTCGTTGACGAGCCGCAGCCGCTGGTGGGCCCGGAAGCCACTGGTCTGGTCGTGCGCGGAGAGTACGACCCCGTTCACTCCGCCGCCACCGGGACGGTCCCGCAGCGGTGAGAAGGAGACCGACCAGCGGCTGCGGCGGGTACGGTCCGCGGTGAACAGGGAGAGCTGCAGATACTGCGGGGTGCCCGTCCGCAGCGTCATCGTCATCGCGTCCTCGGCCTCCGTCCCGGCCGGGCCGACGATCTCCGACAGCCGCAGCCCGCGCATCTCGTCCCCGGTCAGCCGCAGCACCCGCTCCATCCGGGCGTTCACCCGCCGCAGCCGCAGGCCGTCGTCGAAGACCGCCATGGCGCAGGGGGCCTGCAGGAAGGCGTCCGCCAGCAGTCCGGCCGGGTCCGGGGAGGCGCCGTCGCCCGGGACCGGGGTCAGCAGCAGCCAGTCGGAGTCCCCCGCCTCCGGCACTCCGCGGTGACCGATCAGGTTCACGTCGACGTCGTGACCGTCGCGGTGGCGCAGCGTCAGCCTGCCGTTCCAGCGCTCCCTCACCGCCAGGTCCTCCGGGAGCAGCGGCGGGTGGTGGCGCTCCGCGAGCAGCCGGGCGGCGGGCATCCCCACCACGTCCGCGGGGCGGTGGCCCAGCAGGCGGTGCGCCCCCTCGCTCCAGGCGGTGACCCGCCCGTGGCCGTCGACGCGCGCCCAGGCGGTGCCGGCGGCCCCGGTGCCGAGGCCGTCCTCACCCGCGTCGTGGTGCGTCATCGCTGCTCATCCCGGAGGCGTTATCGCGAATACCGTTCCTGCCCGTGCTCCATACGATGGCATGGTTCCGGCCGTGATGTCCCCGATCCGGCGATTCCGCCGCGTCACGGCGTTCCGCGGGCCGGCCGGTGGCCCGCGGCCGACATCATCCAGCGCACCGTGCGGTTCACGTCCGACGGGGAGACGATGCCCGCCAGCCGGCCCTCCTCCAGCACCAGCACCCGGTTGTCGGCGCCGGGATCGAGCTGCGGCAGAAGGTCGGTGAGCGCGTCCTGGGGCCGGGCCGTCCGGGCCTCGGCCAGTGGCAGCATCACCTCGTCCACCGTGGTGGTCGCCCGTAGTTCCTCCGGCACCCGGCGTGCCCGCTCCAGTGTCACCAGTCCGGCCGGGGTGCCGTCGGGTCCGGCCACCGGGAACGCGGAGTGCCGGAACCGGTAGCGAGGATCCTCCAGCAGGCCCGTCACCGCGAGCCCGGTGGGAGCCGTCACGGGATCGGGGGTCATGGTCTGCCGCACGGTGACGCCGCCCAGCAGGTCCTGCATCTTGGCCTGCCGACCCTCCATGGTGGCGGCCGAGATCATGAACCAGCCTATGAGTGCGATCCACAGCCCGCCGAACGCCGCGGTCCACAGAAAGAGGTAGAGCCCCAGGGCGACCAGCAGCCAGCCGAAGATCTGGCCCGCCGTGGTCGCCCCGGCGGTCGCCCGCAGCCGGTCGCCGGTCAGCCACCACAGGAAGGCGCGCAGCAGCCGCCCGCCGTCCAGCGGCGCCGCCGGGATGGAGTTGAACAGCGCCAGCAGGATGTTGATCGCCGCCAGCCAGGCCACCGACTCCACGGCCAGCGGCGGGGCCCCGGTCCCGGCCAGCAGCCATGCCACGATGCCGAAGCCCACCCCGAGAAGCAGACTGACCAGCGGGCCGACTCCGGAGATCCGCAGTTCGGCGCCGGGACTGGGAGCCTCCGCCTTCATCCGTGCCGCCCCGCCCAGCAGCCACAGCACGATGTCGTCCACCTCGACGCCGTTGCGCCGGGCGACCAGGGCGTGCGCCAGCTCGTGCGCCAGCAGGGAGGCGAAGAACACCACCGCGGTGATCAGACCGACCGCCGCGTACAGCACCCACGGCCGGTCGGGATGGGCCTGCGGCAGCCGCCCGGCCGCGAGCACGAACGCGATCAGCCCGAAGATCAGCAGGACGCTCCAGTGCACCCCGATTTTGATCCCGCTGATCCGTCCCAGCGCCAGGGTCGGCCGCACCTGCTCTCTCCCCTCGTCGTGCCCGTGAGCACCTGTTCACCGGCCGGGCCGTGTGGTCCGGCCGGTGAGGGGCGGGTACCCGAGCTGCCGGGTCCCATGCGACGCCCTAGCATGGAAGACGGTGGGAAATGCCCGCTTTGTGCTGTTCGCGGGCCGACGCTCCCGGGCAGACGCTCACGAGCAGTCACGGATATCCGTGACCTTCCGGTGAAAGGGAAAACCATGTCCAAACGACCGGACAGCCTCGAGCACGCCCTGCACACCTCGCACACCTGGCTCAACAGCGTGGCCGAGGCGCTGGGAACAACCGACCACCAGCTCGCCTACCGCGCCCTGCGTGCCTGGCTGCACACCTTCCGCGACCGGCTCACCGTCGACGTCGCCGCCAACTTCGCCGCCCAGCTGCCCGAGCTGCTGCGCGGCGTGTACTACGAGGGCTGGGACCCGAGCACGGTTCCCGTCAAGTACGACCGGGAGGCTTTCACCGAGCGCTTCGCCCGGGAGGCGATCATCCCCGTCGAGGAGGTCCCGGACACGCTGTCCTCGATCACCGCGGGACTGCACCAGCGGCTGTCGCCCGGCCAGCTCGAACTGGTGCTCCAGCAGTTCCCGCACGACGTGCGCGCCCTGCTCCAGCCGCTGCCCTGAGGCCGCGGCGCCATGGCCCGCCCCAATGAGGAGGTCGCGGCGGTACTCCAGGAGTACGCCGGCCTCCTCGCCATCACCGGCCAGGACGCCTTCAAGGCCCGCGCCTACGAGAAGGCGGCGCGCGCCGTCGCCGGCCACCCGGCGGACATCGGCCGGCTGGACGAGGCGGACCTGCGGCAGATCCCCGGCGTCGGCCGCTCGATCGCCGGCAAGATCACCGAGTACCTGGAGACCGGCCGGATCCCGGCGCTGGAGGAGACCCGGACACAGATCCCGCCGGGCGTCCGGGAACTCGTCGCGGTGCCCGACCTGGGGCCCCGCAAGGCGATGACGCTCCACCGGGAACTCGGTGTCTCCTCCGTGGACGAACTGGCCGCCGCCGCCCGCGCCGGGCGCGTCCGCGACCTCAAGGGCTTCGGCGAGCGCACCGAGGCCCACATCCTGCACGGCGTGGAGCTGATGCGGCAGGCCGGGGACCGCATCCTGCTGGACGCCGCGACCGGGATCGCCGGGGAGATCGCGGCCGCCCTGCGGGAGGTGCCCGGCTGCGCGGACTGCGCGCCGGCCGGCTCGCTTCGCCGGATGAAGGAGACCGTCGGGGACATCGACATCCTCGTCGCGGCCCGCGACCCAGGACCGTTCATGGAGGCCCTCACCCGGCTCCCCCTGGCCGCGGAGACCGTCGTGCACGGGGACAAGAAGACCTCGGTGCGCACCTCCGCCGGGCTCCAGGTCGACCTGCGGGTGCTGCCCCCCGAGGCCTGGGGCTCCGGACTGCTCTACTTCACCGGCTCCCGGGCCCACAACGTCCGGGTCCGCGAGATCGCCGTCCGCCACGGCCTCAAGCTCTCCGAGTACGGCCTGTTCGACGCCGAGACCGGGAAACCGGTCGCCTCCGCCGCGCGGGAGGAGGACCTCTACGCGGCGCTCGGGCTGCCCTGGATACCGCCGGCCATGCGCGAGGACCGCGGCGAGATCGCCGCCGCGCTCCGCGGTGAGCTGCCCGGCCCGGTCACCGTCGACGATCTTCGCGGCGACCTGCACACGCACACCGACCTGACCGACGGCGTGGCCTCACTGGAGGACATGGCGGCCGCGGCGGCGCGGCGCGGCTACTCCTACTGGGCGGTGACCGACCACGCACCGGGGCTGGCCATGCAGCGCATGACCGACGAGAAGATCCTCCGCCAGCGCGAGCAGCTGCGCGCCCTGGCACGCCGGCACCGGGGCATGCGCCTGCTGCACGGCGCCGAGCTCAACATCGACGAGCACGGAGGGGTGGACTGGCCCGCGGAGTTCCTGGCCGGATTCGACGTGTGCGTCGCCTCCGTGCACTCGCACTTCGGCCTCGGGCGCCGGGAGCAGACCCGCCGTCTGGTGCGTGCCTGCGAGAATCCGCACGTCCACATCATCGGACACCCCACGACGCGCCGGATCGGCCGGCGGCCGGGCATCGACGCCGATCTCGACGAGGTCTTCGCCGCCTGTGCCCGCACCGGGACCGCCCTGGAGATCAACGGCAGCCCGCACCGGCTCGACCTGCGCGACGAGGACATCCTGCGGGCCCGGCGGTACGGCGTGCGGTTCGCGGTCGACAGCGACGCCCACTCCACCGCCGAACTGGACCAGGTGCGCTACGGAGTGGGAACCGCCCAGCGCGGCTGGCTCACCACGGACGACGTCATCAACACCTGGCCGCCGGCCCGGCTGCGCCGCTTCCTGCGCAAGGACCGTGCCCGGGCGGACTGATCCCCCTTCCGTGCCCGGCCGCTCAGCCGCCGGCGCCCTCCTGCCGGGCCGGGGGAGCGGCGAGGTGTCCGGTGAACCAGTCCCTGGCCAGCGCGGCGGCTTCCTCCAGGGTGCCGGGCTCCTCGAACAGGTGCGTGGCACCCGGCACCACCGCCAGCCGGCTCTCCCGGGTGCCCAGCTCCGCCAGTGCCTGGCGGTTCAGGTCCAGCACGACCGGGTCCTGCCCGCCGACGACGAGCAGCACCGGAGTCCGCACGTCCGCCAGCCGCGGCCCGGCCAGGTCGGGCCGGCCGCCCCGGGAGACCACCGCCGCGATCTGCCCGGGCCGGTCCGCGGCCAGCCACAGGGCCGCTCCGGCCCCGGTGCTCGCGCCGAAGCAGCCCACCGGCAGGTCCTGCGCGGCCGGCTGTCCCTTGAGCCATCCGATGACCTCCGACAGACGCCGGGCCAGCAGCCCGGTGTCGAAGACGTTGGCCCGGTCCCGCTCCTCGGCCTCGGTGAGCAGGTCGAACAGCAGCGTTCCCAGCCCCGCCTCCTGCAGCACCCCCGCCACGTAGCGGTTGCGGGGACTGTGCCGGCTGCTGCCGCTGCCGTGCACGAAGACCACCACGCCCGACGCCCCCGGCGGCACTGTCAGCCGCCCCTGGAGCGTCACGTCTCCCGCCCCCACGGCCACCTCGGTGTCCGTACCCGCGCCCGATTCCCCCCGGGGCTCCGGCCCGGCTCCCCCGGTGCGGCCGGCCGCCTCGTCCAGGCAGGCGATGACCTCCTCGTCGCCGGTCTGGGCGAAGTCGGCGTAGAACTGGCCGACCGCCATGAAGTCACGCGGGGTGTCCACGGCCACCAGGTCGTCGGCGTCCTCGCCCAGCCGCTCCTCCCAGCCTCGCGGGGCGACCGGCACCGCGAGAACCACCCGTGCCGCGCCGCGCCTGCGCGCCGACCGGCAGGCGGCGCGGGCGGTGGACCCGGTGGCGATGCCGTCGTCCACCAGCACGGCGGTGCGTCCCGTCAGGTCGGTGCGTTCCCGGCCCCGGCGGTAGTCGTGGGCGCGTCGTTCCAGCTCGGTCCGCTCGCGTGCCTCCACCCGGGCCAGCGCCTCGGACGAGGCGCCGGCCAGCCGGACGACCTCGTCGTTGATGACGCGGACCCCGTCCTCACCGATGGCCCCCATGCCGAGTTCGGGCTGGGAGGGCACACCGAGCTTGCGCACCACTCCCACGTCCAGCGGCGCGTCCAGCGCCGCGGCGACCTCGGCGGCGACCGGCAGTCCGCCGCGGGCGAGCCCGATGACCACCGGCTCCGCGTCGCGCAGCCCGTTCAGCCGCTCCAGCTCCTGGGCCAGTCTGCGCCCGGCCTCGGCACGATCGGTGAAGAACACGGCAGCCACCTCCGTCAGGCCCCCGTCGTCCGCTTCCGGTTCCCGGCGTACCCGCGGGGCACGGGTCCATTCCGTTCAGGGCCCCGCCGCCCCCTTCCGGCGCGTCTCACCCGTTCCCGCCCGGTGGGAAGGCGGTACCGGGCAGGGGCTGCTCGGCCCAGATCACCTTTCCCTCCGGGGTGTAGCGGGTGCCCCAGCGGTCGGCGAACTGGGCGACCAGGAACAGTCCCCTGCCGCCCTCGTCGGTGGCCTCGGCGTACCGCAGGTGCGGCGAGGTGCTGCTGGTGTCGGAGACCTCGCAGATCAGCGCGCGGTCGTGGAGCAGCCGGACCCGGATCGGGCCGCTGGCGTGGCGCAGTGCGTTGGTCACCAGCTCGCTGAGGATCAGCTCGGTGCTGAACGCGATGTCGTCCAGGTCCCAGGCGGTCAGCCGGCGGGAGACGTCCGCGCGGACCCGGGAGACGGCGGCCGGGTCGTCGGGGATGTACCACTCGGCCACCCGGCCGGGGTCCAGCACCCGGGTCCGGGCGACGAGCAGCGCGATGTCGTCCCCGGATCGGGCCGGGAGCATCGCGTCGAGCACCTGGCGGCAGGTCTCCTCCGGGGACCGGTCCGGGCCGGCCAGGGCATCGCGCAGCATCTCCAGCCCTTCGTCGATGTCCCGTGTGCGGTTCTCGACGAGGCCGTCGGTGTACAGCACCAGCCGGCTGCCCTCGGGCACCCGCTGCTCGGCCACCTGGAACGGCAGGCCGCCCAGGCCGAGCGGGGGACCGGCCGGCAGATCCCAGAACCGGACGCTTCCGTCCGGGTGCACCAGGGCGGGCTGCGGGTGACCGGCCCTGGCCATCGTGCAGGTGCGGGAGACCGGGTCGTAGACGGCGTACAGGCAGGTGGCCCCGGTGATCGCGCGGGCGCTGAGGCTGCTGGAGCCGGAGACGTCCGGCTCCTCGTGGTCGATGCGGGCCACCAGCTCGTCGAGATGCGCCAGCAGTTCGTCGGGCGGCAGGTCCAGGGTGGAGAAGTTGTGCACCGCGGTGCGCAGCCGGCCCATGGTGGCGGCGGCGTGCAGCCCGTGCCCCACGACATCGCCCACGACCAGGGCGACCCGGGCCCCGGACAGCGGGATCACGTCGAACCAGTCCCCGCCGACTCCGGCGTGGGCCGGCAGGTAGCGGGAGGCGACCTCCAGGGCGTTCTGTTCCGGCAGGCCGCGCGGCAGCAGGCTGCGCTGGAGCGTCACGGCCATGGTGTGCTCCCGGGTGTACCGGCCGGCGTTGTCGATGCTCACGGCGGCGCGGGCGGCCAGCTCCTCGGCGAGCGAGAGGTCCTCGGCGTCGAACGGCTCCCGGTCGCCCGAGCGGTAGAAACGGGCCACGCCCAGCACCTCGCCGCCCGCGCGCAGGGGCACCGTGCACAGCGAGCGGATGCCGCGGCGCTCGAGCTGTGCGGTGACCTCGGCGGGCTCGGGCCTGCCGTCGGTCAGTTCCCAGAGCCGGGGCACGGCGGTGAGGGCTTCTCCCAGCTCGCCCGGCGGATACAGCGGGACCCGCCGGTCGGTGCCGCTGGTGGCCGCGCGGCTCAGCCCGGGGGAGGGCCGCAGCGGCTCGTCGCCCCGCGTGGCCCTCTCGGTCAGGTCCACGGTGGCGTGGTCGGCGAACCGGGGGACCACCACGTCCGCCAGGTCCTGGGCCGTCCGCGTCACGTCCAGCGTGGTGCCCATGCGCACCCCCGCGTCGTACAGCAGCCGCAGCCGCCGCTGGGCGGTCTCGGCCCGTCCGGACAGGGCGCGCAGTTCGGTGGTGTCGCGGAAGGTGGCGACGCTTCCGGCCGGGCCGCCGTGCACGTCGGTCGGCTGCTGGTTGACGGCCAGCAGCCGGTCCCCGGCCATGTGCACCTCGTCCGCGGCGGGCCGTCGCGAGGTGAGCAGTTCCGCGGTGGCCGGCTCCAGCCCGAGGTCGGTGGCGTGCCGGCCCTCGGCGTCGGCGGGCAGTTCCAGCAGTCGGCGGGCCTCGTCGTTGGCGAGCAGCAGCCGGCCCTCTCCGTCGAGGATGAGGACGCCCTCCCGGACGGCGTGCAGCACGGCGTCGTGGTGCTCGTACATGCGGGCCATCTCCAGCGGGCCCAGTCCGTGCGTCTGGCGGGACAGTCGTCTGCTGAGCGCAGCGGTCCCGAAGACGGCCAGCGCGAGGCCCGCGGCGCCGGTGCCCAGCAGCAGGGGGAGTTCGCGGCCGACCTCCTCGGCGACCGAGGAGACGGTGATGCCGGCGGCGACCAGGGCGATGATCGAGCCGTCGGGGCCGTAGACGGGAGCCACGGCCTGCACGGCCGGGCCCAGTGGGCTGGCGATGCTCTCGGTGACGGTCGCCCCGAGGCGTGCGGGGGTGATGGTGCCGACGAAGCGTTCGCCGATCCGGTCGGGGTTGGGGTGGGTGTAGCGGACACCGTCGGTCGTCATCACCACGACGAAGTCGACACCGGAGCGTACTCTGACGCGGTTGGTGAGCGGCTGGAGGGCGGTGCTGGGGTTCTCCCGCATCAGCATCTCGTTCAGGCCGGGGGCCCTGGAGAAGGTCTCGGCGACGGAGACGGCGCGGGCCTCGGCCTCGCGCTCGTTCTCGCGCTGGGTCTGCAGGACCAGCACGGCCCCCCACACGGTGACCAGCATCAGGACGATCACCATCTGCAGCACGAACACCTGGCCGGCGGCGCTCCGGCCGCCGAGCCACCGGGGCCGGGGGAGCGACGCCGTGAAGCGCCCGATTCGTGCCATAGTACGCCCATAGTGACATTCGCCCGCAGGTGCGGGCGAACGCTGGTGGGCGGACCGTGGCACGGCGCCCCGGTCCGGTGGCCCGGCGGGGGTTCCGGGACCGGTCAGCGGAAGGCGCCGGTCACTTCGTAGGTGATGCCGCCGGACGAGCTGCCGGAGGTGCCGCGCTGCGAGGAGAAGTACAGGCGGTTGCCGGCCGGGTTGAAGGCCGGACCGCAGATCTCCGAGGAGTTCTGTCCGGTGATCCGCAGGAAGGGGGCCACCGTTCCGTCCGGGGTGATGATGCAGATCTCCATGTTCCCGCCGTCCTCGGCGACGAACAGGTCGCCGCCGGCCGAACCGGTGATGTTGTCCACCCCGGTGAGCGGTGGGTTCGGGGTGAGGTTGTCGTCGTAGACCAGCTCGTAGGTGTTGTCGGCGGCGTTGAACTGCCAGACCCGGTTGTCGCCCTTGGTGGTGAAGTAGCACTTCCCGGCGGCGTAGTAGCAGCCCTCGCCGCCGTTGAACCGCTTGGCGCCGCTGACCTGGCTGCGGGTGGGGGTGGAGCCGGAGCCCGGAGTGGGGTTGGGGACGCGGGCCCAGGTCGCGGTGCCCGAGGTCGCCGATCCGGCCACCATGACCTCCAGGGTCCCGCCCTCGGAGAGGCTGCCCCAGGTGTTCGGGCGGAACCGGTAGAAGCAGCCGTTGGTCTCGTCCTCGGTCAGGTAGATCACCCGGCGGTCCGGGTCACAGGCGGCGGCCTCGTGCTTGAAGCGGCCCATGGCGTCGCGGCGGGTGGCGGCGGTGATGCCGCGCGGGTCGGTCTCCCACACGTAGCCGTAGGGCACCTCCTCGCAGGACAGCCAGGTGTTCCAGGGGGTGGCGCCGCCGGCGCAGTTGCGGTCGGTCCCCGACAGTGTGCGGTACGCGCCGGTGACGGTGCCGCTGCTGTTGAACCGCAGCGCGCTGACGCCGCCGGAGGGCCGGCCGAGCTCGGCGTTGGAGACGTAGATCCAGCCGGACCCGTCCGGGAAGCAGGCGCCGCCGTCGGGAGCGCCGTGCCAGACGTAGCCGGTACCCGGGACGGTCCGGCCGGAGCGGGCCACCACCCGGCTGGTGAACCCGGCGGGCAGCCGGATGCCGTTGGCGTCCGCTGCCTGCAGCGGCCCGTAGGGGCTGGGGCCGGTCTGGGCGGGAGCCGCGAAGGACTCCTTGGTCATGGTGAAGCCGAGCGCCACCGGAGTGGCGCCCAGCACGGCGGCACGGAGAAACGTACGACGTTCCACAACTGCTCCTTCGGGTAGGAACCCTCGACGTGGCCACCGGGAAGTTACGGGCCGGCCGCGGACCGGCACAGCGCCCGTCCGGTGAACGGTTCCTTTCCTTCCGGTGTGCGAACCCCCTGGTGAACGGGGGTCACCCGGACGGGGAAGCCGGAACGAGGGGTGGGTGAACACTCGCGCCGCCGGAGTCGGCTGCTGCGGGTCGAGGGGGGGCGTTGTGGCGTGCCGCCGGACATGAGACGATCGGGTAACTGTTGCCGCACGACACTAGTTGCCCAATGCAATTATTTTACCGGGACGCCAACGGGGTACTCGCTCCCGTCGAGGTGAACGAGCCCGACGTACCGGGCCCCGTCCACCCGTCCGGCTCATCCGCCGGACGGCGGACGGTCCCGGTGCGGGCGGAGCGCCAGCGCCCGGCCGGCCACGGGGGAGAAGGCCGACCGGACGGGTCAGGAGGTACCCGTTGACCATGCACGATCTCCCCGCCGAGAAGGACACGCCCCAGTCCGCTGCCGAAGCCGGGACCACCCAGCTCATGGGGCTGCTCCTGGCCGCCGAAGGACTGGAGGAGTTCCTCGAAGGGCTGGCCGAACGCGCCGCCGGAGCGGCCGGAATCCCGCTGTCCTGCGGTGTCACCGTCCAGCCCGGGGAAAGCGGGCCGGTCACGGCGGGCAACGACCCCCGGGCCGTCGGCCTCGACGAGGAGCAGTACGCGGCCGGAGAGGGGCCGGGCCTGGACGCCCTGCGCTTCCGGGACACCCAGCACCTTCTGGACACCGCCGACGCCGACGCCGACCGCTGGCAGCACTTCCGCGGCAGGGCCCTGGCGCACGGCGTCCGCAGCGCCCTGTCACTCCCCCTGATCGTGCCGGGGGACGTCCGCCCCGCCGGCTCCCTCACCCTTTACGCCCCGCGGGCCGCCGCCTTCGACACGCAGGCCCGGGAACGGGTGGAGATCTTCGCCCGCCAGGCGGCCGTCGCGCTCGGGGTGAGCCGGAAGATCGCGGACCTGGTGGAGACCACCGAGGACCTGCACGCGGCCCTCGCCTCCCGGCCCGTCATCGACCAGGCCCTGGGCATCATCATGGCCCAGCGCCGCTGCGACTCCGAGGTGGCCTTCACCGTGCTGCGCCGCGCTTCCCAGCGCCAGAACGACAAGCTGCTCACCGTCGCGCGCCGCTTCATCGAGCACATCACCGGCAAGCCACCCGTCGTCCGCCCCTTCCGCCCCCGCCGCTGACCCGGGCGGTCCTACGCGGGCACCACCGACTGCCAGCCGCCCAGCGGGGCCTGGCCGACTCCCAGGCCCCGGAGGTTCTCCACCACCTCGGGGGTCTGGGCCTCCAGCCAGTCGCAGAGCTGCCGGAACGACACGAACCGCACCTCGTCGTGGGTCGCCATCTCCCGCAGCGCGTCCTCGACGGCGTCCATGTAGATGCCGCCGTTCCACTGCTCGAAGTGGTTGCCGATGAACAGCGGCGCCCGGTTGGAGGAGTAGGCACGCTCGAAGCCTGCGACGAACGTCCCCCGGGCCTCCTCGCGCCACCGCGCGTACTGGGACGGGTCGCCGTTGGTGGTGCCCGACTGGTTGGCCAGGATGTTGTAGTCCATGGACAGCACCTCGAAGCTGTAGCCGGGGAACGGCAGCAGCTGGAGCGGGAAGTCCCACACCTCCCCCCGGCGGACCGGCCACGTCTGGTGCCTGCCCGGCGAGCTGGCGTCGTAGCGCCAGCCGAGATCCGCGGCGGTGGGCAGCAGATTCTCCTGGCCCAGCAGGCACGGGGTACGGCCGCCGACGAGTTCCTCGGTGTAGTCGAAGGGCAGCGGCTCCAGGTCGTCGAAGCCGGTGTTGGTCCGCCACTGCGTGACGAACGCCACCGCCTGGTCTATCTCGCTGCGCCAGTCCTCCGGGCTCCAGTGCTCCACGGACCCGGGGCCGCCGCAGAAGTGGCCGTTGAAGTGGGTGCCTATCTCGTGGCCCTCCAGCCAGGACGCCCTCAGCTGCTTCAGGGTCTCGCGGATGGCGGCGTCGCTGAGATAGCCGATGTCGGAGGCTCCCTGCGGGTTGCCCGGCGGGTGATAGAGGTCCCGCCGGGACTCCGGCAGCAGATACAGCCCGGACAGGAAGAAGGTCATGGACCCGCCTATGTCCTGGGCGACCTTCCGGAACCGGGAGAACAGCCCGTCGTCCAGCGAGGCCGCGCCGTCCCAGGAGGCGACGACGAACTGCGGCGGACGCTCACCGCGCTCCAGCCGCCGCGCCTCCGGCTGCCCGGGCTGCGGCCCGGTGTACGCGGTGGAACCGTCCCCGATGAGTCTCGGGTGCTCCACGCTGGGGTCCGGCTCCACGGTCGGCGTGGGATCCGGCGTCCAGTCGTCGGCCCCTGTCGGGATCGGCGGCCTGGCACATCCGGCCAGCCCCGGCGCGCCGGCTCCGAGCAGTCCTGCGGCGCCCAGGCCCAGCAGGCTCCGGCGGCTGGGTCTGCCGGGGCGGAAGCGCGGGTCGGTGGTCATGCGAGTTCCCCCGTTCGTCGCCGCGCCGCGCGTACGGAAGACCTTCACACGGCGCGCCATGTCTCCTCACACGATTGGACAGTCCGAGCGGCGACGCGGACGTCACGACGAGGCAACAACCGGGCACCGATCGGCCCGCGCGTCGCGCCGGGCCGGACCCCGCCGTGACGTCAGCGGGCGGATGTCCCGCCCGCGGCGAGGGCCGCCTCGGTGTCCGCGGCGGCCAGCAGGGCGTTGATGTGGGCCCCGGCCAGGGCGCCGGCCGCCGCGGAGGCACCGACCTGGGCCATGGGGTCGGTGGCGTTGCCGGCCACCCATACGCCCGGCACCTCGGTGCTGCCGGCCGTGCCGGAGACGAAACGGCGGCCCATCCCGTCGGGCAGGTCCTCCACCGGCAGCTTCAGACCGTCCAGCCCTTCGCTGCGGACCTCCAGTCGCGTGGCGACCGCCAGGACACGGCGGCTCACCACCCGGCCGTCGGCCAGGCGTACTCCCGCCAGGCTGCCGTCCTCGTTGTCCAGCACGTCCCGCACCGGGGTGTCGACGACGCGGATGCCCCGGGCGGCGAACCGGGCCCTGATGTCCTTCTCCAGGTGGGTGCCGTGCGTGAAGTAGGTCAGGTCCTCGGTCAGCTGGCGGAAGAGGAGCGCGTGGTGGACGGAGGCCGGGCCGGTGGCGAGGATGCCGATGGGCTCGTCGCGCACCTCCCAGCCGTGGCAGTACGGGCAGTGCACCACGCCGTGCCCCCAGTGCCGGGCCAGGCCGGGGACCTCCGGCAGGACGTCACGCAGGCCGGTGGCCACCAGCACCCGGCGCGCGGTCACGCTCCGGCCGTCGGCGAGGGCGACGGTGAAGCGCGGATCCCCCTCGGCCGCCGGGGCGGCGGGCTCGGCCGAGGCCACCTCGCCGTGGACGACGCGGCCGCCGTACTGACGCACCTGCTCCCGGCCCCGCCCGAGGATCTCGGCGGGCGGCATGCCGTCCAGGACGAGGAAGCCGTGCATGGCCCCGGCCGGCGCGTTGCGCGGCGTTCCGCTGTCGATCACCACGACCGAGCGCCGGGAGCGGGCGAGCATCAGCGCACCGTTCAGCCCCGCCGCACCGCCGCCGATCACCACCGCGTCCACGGTCCCACCGGGCAGTGCGTCACTCGCGTACGGAGAAGTCGTCACAGCAAGGCCTCCTGCTTCCACATGTGCGGCCCGGACGCTCCGAACCGACTGCCTCGACGCTAGCCCCGGTTTGCGTTGACGGCATACTATGCTGCGTATGACGCAAGAAGATGGCGAGCTGGACGGCCTCGTACGCAAGCGGATCCGCGCCCTGCGGGTGGCGCAGGGCTGGTCCCTGGAGGAGCTGGCCGGCCGCGCCGGCATCAGCCAGTCCTCACTGAGCCGCATCGAGAACGGCCGGCGCCGCCTCGCGCTGGACCAGCTCGTCATCCTCGCCCGCGCCCTGGACACCACGCTGGATCAGCTCGTGGAGAGCGCCGCCGACGACGTCGTCACCAGCCCCGTGATCGACAGCGCCCACGGCATGATGCGCTGGGCCGTGAAGGCCGACCCCGGCATGATCGTCGTGCGCCGGCGCCTGACCGGACCGCCGCCCGCGGATCCGGCGCGCATGCGTGCCCATCCGGGACATGAATGGCTCGTCGTCCTGTCCGGCACCGCGGCCCTCATGCTCGGCAACCGCCGCTACCGCATCGAGACCCACCAGGCCGCCGAGTTCCCCACGATGATGCCGCACGCGATCGGCGCCGAGGGCGGCCCGTGCGAGATCCTGGGCATCTTCGACCGCGACGCCCGCCGCGGCCACCGGAACGAGGGCGACGACTGAGGGCCGTCGCGCGCCGGAACACGGATCCGGGCTCCGGTGCGAGCGCGAGCGCGGTGCCCTTGGAGACGTGCGGGGCCGCGGGGGCGATTCGCGGTGTCACCGGCGTGTGACACGGGGTGAGAGTGCGCCCGTCCCTAGAGTGCGGACGTGGACAGCTCAGCCGCCGGCACCGTGGCCGGGCCGCAGGGCGCCGAGCGCCTGACCGCCCTGTCCGACGGCGTCTTCGCCATCGCCATGACCCTGCTGGTGCTGGACCTCTCCGTCCCCCCGGGGCTGGGCGACGAGGCCTTCCGCTCGGCCCTGCACGGCACCCTGCCGAACCTGGGCGCCTACGCGCTGAGCTTCGTGGTCATCGCCCGGTACTGGCAGGGCCACCGTCGGCTCCTGGCAGAGCTGCCCACCCTCGACGCGCAGGTCACGGCGCTGACCCTGCTGGGCCTCGCGCTGATCGCCCTGCTGCCGTTCCCCACCTCGCTGCTCGCGGAGTACAGCGACCAGTCGCCCGCCGTCGCCGTCTACGCGGGCACCGTGGCCGCGACCCTGGCGGTGCACGTGGCCCTGCTGCTCATCGTCCACCGGCAGCGCCGCCTGCGGGGCGAGCCGGGCGACGCGCGCCGCCGGCGCCTGGAGGTCGCCGACCTCGGTGTCACTCTCGTGGTCTTCGCCCTCGCGGTACCTCTGGCGTTCCTCTCACCGGGCGGCGCGCTCCTGTTCTGGCTCTCCCTGGTCCCCGCCAAGGTCGTCATCGGACTGCTCCAGCGCCGCGCGGCCCGTGACGCGGCTCCCGGTCAGCCGTAGTCCGGGTTCATGGCCGCCGCCACCCGCAGGTGTGCCGTGGCCTCCCGCTCGCGGCCCTGCCGCTGGAGGACCCGGCCGAGCAGCAGCTGGACGTAGGAGTCGTCGGGCGCCTCGGCGGCCAGCGCGCGCAGCGCCTCCTCGGCGCGCCGGAGCTGAGCGGAGTGGAACCAGGCGCGGGCGGCCAGCAGCCGCACGCCCCGGTCGGTGCCGTGCTCCTCCAGCAGGGGACGGAGCAGGGTGAGCGCGCCCAGCGGGTCGCCGCCGTCCAGCAGCGCCTCGGCCAGCCGCAGGCGCTCCACCTCGGCGGGCAGCTCACGCGGCGTGTGCCGGGCGGCCAGGTGCAGGAAGTCGGTGATTGCCTGCGGGTGCCGGGCGCCGGTGAGCGCCTGGCCGTTCACCACCAGCGTCGGCGAGGTGGTCACCCCCGTGGCCTTGCCCCGCAGCAGCAGCTCGGTGACCTCGTCCGCCCCCGCGCCGGACGCCAGCAGGTCCCCTCCCTCGGCGAATCCGGCCCGCCGGGCCACCCGGGCCAGCACGTCGTGGTCGCTGATGTCGAGGGCCTCCACGAAGTGGGCCCGCATCACCGCCTCGGCCACTGCCCCCTGGAGCGGGGCGCCGCCGTGCTCGCCGGCGAGGTGGAGCAGCCGGTGCGCGTCCTGACTGGAAGCCCGCCAGGCCGCGCCCCAGCGCGGGCCGATGCCCTCGGCGGCGGCCGCCTCCGCGACCCGCTCCTGGTTCTCCACGGGGGACAGGCCCGGGGCGGACTGCCGCGGTGCCTCCCCGGCCCCCGGCTCGGCCAGGATGCCCGCCGCCGGGGTGGCCTCGGCGGGGGCCGTCGGGTCGATGCGGAACGGCCGCCAGACCACCTCGGCCTCGGCGCCGTCCCAGGAGGCCAGCGCCTTCTCCAGCCGCCGCTTGCCGATGTAGGCCCAGGGGCAGACGACGTCGGCCCACATCTCGATACGCATGCCACCGAGGCTAATCGACACCTGTTTCCCGACCGGCGCCATCACCGCCTGGACCCCCGCCCGCCGGCGGACACCGCCCTGGCCACCTGGCGGCTCTTCCGCAGCGGACAGACGGGCGGGCGCCCCGGCGGACGGTCCGGCTCAGCGCAACCGGTCGAGGAAGGCGTTCCACGCCTCGTGGCGGAACGCGAGGACAGGTCCCGAGGGCCGCTTGCTGTCACGGACGGGAACGACGTCCGCGACGTTGCCCGCCACTTCGACGCAGTCACCCTGACCGCCGCTGTGGTTGCTGGTGCGCCATATCGCTTCCGCTGCAAGCGGATCTGTAACGGCTCCGGGTGTCATGACGTGTACTCCTTGGCGAGGCGCCGGATGAGTGCGAGCGACTCCGCCGGTGGCAGTGCTGTCGTGCGTGCGTCATCGAAGAGCGCGCGGTAACACGTGACCTCGGGTTCCCTCTCCAGCCAGATGTTGCCGCTCGGAGTCTCCGTGAGGACCAGGTCGAGCGATGCCACTTGCGGGAAGCTCATCAGCAGGTACGGGCCGAACATACTCGAGTGCGCGCCGCGCGAGAACGGGAGCACCTGGACGGTCACGTTGGGCTGCTCGGCCATGGTGAGTAGATACTCGAGCTGCGCACGCATCACCGAGGGACCGCCGACCTGTTGGTGCAGTGCTCCTTCGGCGAGCACGGCCCAGAACTCCATGGGCGATTCCCCGGTGAGCCGTTTCTGTCTGGCAAGCCGTACGTTCACGAACTGGTCGATCTCCTCGGGCGTCTGCCAGGTGCGGGAGGCGACGGTGACAGCTCTGCCGTACTCGGCGGTCTGCAGAAGGCCGGGAACCAGTTGTACCTGGTACGTCCTGAGGCGGTCACAGATGGACTCCATCTCGATCTGGTCCCTGTAGGTGTCGCCGAGAACGGGGTCGTACTGGTGCCACCACCCCTCCCGGCGCCGCCGGTTCGCCCGGCGCGCCAGGGTGCCGAGGCGCTCGCACACCTGCGGATCCTCAATGCCGTACGCGTGCACGAGAGCGTTCAGATCCGGGGAACGGACGGGCACGTGGCCGTTCTCGATGCGGCTGATCTTTCCCTTCGTGCAGTCGAGAACTGCTGCGGCGTCAGCTGTCGAAAGCCGGGCCCGCTCTCGGTATCTGCGCAGTTCGTCGCCGAGTTGGCGCCCCAGCACGGTTGACGGTTTCACGGTTGGCATAAGCAACTGCCTATCAGAGCGCGAAGGCTGGTGGCCTCGCAAATACCCGAACGGGTGAATCGTGCGTCGATGCGCCATTCAACGTTGCGCCAGCTGTGTCCGTGCCGTCACGCTTCGTACGGCGGGCAGCTCAACCCTGCTGTACCGCGCGAATCCCGCCACCGGCGATCGACCATTGGGGGCTGTCATGGCCGCACTGCACGACATCACCTGCCGTCTCGCTCGTTGCTCCAGCAGCGTGCCCAGAGCCCGAGCGCTGCTGCACGCTGTGCTGGACTGCTGGTGCGTCGGCCAGGAAGCCTGCGACGCGGCCGAGTTGGTGCTGTCGGAACTGGTCACCAACGCGCTCAAGGCCCCCGACCCCGGCGGGGGACAGGTAGGTGTGCGCATCGCGCGTTCCGAGGAGGACGGCCTGCTGCGGCTGGAGGTGAGCGACGCCGGCGGGGGCAGGCCCCAGGTGCGAAGCCCCGCCGAGGACGAGACGGGCGGGCGAGGGCTGTTGCTCGTGGACTTGCTGGCCCACCGCTGGGGCGTCCAGGAGTGCGTGGGGGCGGTCGGCAAGACGGTGTGGGCCGAGCTGAAGGCCCCGGACGTCGTCCCCGTCCCGGCCGGGACGACGGTCGCGGCGGTGACCGTCCGTCCGGGGCAGCGCGTCCGGCTGCGGGAGGAGTGGCGGACTATCCGCGGCGTGCGCGCCGAGCACTACACCTCGGGCGGACTGGCCGTTCTGCTGAGCCTGGACGACGGGCAGGTGCTCCGGCTGCACGCCGCCGAGCCGGTCACCGTACTGGACGAGGGGAGTGCCTGAGACGCGAGACGGCCCGGCGGGGGCAGCCGGTCCGGTCAGGGCGCGGTGCGTGCTGTCATGACCCCGAAGCCGGCGATGTACTCCCGGATCGGCCGGTAGAACTCGTATGTCACGTTGTAGGGGCCGGCGGCACCGAGCGCCGCGAAGGCGGCGACCCAGGTGCGGACCTCGTGGGAGGAGTTGCCGGCTTCCTCGGCCATCCGCTCGGGTGTCATCGCGTCGATCGGGGAGAGGTCTCCCGAGGCAAGGGTGGTCATCAGGGCCCGGTCCCACTCGGGGTTGAGGTCCTTGATGCTGGCGGTGCCCGCGGCGAAGGCTCTCCCCGTGTCGATGACCCGCCGCTGCCGGGCCTCGCGTGCCGCGGCCGTGGGGTGCCTGCCGTCGAGCAGCATGGCGCGAACGGTGTCGTCGGCCGTGGCCCACTGCGGTACCGGGGGGTCGTGGGAGAGACCTCCCGATCCGATGACGAGCACGCGCTCGTTCCGGAGCGTGGTGAGGAAGCCGCCGATGGCCTCGCCGAGGCGGCGGACCCGGCGCATCGTCACGAAGGGCCTGGCCACGCCGTTGACGAAGACCGGGATGGTCGGCACGGCGGTGAGCGTTCCGAAGAGGACCTCCAGTGGCTGGACCGCTCCGTGGTCGATCTGCATCCGTCGGGAGACGGCCACGTCGATGTCACGTTCGGCGACCCACTGGGCCAGTTCCTCGGCGCGCTCGGCCGGAACGTCCAGTGGCCCCTCGGCAGTGCCGTAGTCACCGACCCCTTCTGCCCGGTAGCCGATGCAGAACGGCGGCATCAGGTCGTAGAAGAAGCCGTTGTAGTGGTCGGGCGCGAAGGAGACGACCAGTGTGGGGTCGTACTCCTGGACGAAGGCACGCGCGGCGCCGAAGGCGTCCTGGACGGCATCGGCCACCTCGGCGGGCGGATCGGCGTACTTCAGCAGGGGACTGTGGGACATGGTGACAAGGGCGAGGCTCATGCCGGGGTTCCTTCCTTGACGAGCGACCCCGCCGCGACGACGGCCGCGAGGGTCCGGGAGGCCTGCTGGGCGAGGGAGGCGGCGGCGACGAAGCGGTCCGGGCGCAGGACGACCAGGCCGCAGGCGCGGACGTCGAACCAGTCCTTGAGTGCCCCGGTTCTGTCGCCGACGACAATGACCGGTGCCGGGGAGCCGGCGTACCGCTTCTCGGCCCAGGTGCGCTGGGTCTCGGGCGTGAAGGAGACCAGTGCGATCCGGTGACGGCGGATGAGCGCGAGGTCGGCGGGGGAGAGGAAGGCCGTCGGGTCGGTGCCCCAGGTCGCCAGTGTCCACCAGTCGCCGATGGCCTCGTCGAGAAGAATGCCGGTGGCGCCGGATGTGTTGACCCGCGGCTGGATGAACTGAAGTCCGACCGGCGAGAGTGCGCCGGCGGAGTCGGTGAACGGCGCCAGCCGGCCGCGCTTGAGACCGGCTTCCGCCCTGCCCGGGGTGAGGGTGACCTGGTCGACGACGACGCCGGTGGCATAGCGGGGCATGGGCTTGAACCGCAGCTCGGTGAAGTACGACTTCCACTTCGGAACGATGTTGAGCGCGGAGGCGGCCACGTCGCGGAGCCTGCCGCCGAGGCGGCCCATCTTCATGACGCTGCCGGCGGCCATGTTCACGTCGATCATGTCGGAGGCGTGCTTGCGGCGTTCCTCGCCGTAGGTGTCCAGGAGGGTGTCGTCGGCGTCGCCGCCGAGAACGGCTGTGAGCTTCCAGGCGAGGTTCGTCGCGTCGCGGATGCCGGAGTTCCAGCCCTGACCGAGCCAGACCGGCATCAGGTGGGCGGCGTCACCGGCGATGAAGACGCGGCCCTTGCGGAACTCGGCGGCCACGCGGCCGTGGTGGGTGAAGGTGCGCTGGTTGATGACCGTCAGCGCCGCCGGGTCGGGGACGTGGCGTTCGAGCAGGGAGTGCAGGAAGGCGGGGCTGTCCACCGATTCGGTGGGCTCGTCGTCGCGAAGCATGAACTCCCAGCGCCGGATGCCCTGCGGGAGACCGATGGACACGTACGGCCTGCGGGGGTCGGCGCCGAGGTAGACCGAGGGGGTGCCGATCGGGTCGTTCTCGACGTCGATGACCACCCATCGGGCCGGGGGCGACTTGCCCTCGAACCGCGTTCCCATCCACTTACGGGTGAAGGAGCTGCCGCCTTCGCAGCCCACGGCGTACCTGGCGGTGAGGGTGACCTCCCCGGTGCCGCGGTCGTCGGCGTCGAGCCGCTCGGCGGTGACGGCGACGTGGTCGCCGCGGTCCTCCAGCCCCACAACCCGGTGGCCGAAGCGCAGTCCGGTGCCGGGAAACCGGGCGAGGCCGGCGGCGAGCTCCCTGTCCACCAGCGGTTGGATGAAGCCGTGCTTGCGCGGGTGGCCGAACTCCCGGGTCTTCGGGTCGTTGGTGGCCAGTACCCGGCCCGCGCCGTTGACCAGCCGGACCACGTGATGCGGGACCGTGTACGGCCGGATCCGTTCCCACAGGCCGGCCGTGCACAGGGTGCGGACGGATTCGTCGTCGAGCCCTACGCCGCGGGGGTAGTCGATCAGTTCGTGGCGGGCCTCGAGAACGGTGGCCCGGTGGCCGCGCACGCCGATCAGGTTGGCGAGGGTGAGGCCGACGGGCCCGGCTCCGATGACGATGACGTCGGTGTCCACAGTGGTCATGGGCTGCGTCCGCTCCGGCTCAGTTGTGCGTCAGGAAGTCGACTACGAGGCGGTTGAACTCCGCGGCGTGCTCGATCATCGCCCAGTGGCCGCAGCGGTTGAGGAGCACCAGCCGTGAGTCGGGGATGTTGGCCAGGAGCCACAGGCTGATCTCGTAGTGGAGGACCCGGTCGTCCTTGCCGTGGATCAGCAGGGTCGGCGCCTGGATGCCGGGGATCTTGTCGCGGTCGACCTTCACCGGGATCGGGGCGCCGTGTGCGAGGCCTTCGACGTAGTTCCTGAGGTGGTCGGGTCGTGCGAGCGCCGCCCGGGAGCGGGCCCGGGTCAGCTCCGGGGTCGCGAAGCGCTCCTTGTCGTAGGTCATGATCTCGACGAGTGCCTTCATGTTCTCCGGGCTCGCGTCCTTGTAGGCCCTGACGAGAACCTTCAGTCCTTCGCTCGGCCCGTCGCCGGCGCCGAAGAGGGTGGCCGGTCCGCGGCCGAGCGAGGCCCCCATCGTCACCAGGTGGGTGAGGCGCCGGGGATGCAGGGTCGCGAAGCGGATGGCGGTATGGGCTCCCATCGAGTTGCCGACGAGGGCTGCTTCCGGCAGGTCCAGGGCGTCGAGGAATTCGACCAGCGTCCCGGAGTGGTCCATGTCCCGTGTCGCCTGGGGGTCGGAGTCGCCCCACCCCGGCATGTCGGGGGCGAGGACGCGGAACCCGGCGTCGGAGATCTCGCCGATGTTGCCCGAGAAGTTCGACCACCCGGTCGCGCCGGGGCCGGAGCCGTGCAGCAGGACGACTGGCACGGCACCGCTCTCCCCCGCCTCGTAGTACCGCATGCGCAGGCCCGAGGGGAGGGCGATGGTGCGCGCTGCGGATTCCTTCGTGACTGACATGATCCGCTCCTTGTGCAATATATGCACGGCTCTCGTCGATATTTGCACGTGGTGGACATGGAACGCGTGCAGCGGGGGCAATGTCAAGAGGGGGCCGCGCGCCGCGGTTCTCAGGCGAGGTCGCCGCGCAGCCGTGCGGCCGCGGCCATGAGCGGCGGCGCGGCCCGCCCGGCGACCTCGGCACGTGAGGTGATCAGGTTGAGACAGGCGGCCGGGAGGCCCTCGGCCGTGATGGGCACCGCCACTCCGTGTGCGCCGGGCTCGACTTCGCCGAACGTCGCGGCGAAGCCGCGCTCGCGAGCCTCGGTGACGGCCGTGGCCTCGCCGGGGGAGGGGGACTGCGCCGCGAGCAGGGCGACCCCGGCCGAGCCGCGTCCCAGCGGGTGCCGGCTGCCCGTCTTGAAGCTGAGCCGGTACGACGCTCCCGGCGGCTCGACCACGGAAAGGGCGACTGCCTGGCTGCCCTCGATCACCAGGAGTGAGACCGTGGCGCCGAGATCGGCCGCGAGTTCGTGCATGACCGGTTCCGCGGTCGCGCGCAGGGTCGCGTGGATGCCCGTGGCGAGTGCGGCGAGTCCGGTGCCGGTGCGGTAGCGGCCGTCGCTGCCGCGTGTCACGAGATGGAAGTCCGCGAGGGTCGAGAGCAGTCGTGAGGCGATCGACCGGTGGACGTCCAGTTCCCCGGCGACCTCCTGGATGGTCAGGCCGTCGCTCGCCGTGCTGACGATCTGCAGGGCGCGCAGACCGCGGGCGAGTGTCTGGGTTCCTGTCGCGCGAGGGGAGTCCGCCATACGCGGAAGCCTAGAGCCGGTGCTCGTGCCGGCCGGTCCCGGTCAGGCGTCGAGTGTCTTCCGGCCGAGGGCCGACAGTGCGACGGCGAGCTGCTCCATGAGGTACCCGTGCGTGACGGCGGGGTTCGCCTGGAGAGCCAGAAAGGCGCCGTCGAAGCCCGCGAGCGCGAAGTCGACGGTGTCGTCGGGCGCCCGGGCGGCCCGCTCGGGGGCGATGGTGCTGAAGGCGTGGCTGAGCAGTGCGTGGAGGTTGGAGCGTGCGTGCGTGCGCACCCGTTCGACGATCTCGGTCGTCTCCCGGGCGCTGCTGCTCAGCAGGAGCAGGACGAACAGCCGCAGGAACTCGGGATGCCCGGTGAACGCGGCGCCCGCTTCGTCGAGGGCGCGGCGCAGGTACGTCTCCGGTGTGTCGCCCGGCTCCGGTTCCGGCGTGCTGACGCTCGCGAAGAAGCGGTCGGCCCCGCGTTCCATGACCGCGGCGAGGACGCCCAGCTTGGAGTTGAAGTGCCAGTAGATCGAGCTGTTGGGCAGCCCTGACTCCCGGGCGATGTCGGCGATGCTCGTCCCGTCGAAGCCGCGCAGCGACATCATGTGTGCGGCGGCGTCGAGGATCTCGTCGCGCGATCGCTCGCCCTGGAGTCGGCGCTTGTTCTGGCGCCCGGCAGCTGTTGTCGGCATTCCCGGATTCTACTGGATCGATCGCTCCAGACTCTTGACACCCCCATTTCGGGCACCTCTAATGGTCCCCAATATTCTGTCTGGAACATTCGATACAGAACCGGGGCATGCATGCGTCCTCACGATTACGACACCGACGTCGCGATCATCGGTTACGGGCCCACGGGTGTCGCAGCCGCCAACGCACTCGGCTCGCTCGGCGTCAGCGCCACGGCGTTCGAGCGCGAACGCGACATCTACAACCGTGCCCGCGCCGTCACGGTCAACGACTGGACGATGCGCCTCTTCCAGCAGATCGGACTCGACGAACGCGTCAAGGCCGACATGGATCCCACGGTCGCCCTGCGCTGGATCACCTACGACGGCACCGAGCTGATGCGCCTGCCGTTCCCGCCCGGCCGGCTCGGCCACGCGACCTCGTACGCGATCTACCAGCCCGCCATGGAGCAGACCCTCCGCGACGGGGCCGAGCGGTTCGGCGACAGCATCAAGGTCACGTACGGCGTCGAGGTGACCGATGCGGCCCAGGACGCCGACGGCGTCACGCTCACCACGCGCGACCTCGCCACCGGTGAGTCCTCCACGACGCGGGCCCGGTACGTCCTCGCCTGCCACGGCGGCGAACCCGCCACCCGCGAGCGCCTGGGTGTCAACCTCCTCGGCGACACCCTGGACGTCCGCTGGGTCGTCATCGACGGCAAGGTCAAGCGCTGGTGGCCCGACCGCCACATCCTCACCTTCTGGTCCGACCGGGAGCGCCCCGTCGTCGACATCGCGCTCGGCCGGGACAACCACCGCTGGGAGATCCCGCTCAAGCCCGGGGAGACCGACGCGGACTTCGCCACCCATGAGGACGTCTGGCCACTGCTGGAGTCGGTCGGGGTCTCGCGCGACGACGTCGAGATCCACGGCCACGCCTTCTACAGCCACCACATCCGTTCCGCGGAGTCGTGGCGCCTCGGCGAGCGCGTCTTCCTGCTCGGCGACGCCGCGCACCTGATGCCGCCCTGGGCCGGGTCGGGCATGCAGTCGGGCATCCGCGACGCCTTCAACATCGCGTGGAAGCTCGCCGGCGTGCTCGGCGGCTCGCTCCCGGCCACGATCCTCGACAGCTACGAGGCGGAACGCCGCCCCAATGTCGACTTCTACACCGAGGTCTCCGTCCAGCTGGGCCGCATCATCAAGCAGGAACTCACCGACGAGGAGAAGGCCGCGCTGGCCGCCCAGTCGGACGAACTGCCGCCGCTGCTGTGGCCTCCCTTCTACGTCGCCGGCTGGTTCACGGGTGACGCGGCACCCGGCAACGCGGTCGGCAAGATGATTCCGCAGCCGCGCGCCGCCTCCGTCAACGGCCTCATCGGCCGCCTCGACGACCTGCTCGGCGACGGGTTCGTCGTGCTCGGCGACAACATCGACCCGGCGGCCGTGCTGTCGGCCGAGGAGAAGGCCGGCTGGCAGGCCCTCGGTGCGCGCTTCCTCGCCGTCCGCGCCGCCGACAAGGGCACCGAGACCCCCGACGAGATCGTCGACATCGACGGAACCCTCCTCGACTGGCTGCGCGAGCACGGCGCCCGCGTGATCGCCGTGCGCCCCGACCGCTTCGTGGCCGCGGCCGATCCCACCGGTCTCTCCGTTCCCGCCTGACCACCACCCGCCACCCGAAGGAAACAGACGTGACCGCAACGATCAAGGAACTCTCCTACGTCGGCATCGAGGCCGACGACCTGGACGCGTGGAGCGGCTTCGCCGGACAGCTCCTCGGCCTCATGCCGGCCCGTCACGAGGAGGACATACGCACCTTCCGGCTCGACGACCGCGTCCACCGCACGATCATCGTGCGCGGCCCCCGCAACGACCTGGCCTTCGCCGGCTTCGACTGCGGCTCCGACGCGGACCTCGACGAGGTCGTCGCGCTGCTGCGCGATGCGGGGCACGACGTCACCGACTCCGATGCCGGACTCGCGGCCGAGCGCGGAGTGGCCCGCATCCATGTCACCGCGGACCCCGAGGGGAACCGCGTCGAGCTGATCAACGGCCTGAAGAAGGCCGACGAGCCCTACGCCAACGAGGTCAACAAGTACGGCTTCCAGACCCGCCAGGGCGGCGCCGGCCACATGTTCCTGCTCTGCACGCCGGGTGGCGGCCGCGAGCGGATGCTCGACTTCTACGGCCACCTCGGCTTCAAGCTGTCGGACTACATCAAGGACGAGGTGGCGCCCGGCCTCTTCGTCGATGCCGCCTTCACCCACTGCAACGGCCGCCATCACACCCTGGCCTTCGCGGAGATGCCGGCGCCGTTCAAGCTCCACCACTTCCTGATCGAGAACAACAACATGTCCGATGTGGGCTGGGCCTACGACCGCGTCGTGGAGTCGCGGGTCCCGCTGCTTCACACGATGGGCATGCACCCCAACGACAGGATGTTCTCCTTCTACGCGCACTCCCCGTCGGGCATCGCGGTCGAATACGGCTGGGGCGGGCTGATCATCGAGGACGACGACACCTGGGAGATCGCTGAGTACGACTCCATCAGCGCGTGGGGCCACAAGAACCCGATGGAGCTCGGCACGGCCCTGGTCGAGCTGGCCGGACGCGGCCAGGAGATGCAGGAAGCGGCGGCGGAGAAGGCCGCCCGGTGACCGGGGGCTCTGCCGGCAACCGGGACATCCGCACCCAGGACGTCCGGGCAGGCGGGCACCGGCTGCGGGTGCACACCTGCGGCGACCCGTCCAAGCCCGCGATCCTCTTCGTCCACGGCTCGGGGCCGGGGGTCAGCGCGGCCTCCAACTGGGAGCACCTGATGCCCGTGTTCGCCGAGGACTACTACTGCGTCGCACCCGACGTCCTGGGGTTCGGCGACTCCGAGCATCCGGACCCCGCCCCGGCCGGCGGCATGCCGGAGTACACCACCGTGCGTGCCCGGTCACTCGTCGGTCTGCTCGACGCTTTGGGCATCACGAAGGCGCACTTCGTCGGCAACTCGATGGGCGGGATGATCACGCTCCGCGTCGCCCGGACGGACCCCTCCCGAATCGACAGGATGGTCCTGATGGGCAGCGGCGGAGCACCGATCCCGCCGGGCCCGGACCTGATGAAGCTGATCACCTTCTACCAGGACCCGTCGCCCGAGGCGATGGCCGACCTCCTCCTGCGCTTCGTCGACGACCCCGGCCTCTTCGCCGGCAAGCTGGAGGAGATCGCACGGAACCGGGTCGCGCTGGCCACCCGCGACGACGTGCGCCGCTCGCACCTGGGGACGTTCGTTCCCGAGTACGGGGCGGCCACGTTCACCGAGGACGAACTGGCCGCCATCCCCCATCAGGCCCTCGTCCTGCACGGCCGTGAGGACCGCATGCTTCCGGTGGCGGCCGGCTACTACCTGGCCGAGAATCTGCCGAACGCCCGGCTCCACGTGCTCCCGCACACCGGCCACTGGATGCAGATCGAGCGGGCGGCCGAATTCACCGCACAGACGAAGCTGTTCCTTGCCGAATGAGCCTCCGGCAGATCGAGGGCCCCGGATCGCTCCGGGGCCCTCGGCACAGGTGTCCGGAACAGACCGGTGCGGTCGTTCGTCAGCCGTGCCGCCGCAGGGTCCGGGAGAGGCCGAGTGCGGCGGTGCGCACGGCCGGAGCGAGCCGGGCGGGGCGGAACCTGGCCCGTGGGACGGCGACGGAGAGCGCGGCGACCGCCGTGCCGCCGCCGTCGAAGACGGGGGCGGCGATGCAGCACACCCCCAGGGCGGCCTCCTGCTCCTCGTAGGCCAGGCCGGAGGCCTGGACCTGCTCGACGGCGGTGCGCAGCCTGTCCGGGTCGGTGATCGAGTACGGCGTGAGGCCGGTCAGCGGCGGCTCGGCGAACGCGAGCTCGGTGAGCTCGGGGCCGGAGAACGCCAGCAGGGCCTTGCCTACGCCCGTACAGTGCAGCGGCAGTCTGCCGCCCACCCGGGAGGGCAGCGGCAGCGGGTCGTGGCCGTGGATCCGCTCCACGTAGACCACGTCCCGGCCCTCCACGACGCCGAGGTGCACGGTCTCGTGGGTGGCCTCGTACAGGTCCTGCACGAAAGGGAGCGCCGTCTCGCGCAGCCCGTGGCGCCGGGGCACCAGGGTGCCGAGCTCGAAGAGCCTGCCGCCGAGCCGGTAGCCGACGCCCTCGCGCTCCAGAAAACCCAGGCGGACCAGGTCCGCGGACAACCGGTGCGCGGTGGTCTTGCTGAAGCCGGTGCGCTCAGCCAGTTCCGCCAGGCGGTACGTACCCCCGTCCGGGCGGAAACAGTCGAGGATAGCTGCGGCTTTGTCCAGCATATTGCCCTGGTCAGCGTTCCGTGTCACGGAACAAGAATTGCTCATGCCTGCCCGTCGCGTCTATACCGGACCGCATCACACCCGCACCCGTTCCCGGCCTTCCCCTGGAGTTGCCATGCCGACGACACCCCCGCCCGCCGCACCCCCGCCCCCGGCGGTGACCGAGGCCGCCGATGCCCTGGCCGCCGCGTCCCGCAGCGGGGTGCCCTGCCCGCCGGTACGGTCCCTGCTCGCCAAGGGCGGCATCGCGGACGCCTATGCCGTGCAGCGCCTCAACCTCGAACGCGCGCTCGCAGCGGGCGGGCGCCGGGTGGTGGGTCGCAAGATCGGGCTGACCTCCCCGGCGGTGCAGCGGCAGCTGGGCGTCGACCAGCCGGACTTCGGCGCCTTGCTCTCCGACATGGCGATTCCCGACGGCGCCACCGTGCCCGCCGGGCGGCTTCTCCAGCCCAAGGTGGAGGCCGAGGTGGCCCTCGTGCTGGGCAGAGACCTGCCGCACGAGCAGTGCACGGTGGCGGATGTGCTCCGCGCCGTCGACTTCGCGCTCCCCGCACTGGAGATCGTGGACAGCCGCATCGCCGGCTGGGACATCACCATCGTCGACACCGTCGCCGACAACGCCTCCTCGGGCCTGTTCGTCCTCGGCGCCTCCCCCGTGGCGCTGACCGCGGTGGATGTGCGCGCCGTGCGGATGACCATGACCCGCGACGGGCGGACGGTCTCCTCGGGCACCGGCGCGGACTGTCTCGGCGGCCCTCTCAACGCGGCCGTCTGGCTCGCGTCCACGCTCGCCTCCGTGGGCGATCCGCTGCGCGCCGGCGACATCGTCCTCACCGGAGCCCTCGGCCCCATGGCGGCCGCCGGCCCCGGCGACACCTTCGAGGCCCGCGTCTCCGGCCTCGGGTCGGTACGCGTCGCGTTCGCCCCGGAAACACCGCAGGACACCGCGGGTACCCCGGATGCCCCGGAAGAAGGAGAGAACCAGTGAGCAGCACGAGCGCCGGGGGCCGGATGAAGGTCGCGGTCATCGGGTCGGGCAACATCGGCACCGATCTGATGATCAAGGTTCTGCGCACCTCCGAGGTCCTCCGGATGGGTGCCGTGGTCGGCATCGACCCGGACTCCGACGGGCTGGCCAGGGCCGCCCGGCTGAAGGTCCCCACCACCCACGAGGGCGTCGACGGTCTGGTGAGGATGGACGAGTTCGCCGAGATCGGCATCGTCTTCGACGCCACATCGGCCGGCGCCCACCGCTACAACGACCGGGTGCTGCGCGCGCTCGGCCGCACGGTGGTGGACCTCACCCCGGCCGCCCTCGGCCCCTACGTGGTGCCGTCCGTCAACCTGGACGAACACCTGGACGCCGGCAACGTCAACATGGTCACTTGCGGCGGCCAGGCCACCATCCCAATCGTCGCCGCGGTCGCCGCCGTGACGCCCGTCCACTACGGAGAGATCGTCGCCTCCATCTCCTCGCGCTCCGCCGGACCCGGCACCCGGGCCAATATCGACGAGTTCACCGAGACGACCGCCTCGGCCATCGAGAAGGTCGGCGGCGCCGCCCGCGGCAAGGCCATCATCGTGCTCAACCCCGCCGAACCCCCGCTGATCATGCGGGACACCGTCTACTGCCTGACCGGGGACTGCGACGAAGCCGCGGTCACCGCCTCGGTGGAGGAGATGGCCGCCCGGGTCCAGGCCTACGTCCCCGGCTACCGGCTCAAGCAGAAGGTCCAGTTCGACCGTGTCGCCCACGACGACCCGCTGCGCTCACTGCTGCCCCCCACCGCCTCCGGCCCCGCGACCCGGGTGTCCGTGTTCCTCGAGGTCGAGGGCGCCGCCCACTACCTGCCCGCCTACGCGGGCAACCTCGACATCATGACCTCCGCCGCCCTGCGCACCGCCGAACGCATGGCCACGCACCCCATCCAGGAGGTGGCTCCCCGATGAGCACACACCAGCCGACGGCCCTGTACGTCCAGGACGTCACCCTGCGGGACGGCATGCACGCCGTACGCCACCGCTACTCCGTCGAACAGGCCCGCACCATCGCCGCCGCCCTCGACGCCGCCGGGGCCGGCGCCATCGAGATCGCCCACGGCGACGGCCTGTCCGGCTCCAGCATCACCTACGGGGTCGGCGCCCACACCGACTGGGAATGGATCGAGGCTGTCGCCGACGCAGCCCGCAACGCCGTGCCCACCACGCTGCTGCTGCCCGGCATCGGGACCCTGAAGGACCTCGGACAGGCCCACTCCCTGGGGATCCGCTCGGTGCGGATCGCCACCCACTGCACCGAGGCCGACATCTCCGCCCAGCACATCTCCGCCGCGCGCGAGCTGGGCATGGACGTCGCCGGGTTCCTGATGATGTCCCACATGGCCGAACCCGCCGAACTCGCCCGACAGGCCAAACTGATGGAGTCCTACGGCGCCAACTGCGTCTATGTCACCGACTCCGGTGGCCGCCTCACCATGGACGGCGTACGCGAACGCTTCCGCGCCTACCGTGACATCCTCGACCCGGACACGGAAACCGGCATCCACGCCCACCACAACCTCGCCCTCGGCGTCGCCAACACCGTCGTCGCCGTCGAGAACGGCGCCACCCGCGTCGACGCCTCCCTCGCCGGCCAGGGCGCCGGGGCGGGCAACTGTCCGCTCGAAGCGTTCGTCGCCGTGGCCGATCTCATGGGCTGGGAACACGGCTGCGATCTCTTTCCCCTCATGGACGCCGCCGACGACCTCGTCCGCCCCCTGCAGGACCGCGAGGTCCGGGTCGACCGCGAAACCCTCACCCTCGGCTACGCCGGCGTCTACTCCAGCTTCCTGCGCCACGCCGAGACCGCCGCCGCCCGCTACGGCCTCGACACCCGCTCCATCCTCGTAGAGGTGGGCCGCAGGAAGATGGTCGGCGGCCAGGAAGACATGATCACCGACATCGCCCTCGACCTCACCACCGGAGCCGGTCACCGCGACTGATCCGCCGCGAAGCCGGTGGTGCCGCTGCCGGGGCAGGGGCACCGGCGGCCGGGCGGCGCATGATGGAGGTATGCCCGAAGGAGACACCGTCTGGCAGGCCGCCCGCAGGCTCGACACCGCCCTCGCCGGACGGCGGCTCGTCCGCTCCGACCTGCGCGTGCCCAAGCTCGCCACCGTCGATCTCACTGGCCGTGACGTCCTGGACGTCACGCCGCGCGGCAAGCATCTGCTGACCCGGATCGAGGGCGGGCTGACCCTGCATTCCCACCTGCGCATGGACGGCGCCTGGAAGGTGTTCGCCCCCGGCGAGCGCTGGCGCGGGGGCCCGGCCCACCAGATCCGGGCCATCCTCGCCAACGAGCACCGCAGTGCCGTCGGCTACCGCCTGCCCGTGCTCGGCCTGCTGCGCACCTCCGACGAGCAGCGGGTCGTCGGCCACCTCGGCCCCGACCTGCTCGGCCCCGACTGGGACCGGGACGAGGCGCTGCGGCGGCTGCTGGACGACCCCGCCCGGCCGGTCGGCCGGGCCCTGCTGGACCAGCGGAACCTGGCCGGCATCGGCAATGTCTACATGGCCGAACTGTGCTTCCTGGCCCGGATCACCCCCTGGCTGCCGGTGGGGGAGGCCCCGGACCTGCCCGGGCTCGTCGCCACGGCCGAACGGCTGCTGGACGCCAACCGCGAGCGGCCCGCCCGCACCACCACCGTCCGTGAAGGACTGCGGATGCGGACCCGCAGCGTCGAGCGCCTGTACGTGTACGGGCGGGCCGGACGCCCCTGCCTGGTGTGCGGAACACCGGTGCGGGTCGTGTCTGAGGCATCCGGGGACCCGGGGCGCGAACGCCCCGCCTACTGGTGTCCCGGCTGCCAGTCGGGTCCGGCCCCGGGGCGGGCCTGACACGGGCTCCGGGACCGAGGCCGGTGCCGCTGTCGCACCCGCGTACTAACCTCGTGGGCTCCTGCCGGGTCGTGAGGGAGTCTGACCGTGGAGTCCGCAGAAGCACAATGGCACGCCGGCCGGCTGGACGAGCTGCTGCACTGGCTGCGGCGGCAGGGCGCGCGTGATGCCGCGCCGGACCTGGCTGGGCTGCTGGACTGGCTGCACCGGCGGACCGGCGCGGCCGTCGGCCTGCTCAGCGGTACAGGCGAGACCGAGATGGCGACACCCGGTCTCCCGGCCGATCTGCCGGAGGCGGTGCGCCCGATGCTCGCCCGGCTGGCCGAGGGGCGGATGACCTCCGCCGTCACCCAGTCGGGGTCCGCGCAGATCCGTCTGGAGGCACTCGGCACCCGGCCGCCGCGTCCGGTCCTCGTCGCGGTGAGCGAGCGGGCCCTGACGCGGGAGGAGGCATCCGTCATCTCCCACGCCGGGCACCTCCTCCCGGTGCTGCGGCGGGCCCGGGAGGCCGACGAGGGCTTCCGGGCCTTCGAGCGCACCGCACACCAGCTGCGCCTGGCGGTGTTCGTCGCCCTGATGACCGGCGAGCCCGCCCTGGCACGCCGGATGACCAGCGGTGCCGTCCCGCGAGTGCTGGACTCCGGCCGCGTCCGGCTGCACCTGCTGCACTGTCCCCCGCACGAGCGCGACGGCATCGCCCGCGCCCACCAGGATCCCTCCGGCTACCACGGCAACGGCCTCCTGCTCCGCTGCCCCGTCTACGACGAGCACCTGATCTGCCTGATCCGCGACGAGCGGCCGCTACCCGGGACAGGGGAGCCCGGACTGGCCGAGCGGCTGCGCCGACTGGTGCGCGACACCCCCGGCTACGCGCTCGGCGTCAGCCTGCCGCACCCTCTGCGGGCGACGGCCGAGGCATACGACCAGGCCCGGCACGCCCTGGCCGTGGCCCGCAACAGCCCCGGCCGGGTCGTCGCCTACGAGGGCCAGGCGTCGCTGGCGGGTGTTCTGCCGAGGCAGGTGGGCGCCCGCTGGGCCCGCGGCTTCCTCCGGCCGCTGCGCGCCACCTCCACCCGCACGGTCGAGGTCACCCACCTCGCGCTCCAGTTCCACCGGGGCGGAGTCGCGCAGATGCTGGGCATCAGCCGGAACACGGTGACGGCCCACGTCCGGCGCGCCGAGGAGGCCCTCGGCCTCGACCTGCGGGACGTCCGCCCCCGCGCCGCGCTCGCGCTGGCCCTGAACATCCCGGACGACGAACCGGCCGGGCCCGCGGAGCCCGGGCTGACGCTGGCGGACGTGCTGCACACCGACGACGCCCCCGCCGAGTGGGCGCACACCTTCCTCGAACCATTGCGCCGCGACGGCTCGGGGCGCGACCTGCGCGGCACCCTGCGGGCCTGGATCGAGACCAACGCGGACGCACAGGAGACCGCCCGCCGGCTCGGCAGGAGCCGCGCCACCGTCAGGGAACACCTGCGCGTGGCGGAAACCCTGCTCAACCGGGACCTGATGGCCTCCGGCTCCGGCATCCACGACGTCGTCCACGCCCTTCACCTCACCGGAGACATCCCGCAGTTGCTGCCCCATACGGGCGCCGGACAGCCGGCCGGCTGAGCGGACGGACCGCCCGCGCGGCAGCCGGAGCCGCCCCGGGGCGGTTCCGGCCGTGCCCGGGGCACACCGGAGAATGTGAGGGGATGGACATGCCGCACCCCCCCACGGTGCGGCACGTCTCCCTTCCCCCGTCCCGGGGTCCCCCGTCACGGCCGTTCCCCGGTCTTCCCCCTCGCGAAGGGTTTCCCCCTCGCGAAGTGGACTGTAGGAGACGTGGGGCAGTGGACCAATGTCCACGGTGCACAACCGAAGAACCCCGAGTGCGCACGGTGCACAACTGGAGGGGGCCGGTGCGTGCTGCCAGGACGCGGTCACCCACCGGCCGTCCGGCGGTACAGAGCCCGGAGCCCACCCGAGACGTGGGTGAGTGCCGCGTGAACGAGACCTCAGACCACGCAGCCAAGGGCTTCGGCTGCCGCTCGCGGCTCCATGATGTTGGACCATGCCTGTTCCGCCGGAAGAAGCTCCCTCTGGGGGAGTGCGTATTCCGGGCACCAGCCCCTCCGCCTCACAGCCCGGAACGTTCTTCAGGATGATGGTGGTGAGGTTCGTCGGAGCCGGTGATGCGCACGGCGACGTACGTCTCATGACCGTCGTCCGCGCGGACTTGCACTCCCACAGTGAAGGTGTCGAAGTCGACGGCGTGCTCACGGCCGTCCCGCAGAGTGGCCCGCGTCAGACCGAGCAGGGTGGCGCGTAGTCGCCGGGCGAATGGCCCGTCTCGCGGCTTCAACCAGCGGCCCTGCCACCGCCCGGACACCCCGCCGCAGCAGTAGGGCCCATGCCGTCGGGACGTCGGATCAGGGCAATGCTGCGAGGGCTCGGCACCATGGGAAGGCCGCAGCGTCGCCGGTGCGCGGCGGGTGGGGCTCGTAGCCGTCCGGGCCGCCGAGAAGGACGCGGACGCCCTGTTCGCGCAAAATGGCCACTGCCCGGGGAACGGCCGGCTGGGCACCCAGGGCGGTGCTCCAGAATGGTATGGCGACCACCGGCACCCCCAGGTGGACACCCTCCGCCGGCAAGCCGAGGGAAAGGGTGTCGGTGATTCCGGCCGCCCAACGACAGGCGCTGGTGGTGGTCAGCGGCGCGACGAGCATCGCGTCCGCCGAGGGAAGACCACCGGACTCCCCCGGCCGGGTGTAGCGCCACCGCACTGGATGCCCCGTCAAATCCTCCAGCTCCCCCATCCGCCCCTCCCACCACCCCGCCGCCGTGGGCGACAGGATCAGGCACACATCCCACCCCGCCTCCCGTGCGGCCCGCACCCCACGATCCACGTACTCGGCCGGACCGGCGGCGGTGGCAATGAGATAGAGCACCCGGGTCATGACCGCAGTCCACAACGCCCCGCCAGAGCGGTCAAGTCCGCACTCGGCGAGGGCGCCAGTTCCATGAGTTCACCGACCAGTTGGGTCACCGCCGGCCGGCGCACCTCCTCCGGGGCCAGCCGATCGGCGTCCAGCAGGGCACGCTCGGCCAGAGCCCGTTCGCGGGTCAGTGCGCGGGCGCGGGCCACGGTGATCAGGTGGCGAGCCCGGCGTTCGCGGCCTAGGACACCGACAGCGGCCGGCTCCAGGCGTTGGGCGACCTCGATGGCGGTGCAGGCGTCGTCCAGACGGAGCAGAGTGTCCACCCGGTGCAGTGTCACATTTGTGGCACCGAAGCCGGTGAAGTCGGCGTCCGGGCCGGACTGCCTCTCGGCGACCTCGGATGCGGCAGCGAGCCGGTCCTCCGTCGCGCCGACCGCCCGGTCGGTGACTGGAACATGGGAGTTGACCAATGAATGGGCTTTTGAGTCGGGCGGGCTACTGGTGGTGGGGAGTCCGTGGCCGATGGCGGTTGTCCGCCCGGCTTTCGTGCCCCACGAGTGGTCCGCCCCGGCAGGGTACCGCCGGGACACGGAGCACCGTGTCCCCGGGGCCCGAAGGGGAACTGGCGCTGGGGTACCGGTCCTTCGGGCCCGATGACGCGGAAGGCGTCATGCGGGCGGCACGTGAACGGGCCCACCGCCTCGGTCGCGCGGATCTCGTGACGAGTGTGCCGGGACACCGGAGCGAGTGCGACGCACCCGGCCCCGCCGGCAGGCCGGATGGGACGCCGGGCTCTCCGGAGCGAGAGGTGTTGCCCTGTTCGTCGCCCGGGGTTGCCGTCACCGGGAACACCTCGCAGCGCAAGGCAAAAATGGCCTCGGTGACGCGAGCCGAATCTCCCGCCAAATCTCACGACATTCACCGAGGCGCCCCACTCGCCCCATCAGGACCCGGCGGGGCCTCTGTCACGGATGTTGGAGACTCCCACCCCTCGGCGGACCCGGCGAGCGAGGGGACCGGTGCCGGTCATGAGTGAGGAGATGCTGCTCGCGTCCTACCGGCGCCGTATCGCGTCGGTGCCGCACACCGTGGTCCTCCAGCCGACGAGCTTCTGCAACCTGGACTGCGCCTACTGCTACCTCCCCGATCGTGACCGGCGGAACACCATGCCGCCGGACATGGCGGAAGCCGTCGCCCGTTCGGTCGGCGAGATCACCGAGGCCGGCCCGAACCGGCGCGTGGATGTGGTCTGGCACGCCGGCGAGCCGCTGGCCCTCGGCCGGCGCCGGTTCGCTGAACTGCTGGAGCCCTTCGAGTCACTGCGGCAAGCAGGGCGGGTCCATCACTACGTGCAGACCAACGCCACGTTGATCGACGATGCCTGGTGCGAGTTCCTGACCCGTCACGGCTTCCGCATCGGAGTGAGCATCGACGGCCCCGCCGCACTGAACGCACAGCGGGTGGATCGGGTCGGGCGACCCACGTTCACCAGGACGCTGCGCGGCATCACCCGCCTGCGAGAGGCCGGGATCGGTTTCTCGGTCATTGCCGTTGTCACCGCCGACAGCATCACCCGCCCAGAAACCTTGCTGGACTTCCTCGTCCGACTTGGCTGTCACACCGCAGGACTCAACATCGAGGAAGCCGAGGGCGTCAATACCATCCGCCGGCAACCCGGCCGTGGCCCGGCCACGGAGTTCTGGCGACGCACGCTCGCTTGGAGCCACCGCAACCCGGACGTGACCATTCGGGAGTTGGCCCGTCTCGGCGACCACCTCGGCCTGGTTCGCACCGGACGCGGCACGGAGTGGGGGCAGCGGCTGATCGACCCCATCCCCACCATCGCGCACAACGGCGATGTGGTCCTGCTCTCTCCGGAATTCGCCGGGATCACCGCTCCCCGCTACGGCGACTTCCGCGCCGGCAACATCCGCGAGCAGTCCCTCGCCGAGATCCTGACCCGGGCCCACCGGCTCCCCTATGTGCGGGAGTTCCTGACCGGCCTCGACCGATGCCAGGCCGCGTGCGGTTTCTTCGACTTCTGCCGGGGCGCCCAAGCCGGCAACCGGTACTTCGAGAACGGCCGGTTGGACACCACCGAGACCAACCACTGCCGCACCTCGCGACAAGCCCTCATCACCGCACTGTCCGATACCGTCCGAGAGGAACACGCAGCGTGACTCTGCTGGAACTACTGGCCCTCGCTGACACTCCGACCATCTCTCACCTCACCGGTCATGGCCGACCGGACCCCACCGTGAACATGTTCAACAACCAGCCCACCTGGGACAACGCCGGCGGGAACACCTTTGACAACCGTCCCGCCTGGGACAACTGGAACAAGAAGTGACCGATCGCGTCGGCCCCGCCGCCCACGGGCCCTGCGGGGCCGACGCCAACCTCACCGGAGCGCACACCCCATGACGGAGCAGACATCGGGCCGAGTCACGGCCACCCTCCCGGACCTGAACGAGCCCGGGCTCTACCTCACCAACGTCACGTCCCTGGAAAGCGGACGCGGCGTCGTCCAGGACTTCCGCTACTCCGGCGCCGACCTCCGCGACTTGGACATCACCGACGCCCGCCTTATCACCGGGCTCGTCACCGGACTGACCGCCAAGCGCGTCCACCTGCACGAGACACGGGTCGACTCCGTGGAGTTCACCGGCTGTGACCTCGGCACCGCCGAGATCACAGCCGGCAGGTTCAGCCGCGTCCTCTTCCGCGACTGCAAGCTCATGGGCGCCACCCTGAGCGGGCTAACCTTCGAGAATGTCGTCTTCGACACCTGTCGGCTCGACTATGCGACCCTCACCGGGATCCGCGCCACCGGACCGGTCGTCTTCCTGCGCTGCGTGCTCACCGAAGCCGTCCTGGAGCGCTGCGACCTCTCACACGCGGCCTTCGACCGCTGCACCCTACGCCTGACCGACTTCGGTCCTGGCCGCTACCACCGCACAGACCTCAGCGGCAGCGACCTCTCCACCGTCCGCGGCGTCACCAACCTGCGCGAGGTTCTCATCAACCGCCACCAGCCGAGCCCCCCACTGAACTGTTTCCCCACGACGGGTCCACAGATGGAGAGCCCCACCCCTCCACCACCGCCCACTGGCTCGGCCACTGGCCCGGCAACGTCCTCGAACGCCTCATCTGACCGGCTCACCGTTCACATGCCGCGCCCCCCCCGCAAGCCGGAGCAGCTGCAGGAGTGTCCGCTGCTCTGCCCTGTCACTTGCCCGGTTCAGCGCCTCGGGCTCCGTAACGTTGTGCCGGGCGCGGGTCGATACACCCTCCCCCCTCGAGCGTGGCGTAGCAGTCGGCCCCAGGGCCGTCCTCCCGCCCCCCTGCTGCGACCAGCCACGGCAGGTCCGCATCTGTCCAGACAGCTACCCGCCGGCGTCGCACCTTGACCTTGAACAACACCTGGTCATCGATGGAGCGGATCCGCTGGTGCTTGGCGTCGGGACCGGAGAACTGCCCCGCTGTCTTGACCAGAATCGGTGATCGATTTCGTCCAGCGGCACAGTGGTCGACGGGAGCGGAAGACCGAGAGCTTCCCGCAGACAGCGCAGGGTGGGGCGTGCTGGGCGCATCGGAGTCCGATCTCGTTACTCGTCGACCCCGCCGACCGCATCGATCTCCTGGGCGGTCAGGCCGGTCAGCAACATCACGTCCGACTTCGGTGACCCGTCGAGGACCTGAAGTGCTTCGACCATCCCGGCCCTCAGATCCTCACGCCTTTGCTCCAGGTAGACCTGCACGGCCTCGGTAACCAGGTCGTTCTTTGTCAGGCCCAGAAACCGTGCACCCTGGCTGATGAGCTGATCCGTCTCCGGATCCACTTTTAGCGGGGACTGGCGAGCCGCCTTCGACACTGCCATGGGTTCTACCTCCAACTACATATGGCAAGTACTTCATGTGCACCAGGGGCTGGCTGTGGTGCGTCTCGCCGGACGGTATGCGGCGAGCCTGCTGCAGCCCCGCTCGAGCGCGCGACCGTATCGCCCGCGACCACCAGGATCCGGCTGGCGGCTCTAGCTGTCCTCCAGGCCCGGGAGTTCCGGGCGCTGACGAGGAAGAGGAAGGGGGCCGTGTGAAGGCCGCCCGGCCGGCTGCTTCGCGCGCTGCCGCCGTGGGTGGGTGGACATCTTGAGGTGAGGGAAGGCGGCCCGCCACTCCTCACCGGTCACGGTGGTTTCGTCCTCGGGGAGCCAGAGGTGGGTGAGGCGCTCCGGGGGCAGGTGGTCGATGAGTTCCTGCGCGTGGAAGGTGCCGAGGAGCTGGATGCGGGCCCTGCCTCCCATGGCGCGCAGGGCCTTGAGGTGGCCGGTGTGGTGCGCGCAGAAGTACAGGTCGGTCTCGTCGAGGTGGCGCACGATCTCCTCGGCGTACTGGGCGGTGTCGAAGCGGTGCCAGGACCAGGCGAGCTGGCTGCGCACCTTCAGCGCCGGGTGGTGCCGGAAGCGGGCGAGGACGGGGAGTGCGGCATCGGTGCCGATGCGGGTGGCGGTGACGACCACGTTGTCCGCCTCGTCCTCCCTCAGCCCTTCGGGGCCGGGGAGGAGCTTGAGCACCATGGGGCCGCCCACCTCGGCGAGCATGGTGCTCCACAGCCGGCTGCGCGGGGGCACGAGAAGAGCGGCGAGGTCCAGCACCTGCTGCCGGATGCCCGGCGCGATCTCCGTGGCGTGTTCGAGACAGGTGGCGGCCAGGAGTACCTGGCGGAGGCGCTCCGGCTGGACGAGCGAGCGGGGGGACAGCTCACGCAGTGAGGTGATCTCGTCCGGCCCCATCCCCTCCACCAGGCCGCCCAGTATCCGGGCGCGCTCGGCGGGGCGGCCCAGCGCGACGGCCATGCGGATGACGTCCTCCCACTGGTCCTTGCCCGCGTTGTTCAGCAGCAGCGGGAAGTCGCCCTCCTCCACGGCGGCCTTCGCCCCCAGGTAGTCCTGGAACGTGCGGTGGACGAAGTCCACGCGGCCCTCGGCCGGTTCGCGCAGCAGGCCGGAGCGCACCAGCAGGTGCGCGAGAACCTGCTCGGGCGTCGCCGGGACATGGGCCATGTACTCCAGGGCGCGTTCCAGTTGCCGCAGCGCGTCGGAACGCTCCATCTCCGCCGCGTCGTTGCGGATCAGCCAGTGGGCCAGCTTCTGCAGCAGCTGGATCTGGGTCTCCTTGGACAGCCGCAGATCCTCGGTGGCCGGGACGCCGCGTTCCACGTCGCGTCGTTCCAGCAGCATGCCCAGCGCCGCCTCGTACAGGTCCTTGCGGCCGCTGGGCAGGAACCCGTGCCGCTCGCGGTGCAGTGCGCACAACAGCCCGCACATCAGGGGGTTCACGGCCAGCCGACCGAGGTCGGTGTCGGTGCGGATGGCCGAGCGCAGGGCCTCGCCGAGCTCCGGCCCGGCCCCGGCCGCCTCGTGCCAGCGGCGCACGAACAGCGAGATGTCGTGGTGCGACATGGGGGCCAGGGCCAGCTCGGTGAAGCCCTCACCGGCCAGCCAGTCCTCGCGGACGGCCGAGGGGCGCGCGGTGACCAGCCACAGATTGTCCGGGAAGTCGGCCATGAGCTCGCGCATCCAGCGGCGGGCCTGTTCGCGCCGGTCCGCCGGGATCTCGTCGATGCCGTCGACGAGCAGGAACGCGCGGCCGGCGTGCATGACCCGGTCCGCCCATCCGGTGGGCTGCGACCCGGCCACCGCGCTGCGCACCGCGTGCAGGAACTCGTCCGGCGTCGGCAGCCGGTCGTCACGGAAGACCCGGCGCAGCGGCAGGACGAACGGCACCCGGCCGATGAGGTGGGCCAGGTGCGGGTCGTAGTCGCGGCGGGCCGTGGTGACCGCCAGCCACTGCACGAGCGTGGTCTTCCCGGAGCCGGCCCCGCCCCGCAGCAGCACCTTGTCTCTGCCTGCCAGCGCCCGTTCGGCCGGCACCGGAACGCTGTCGTCCTCGCCGGTGGCCTCCAGCGCGATGTAGGCGGAGTCCAGCCGCCACTCGCGGGCGTGCTGGAGGTCCAGCCCGTAGATGGTGAGTTCGCCGTGCTTGCGGACGATGTGCTCGGCGTAGCGCTGCTCGAAGCGGGCGTCCTCGGCGGACTGGGAGGGGATGCGCTCGCACAGCAGGTCGGTGACGGCCACGAGGCCGTTGATGGCCCGGGTCTGCTCGGTCAGGGTCCGGGGGACGAACGTGGAGCGCTGGGTGAAGAAGTGCAGGATGTGCAGGCAGGCGGTGTGCAGGAGCGCGTCGTAGCGCGCCTCGGCGTCCGCCGACAGGCCGGTGGGCGGGGAGGGCAGGCGGGCGGCCAGCTTCTCGGGGCCGAGTGCCACGGCCTGCGCGTCGTCCATGTCGAGATCGCCGAGGCCGTGCAGGGCCCGGGCGAGGGCGTCGGCCAGTTCCCGGCGGGTCTGCGCCGACGGTGCCTCGTGCGGCCCGTCCGCCTCGGCGGCCCGGTCGACCAGCTCGGCGGCCAGGGCGCGCAGCTGCTTCTCGCCCAGGGTGCGCCGCTCGCCGGTGAAGGAGAGCCGGCCGGACATCCGGACGGGTCTGTCCACCAGCCCGGCGCCGGGCCCCTCCACCACGAACAGCTTCTTGACCAGCGAGGCCACGGCACCCGAGGCGAGGCGTACGGCGGCGGCGGACGGCTCCATGGGGTGATGGTAGGTCAGCCGCCCGTGGCGCCGGGGCGCTTCTGGCGGGTGCGGACGGCGGTGGCCGCGCAGGCGATCACGGCCGCGCCGCCGAGGACCATGGACCAGGTGACCGGCTCGCCCAGGAGCAGCCCGGCCCAGCAGACACCCATCACCGGCTGGACGAGCTGCACCTGGCTGACGTGCGCCATCGGGCCGATCGCCAGGCCGCGGTACCAGGCGAAGAAGCCGAGGTACATGCTCACCACGGACAGGTAGCCGAACGCGGCCCACTCGGCGGGTGTGCCGCTGGGCGGCCGTTGTGCCACCGCCAGCGCGGTGAGCACGGTCATCACGGGCGCGGCGAGCACGAGCGCCCAGGACACGGTCTGCCAGGCGCCCAGTTCGCGGGCCAGCAGCCCGCCCTCCGCGTAGCCGACAGCCGCCGCGACGACGGCGCCGAACAGCAGCAGATCCGCCGGGTGCAGGCCTCCCGCCCCGCCGCCCCCCGCCGCGGCGAAGGCGACGGCGGCGACCGCGCCGAGCGCCGCGGCGGCCCAGAACGGCACGGCGGGCCGCTCGTGCCCGCGCAGCACCGCCGCCACCGCGGGGGCGGCGGGCAGGACGGCGATGACGACGGCCCCGTGGCCGGCCGGGGCGGTGGTGAGGGCGTAGGCGGTCAGCACGGGGAAGCCCAGGACCACGCCGCCGGCGACCACGGCCAGCCGTCCCCACTGGCCGCCCCGCGGCAGACGCTGCCCGGTGAGGGCCAGGGCCGTGGCGGCGAGCAGCGCGGCGACGACCGCCCGGCCGGAGCCGACGAACAGCGGGGACATGCCGCCGCTCTCGACGGCGGCGCGAGTGAAGGGGATGGTGAAGGAGAACGCCAGGACCCCCAGCAGGCCGAAGCCGAGACCGGCCCGGGAGGGCGGTATCACTGGTGGGCGCTGGAGAGTAGCGCTACTGTTGGCTGACATGGTCAACGATAGCAGTGCGCGGATCGCCGAGGATCTCCGCGAGTGGATCGCAGCGGCCGCACCGGGGGCGAAGCTGCCCCCGACGCGTGCGTTGGTGGCCCGGTACGGGGCGAGCCCGGTCACCGTGCAGAAGGCGCTGCGTACCCTCGCCGCCCGGGGCATGGTGGAGAGCCGCCCCGGGGTCGGCACGTTCGTCCGGGCCGTCCGCGTCGCCCGCCCCAATGACTACGGGTGGCAGACCGCCGCGCTCGGGTCCCCGCCCAGCCGCCTGCCGCAGTCGTCCACCGCGCTGCGCACCGCCCCCAACGACGTGATAGCGCTGCACTCGGGCTACCCGGACCGGGAGCTCCTGCCGGAGCGGCTGGTGCGCTCCGCGTTCACCCGCGCGGCGCGCGGCGACGCGGCCGTCAGCAGGCCTCCGGCCGCCGGTCTTCCGGAACTCCAGGCGTGGTTCACCACCGAGCTCGGCCGTGCCGCGCCGGTCGGCGTCGCCCCGCCCGCGCCGGGCGACGCGATCATCCTGCCGGGGAGCCAGAGCGGGCTCAGCACCGCCTTTCGCGCGCTGGTGGGCGCCGGCCGGCCGGTGCTGCTGGAGTCGCCCACCTACTGGGGGGCGATCCTCGCCGCCGCGCAGACGGGGGTGCGGGTGGTCCCCGTGCCCAGCGGCATCGACGGCCCCGACCCGGACGAGCTGGACCGTGCCTTCGAGCAGACCGGGGCGCGTGCCTTCTACGCGCAGCCCAGCTTCGCCAACCCCACCGGGGCCCGGTGGGCGCCCGACCTGGCCGGCCAAGTACTGGAGACCGTGCGGCGGCACGGGGCGTTCCTGATCGAGGACGACTGGGCGCACGACTTCGGGATCGACAGCGACCCGGTGCCCCTGGCGGCGCGTGACGACGGCGGGCACGTCGTCCACCTGAGGTCGCTGACCAAGAGCGTGTCCCCGGCGGTGCGCATCGCCGGGGTGATCGCCCGCGGTCCGGCGCGCGAACGGATTCTCGCCGACACGCAGGCAGAGTCGATGTACGTCAGCGGCATGCTGCAGGCCGTCGCGCTCGATGTGGTCGCCCAGCCCGCCTGGCGCACCCATCTGCGCGGTCTGCGCCACCAGTTGGCCGCCCGCCGGGACCTGCTGGCCGGCGCCGTGCGCGAGCACGTGCCCGGCGCGCACCTGGCGGCCGTGCCGCGGGGTGGGCTGCACCTGTGGCTGAGGCTGCCGGACACCACCGACCTGGCGCGGCTGGTGAGGGACTGCGAGGACCGCGGTGTTCTCGTCGCCCCCGGCGACGAGTGGTTTCCCGCCGAACCCACCGGCCCGCACCTCCGGCTGAATTACTCCGGGCCGAACCCCGGGGCCTTCCCGGAAGGCGCACGGATCATCGGACAGGCGCTCAGGAAGCAGCAGGAACGATAAACGCCGGCCGTCCCCCCCCGGCTGTTCCCTCCTCCTGGCTCTCCCGCCGCCGTGACGCGGTGTTCTCCCGTCCCAGCCGGATGCCTCTCGGCGCGCTGTCCCAGCAGGTCAGAGCGTGGGACGGTCCATGAGTACCCGCATTCCCGGGGATTTGCCATGAACGGTGCCGCGCACGGCAAAGAATGGTTCACGTCCGAGGGGCGGCACCGTTCGCTCACGCCGCCCGCCACCGGTTACGGCACCCGGCGGTAAGCCATTCCCGTACCTGCGCCGGGCCGGTGCTCCAGGAAACTCCGAGAGGAATTCTCATGCGCAAGATGAAGAATGCCGTCATTTCCGCGATGGCGAGCGGCGCTCTGGCCGGAGGTCTGCTGCTGGCCGGCGGCTCACCGGCCGCCGCCGCGTCCTGCCCGTCGGGCGCCTCACCGGTCATCCCCGGCGGCAAGGCGAGCTGGACGCTCAGGTGCTCGGGAGGCCAGCTGAGCGTGTACGGCTGGGTGGAGGACACCCGGCGGGACGGCAAGTGCGCGCGGGTCACCGTCCGGGCATCCAGCACCCAGACCCGCACCGCCTGCGGGAAGGGCCAGCGCTCGCACTTCGACTGGAAGTTCCCCAACAGGACGTCGGCCACGGTGACTCTGTCGCTCACCTGAGCCGGGCGCCTCCCGCCGCCCCTTGCCGGAGGGAACGGTCCGGGCCCGGTACTGCCGGGCCCGGACCGGATCTCACTCGGGGAGCCGGTGCAGAACGAAGACGCCGCCATGGGCGGGCCGGTCCAGGCGCTCGTGGTCGGTCTCGACGTACTCGTCGAGGACCGCGAGGATGCGCCGGTCCAGTTCGGCGGCCTCCTCGGGCGACAGGTGCAGCATGAACCGGGCGAAGTTGCTGACGGACCCGGGCCCGGCCTCGCGCAGCTCCTCGTGGAACGCGTCGAAGGCGCCGAAGCCGTCGGGTTCGATGTCGGGCCGGGCGGAGTCCAGCCACCAGGAGCGGTTGGTGGAGCGGTAGGGCTTCTCCAGGGCGCCGCTGGCGCCGGTGCGCACCGGCGCCTGCTCCAGGAAGCCGGCGTCGGCGAGCAGGCGCACGTGGTAGAGCACAGTGCCCGGGTCGCGGCCGAGTCGCTCCGCGAGCTGCTTGTTCGTCATCTCCCGCTGCCCGCACAGGCGCAGGATGCGGGCGCGCAGCGGATGAGCCAGGGCCTTGGCCTCGCGCACCGTGGCCATCCGTCGTTCCCGGGGCCCGCTGCCCGGCTGTCCGCCCGTCGCCTGCTGGTCAGCGGCCTCGTCACCCATGCCGGCCAGGGTAGGGCACCCGTGGAGTCCCGCACATCGATTGAATTTTCTCCATCGATGTGGGAATCTCCATCAATGACCGACAGCGATGTGGCTCCCGAGCGCGTCCACCCCTCCTCCGGGCCCGGCGGAGCCGCCGCCCGGGCCCGCCTGGGCGGTGCCTACTGGCGCCTGTGGATCTCCTCCGCCCTGTCGAACCTCGCCGACGGCGTCTTCAAGATCGCGCTGCCCCTGATCGCCATCGGCTTCACCCGCTCGCCGGTGCTCGTCGCCGGCGTCACGTTCGCCCTGACCGTTCCCTGGCTGCTCTTCGCCCTGCCGGCCGGCGCGCTCGCCGACCGGCTCGACCGCCGCAAGGTGATGCTGGCCGCCAACACCGTCCGAGCCGTGCTGCTCGCCGCCCTCGCGGCCACCGTCGCCCTGGACCTCGCCTCGATCTGGGCGCTGTACGCCGTCGCGTTCTGCGTCGGCGTCGCCGAGACCCTCTACGACACCACAGCCCAGTCGATCCTCCCCAGGCTGGTGTCCCGCGACCAGCTCTCCCGCGCCAACGGCCGCCTCTACGCCGCCGAGCTGACGGCCAACCAGTTCGTCGGCCCGCCCCTGGGGGGTCTGCTGGTCGCGGCCGGTGCCGTCGCCGCGTTCAGCGCGCCGGTCGCGCTGTGGGCGGTCGCCGTGGGCGCCCTCCTGATGGTGCGCGGCACCTACCGCGTCGGCCGGGAGCGGCCCACCACCGTGCGCGCGGACATCGCCGAGGGGCTGCGCTTCCTGTGGCGGCACCGGCTGCTGCGCACCATGGCCGTGATGGTCGGGGGCTTCAACTTCGCCACCAACGCGGCCTGGGCGGTACTCGTCCTCTTCGCCGTCGGGCCCGCCTCGCCCGTCGGGCTGTCGGAGCAGGGCTTCGGTCTGCTGCTGGTCACCGTCGCGGCCGGCAGCCTGCTGGGCTCCTTCCTCGCCGAACGCGTCGAGCGGCTGCTCGGGCGGGCCCGCGCGCTCGCGCTGTCCGTCTGCACCGGCGCGCTCATGCTCGGCGCCCCGGCCGCCACGGCGGACCCCTTCCTGCTCGGCGCCGCGTTCTTCACCGGGGGAGTGGGCATCGTCGTCTGGAACGTCATCACGGTCTCGCTGCGCCAGCGCGTCACCCCCGACCGGCTGCTGGGGCGCGTCAACAGCGGCTACCGGCTCCTCGCCTGGGGCACCATGCCGCTGGGCGCCGCCGCCGGCGGACTGCTGGCCCAGCTCGCCGGCCTGCGCGCGGTGTTCGCCGCCTCCGCGCTGCTCACCCTCGCCCTGCTCGCGGTCATGCCCCTGGTGACCGACCGGGCCATGGCCGCCGCCGAACGCGAGGCGGGCCCCTCCTGACAGCAGGGAGGTCCGGCCTCCTCCGTCACACGTGCTCGGTGACCACGACCGCCCGGGTGCCCGGGGCCAGGGCCTCGAAGACGTGCGGCAGATCCCCCGGGTAACAGACGTAGTCGCCCGGACGGAGCTCCACCTCCTCGCCGGCGACACCGGCCCGGGCCCGGCCGTGGGACAGCACCACGTGCTCGACCACCCCGGGCATGTGCGGATCCGAGGCGTGCACCGTCCCCGGCTCGGCATCGACGTGGTAGATGTCGCGCCGCGCCCCGTGCGGACAGGCCGCCAGCAGGGTGGCCCGGTAGTCGGCGTGCGCGGAGGCCACCGCCGGGCCCTGCCCGGCCCTGATCACCCGGGTGCGCACCCTCGGGGGGTCCAGCAGTCGGGAGAACGGCACGTCGAGCGTCACGCACAGCGCCCACAGCGTCTCCAGGCTCGGGTTCCCCCTGCCCGCCTCCAGCTGGGAAAGGGTGGACTTGGAGACGCCCGCCCTGCGGGCGGCCTCGCTGAGCGACAGGCCCGTTCTCGCGCGCTCCCGGCGCAGGGCCGCCGCGATGGAGTCCAGCGGGACCTTGTCCGCGGTGGGTTCGTCCGCCGCCATACGTGCGCTCCGTTCGGTGTGTCAATCCATCGTTCGCCTTGACGAACGCCGGGCGGGTGTTCATTCTGATGCTCGTGCCTTCGATATGGAGAACGGTAGACCGGGGCCTGCTGCGGGACATCACGCCGGTGTGCCTGGCGGTCGGAGTCATCGGCCTGTCCTACGGAGCGATCGCCGTCGCGTCCGGCTTCCCGCTGTGGCTCCCGGTGACCCTCGGCCTGCTGGTGCTCGCGGCCTCCTCCGAGTTCCTCTTCGTCGGCATCATCGCCGCCGGAGGCAGCCCCGTCGCTGCCGTGCTGGCCGGGCTGCTCGTCAACAGCCGGCACATCCCCTTCGGGCTCGCCGTGCCGGACGTGCTCGGCCGCGGCGGAAAACGCCTGCTGGGCACACACCTCATGAACGACGAGACCGTGGTCTTCGCCCTCGCCCAGCAGGACCCGCGGCGCCAACGGGCCGCCTACTGGATGTGCGGCCTGGGAATCCTGCTCTGCTGGCCGCTCGGCGCGCTCGCCGGCGGCCTCATCGGTACCGTCGTCGAGGACACCGGCGCGCTCGGACTCGACGCCATGTTCCCGGCCGTTCTGCTGGCCCTCGTCCTTCCGGCCCTCCGCGACCGCGACAAGCGCCGGCCCGCCCTGGCCGGAGCCGCGATCGCGCTCGCCGCCACACCGTTCCTTCCCGCCGGGCTGCCCGTACTGCTCGCTCTGACGGCGCTGCCGCTCACCGCCGTCCCCCGGCGGAGCGGCCGGTGAACGACCACCGCGTCCTGATCGCCGCGATGCTCGTGCTCGCCGCGGGCACCTTCGCCTTCCGGTTCGCCGGCCCGCTGCTGCGCTCCCGTGTCACCTTCCCGCCGGAAGCGGAGAGAGCGATGGAACTCTCCGCCCTCGTCCTGCTCGCCGCGCTGGTCGCCACCACCGCGCTCACCGAGGGGCACGGCCTCGCCGGCGTCGCCCGCCCGGCCGGAGTGGCGGCCGCCGGCCTGCTCGCCTGGCGCCGGGCCCCCTTCCTGGTCGTCGTCCTGGGGGCCGCCGCCGTCACCGCCGTGCTGAGACTGCTCGGCGTGCCGTGACCCGCCGTTGGCGGGCCACATCACGGCGGTTGGCCCAGCCGTCGACACGCCTCGCCCACGCACGGACCTTCTGCGGCGATCTGCCGGTTCCCGTCTAGATTCGGCGTGATACGGGCGGTTCGGGATCCGGGAGGAACACCGATGCACAGCGATGGCAGCGCGCCGACGGCAAGCGGCGTCACCGAGAAGCGTCTGGCCGGGCTCCGCAGGTGGAACCTCGGTCTCACGCTGCTGCACCTCGCCCAGGCCGCGCTCGTCCTCCTGCTCGCCGGGAGCTTCGCGATCACGGTCACCTCCTCCGTGCCGGAGGGGCCTCCCGGCACGGCCCCGCCCGCCCCCGAGGCGCTGTTCGACGTGCGGATCGGCTGGGCCGTCGCCGTCTTCCTGGGACTGGCGGCCCTGGACCACCTGCTGACGGCCACGGTGATGCGCGGCACCTACGAACGCGACCTGCGGCGCGGCATCAACCGCTTCCGGTGGCTCGAGTACTCGGTCAGCGCCACTCTGATGATCATCCTCATCAGCTTCTACTCGGGCATCACGAGCATCAACGCCGTCATCGTCATCGCCGCCGCCAACGCGGCGATGATCTTCTTCGGCTGGCTCCAGGAGCTCATGAACCCGCCCGGCCGCACGGCCACCACCATGCTTCCCTTCTGGTTCGGGACCATCGCCGGGCTGGGCCCGTGGGTGTCCATCGCGTACAACATCGTCGCCTCCGAGACCGTCCCCGGCTTCGTCTACGGCATCGTTCTGGCGCAGGCCGCCTTCTTCTTCAGCTTCGGCGCCAACCAGTGGCTCCAGTACCGCCGGATCGGGCCGTGGGCCGACTACGCCTACGGCGAGAAGGCGTACCTCGTGCTCAGTCTGGTCGCCAAGTCCGTGCTGGCATGGCAGATCTTCGGCGGCTCCCTGGCGGAATGACGCGCCCCGAGACCGCGATCGTCAGCAGGTGCGAGGCATGGCAACGCGCTGTTCACGCTGGGGCGGTAGAGAGCTTGTCAGTAGTGGTAGCGGGCTTTGATGATCTTTACTTCCTTGTCGTCGCTTCGGTAGACGAGCCGGTGTTCGTCATCGATGCGTCGTGACCAGTAACCCGTGAGGTCGCCCTTCAAAGGCTCGGGCTTGCCGATGCCTTCGAAGGGCGTGCGCTGGATCTCGCCGATCAGACGTGTGATCCGTCGAGCCGTCTTCCGGTCCGACGCGAGCCAGAACAGGAAGTCCTCCCCTGCGGCAGGGTCGAAGTTGACGTTCCTCACGCCTCGCCCCCAGCCATGTCCCGAAGTTCGTCGAGTGTCCTGGTGACCCCGGACTCGCCCGCCTTGTCCCGGGCGATCGCTTCCATCAGCCGCCGTGCGTTCGCAGGGGAACGGAGGAGGTAGACGGTCTCCATCCAGGAGTCGTAGTCGTCGGCGGACATGAGGACGGCATCCCCTGCCCTGGAGGTGATCCGCAGAGGATCGTGGTCGGTGTTGACACGTTCGATGAGCGGGAACAGGCACTTGCTCGCTTCGCTCGCGCTGATGCTCTTGGGGATGCCTTGGTTCCAGGAAGGACTGCACAGCCGTACCGCTATCGTACCGGGTTGTGGTACCGCTCGGGGTGGGGCTTCCGTGGCAGGCGGTGAAGACCGGACGGGCAGCGCGCCTGGCGACAGCGGGACGTCAGGGCCGGTAGATCACGCCCGGCTCCGGCACGGCGGGGGCCATCAGGTCGGAGACGGTGACGAAGGTGTAGCCCTCGGCCTTCAGCTTCTCGATGATGCCAGGAACGGCGGGCACGGTCCCGTCGTAGATGTCGTGCAGAAGAATGATTCCGTCACGGTCGGCCTGCTCCAGCACGCGGCTCTCGATGAGATCGGAGTCGGTGGTGGCGTAGTCCTTGGCCGTGACGCTCCACAGGATCTGCGCCAGCCCGAGCTCCCGGGAGATCTCCGAGACCGTGTCGTTCGTGCGGCCCTGCGGCGGCCGCATGAGCGTCGGCTCCTCGCCGGTGATCTCCGCGATGGCCTCCTGGGTACGCACCAGCTCCTCCCGTATCTCGTCCGGCTCGATCTCGGTCAGCCGCGGGTGCGTCCAGGTGTGGTTCGCCACCTCGTGCCCCTCGTCCGCGATCCGCCGCACGATGTCCGGGTACTTCTCAATGCGGTTGCGGCCGAGCAGGAAGAAGGTCGCGGGCACCTCCTCGTCCCGGAGGATGTCCAGCAGCTCCGGGGTGTTCGTGCCGGGGCTGGAGTCGAACGTGAGGGCTATGCAGGTGGCCTCGCGGCAGTCCACCGTGCCCGCCCCCACGAGCACCACGGGTTCCGCGGCCTCCCTGGCCTCTCCGGGCGAGGTGGTGGCCATGGCGCATCCCCCCAGCACCAGCGTCAGCCCGGCGGCGACCGCCATCCGCGCGAAGCGCGCGCCGTACCGGTTCCCGGACTTCTTCGGTATCCCCACCAGGTTTCTCTCTCTCGTCTCCGGCCGGAATCCGGAACCTTCCGTAATGCCCGGCCCGTGGCTGTCATCGGACGCACGGAAACAGAGAGATCCGCTGTGCTGTTGTCACAACCCCCGCCCCCCATCCCGTCGAACAGGAGTCTACGAGTGGGTAACGCAAAGGAGTTGAGGAGGGCGTGCCGCCCGCGTGCCGGAGGGGCCTTACCACGACGGGGCGGATCCGGCCATCACCGTCACGGGGTGTCGGTGGAGTGGTGCAGACTGTGGGGCGATGAATGAGCGTGCGAGGCCCGCCGGGGACGCGGAAAGGGCGGGGTATCGGCCGTTCGCGCACCTCACGGCGCCGAACGCCGGTCTGTACCGGGCGGTGATGGGCGTCTTCACGGCCGCCAAGGAGCGGTTCACCGTGCATCTGCGGCCGGAGGACGTGCTGGGGGCGCTGCCGCCGGAGCACCGGCCGGGCGATGTCGAGACCGTGATCCACGCGCTGGACGGGCTGGTGGGCTGGGGCAATCTCCGTGCCGATCCGGACACCACCCGGGTCACGGCCGTCGAGGACTTCTACCGCCGGCGGCTCATCTACCAGATCACCGCGGCCGGTGAGGCCGCCGAGGAGGCGCTGAGCGCCTACGACACGGCGCTGGGGCGGCGCGGAGCGCTGCAGGCGGTGGCGCTGGCGGACATCGCGGAGCAGCTGCGGGTGCTGCTGGCACTCGCGGACGGCCCGGAACCCGACCCGGCGAAGACACATCTGTCGCTGCTGGCCCTCACCGACCGGTTCACGGCGCTCGCGGACAACGCACGGGCGTTCATGGGTTCACTGCAGCGCACCATCGACCTGCACGACGCGGAGGTCGAGGCGTTCCTCGCCTACAAGGACCGGCTGATCGGCTACCTGGAGCGGTTCATCCAGGATCTGATCACCATGGGCTCCCAGATCGCACGGCTCATCACGGAGCTGGAGGAGACCGGCGCGGCCGGCAGGCTCCTGCGGGTGGCGGCCGGACGCGAGGCGTCGGACGCCGCCCCCGAGCAGTCGGCCGACGCGGTGGGGGAGGCCGAGGAGCACTGGCGGGAACGGTGGGCCGGGCTGAGGTCCTGGTTCCTGAGCACACCCGGGCATGACGCGCAGGCGAAGCTGCTGCGCGGCGCCGCCCTGGGGGCCATCCCGCAGTTGCTGGCCGTGGTGCGGACGCTGAACGAACGCCGGTCGGGCCGTTCGGACCGGTCGGCGGACTTCCGCAGGCTCGCGCTCTGGTTCGCCCAGGCGCCGGACGACGACGCCCGGCACCGGCTGTGGCGCGGTTCCTTCGGGCTCTACCAGGCGCGGCACCTGACGGTCGACGCGGACACTCTGGCGGAGCGGGAGGCCGCTCCGGTGGCGGCCGACACGCCGTGGGAGAAGGCGCCGCCGCTCAGGATCAGCCCGCAACTGCGCCGCACCGGCTCGTACGAGCGGCGGGGCAAGGCGCGCAAGGTCACCGACCGCAGCGCGGACCGCGCCTACCTCGCGGAGGTCGCCCGCGCCCAGGCCGAGCAGGCCGCCGCCGCCCGGGCGGCGCTGGACACCGGCGGCGAGCTGCGCCTTTCCGAGCTCGCCGAGCTGGACCAGGCGGCGTTCGGCCTCTTCCTGCAACTGCTGGGGGACGCCCTGGGGACGTGGCGGCCGGGCACCACCGAGACCCGGGCGACCAGCAACGACGGCACCATGGAGATCCGGCTGCGGCTTCTCGAGGGTGGCGGCACCGCCACGGTGCACACCCCCGGCGGCGTGTTCACCGGGCCCGACCACTGGGTGGAGATCCGCGAGGTGGCTCCATGAGCGACGACCAGCGCACCGCGGAGTTCCGGCGCGCCGCACGGGCTCTGCTGCGCAACCCCCTGCTGCGTGCCCAGGGCGACACGGCGGACGACTTCCGGCTGGTGCGGCAGCACGCGGCGGAGCTGCGGGCGTGGTTCGACCGCAACACCGGCTGGGCACTGCGGGTGGACGCCACCGCGGCCCGGCTGTTCAAGGTCCCGGGCCACCACGGCGAGCCCACCCACCCGGCGCGCGAGCCCAAAGGCGCCGCCCTGCCCTTCAGCCGCCGGCGGTACGTGCTGCTCTGCCTGGCACTGGCGGTCCTGGACCGGGGAGAGGCACAGATCGCACTCGGACGGCTCGCCGACCAGGTCGCGCTGGAAGCGGCCGACCCCCAGCTGGCGGCCGCGGGCATCGGCTTCGCGCTGGAGGCGCGCGAGGACCGCCGGGACCTGATCGCCGTCGTCCGGCTGCTGCTGAAGCTGGGGGTGCTGACCCGGGTGGCGGGGGACGAGGACGCCTACCTCGGCCAGGCAGGTGACGCGCTCTACGACGTGGAGCGCAGGGTGCTCGCGAGCCTTCTCGCCACCCGGCGCGGGCCGTCGCTGGTGGCCGCCACCGCCTTCGAGGACCGACTGGCCGAGCTCACCGACGAAACCACCCTGGACACCGGGGAACTGCGCAACCGCCGGCTGCGCCACACGCTCACCCGGCGGCTGCTCGACGACCCGGTGCTGTACTTCTCGGAACTGACGGACGAGGAGGCCGCGTACCTGACCGGGCAGCGCGGCGCCCTCACCCGGCGGATCGGCGAGCTGACCGGACTGGTCGCGGAAGTCCGCGCCGAGGGCATCGCCATGGTCGACCCGCACGACGAGCTGACCGATGTGCGGATGCCCGAGCAGGGCACGCACGGGCACCTCACGCTGCTGCTCGCCGGCCACCTCGCCGGGCACGGCCCCGCCACGGTGGCGGAGCTGCGCGCCCGTACCCGCGAACTGGCCGCCGAGCACGCCGGGTTCTGGTCCAAGTCGGCCCGGGAACCGGGCTCGGAGAACGACCTGGTGGAACGCGCGGTGGCACGGCTCACAGCACTGCGGCTGGTGGAACGCGTTCCCGGCGGCACGGCCGACGGCGAGACGGTCGTCCCCCGGCCCGCGCTGGCCCGCTACGCCCTCGGCGAGACCGTCGTCCTGGAGCCCGGCGGACGGCGCACGGCACGCACGAAGACCCCCCGGCGAAGGACCACCCGGTGAATCACGACCGACTCCCCACCCCGACCCGCTCCCGCTGGCAGCCCCTGCGCATCGGGCTGGTGGACATCTTCTACTACGACCGCGAGGAGTTCTGGTTCCGGGACGGCCGGCTGCTGCTGCGCGGCAACAACGGCACCGGCAAGTCCAAGGTGCTGGCGCTGACCCTGCCCTTCCTGCTCGACGGCGACCTGCGCGCCCACCGGGTCGAGCCCGACGGCGACCCCAAGAAGCGCATGGAGTGGAACCTGCTGCTCGGCGGGGAGCACCCGCACCCCGAGCGGCTGGGCTACACCTGGATCGAGTTCGGGCGGCTGGACGAAGCCGGCGAGCCGCACTTCCGCACCCTGGCCTGCGGGCTGAAGGCGGTGGCCGGACGCGGCATCGCCCGGCACTGGTACGCCGTCACCGAGCAGCGCGTCGGGCGCCCGGAGGACGGGCACCTGTCGCTGCTGGACGCCACCGGCGCCGCCCTGGGCCGGGACCGCCTGGCGGAGGCGGTCGCCGGGCACGGCATGGTCTACGACCAGGCGAAGGCCTACCGGCGGGCCGTCGACGAGGCGCTGTTCGGACTGGGCGAGCAGCGCTACGGCGCGCTGGTGGACCTGCTGGTGCAGCTGCGTCAGCCGCAGCTGTCCAAACGGCCCGACGAGCGGGCGCTGTCCCGCGCGCTGACCGAGGCGCTGCCGCCGATGGACCAGCGGATCGTCGCGGACGCCGCCGAGGCGTTCCGGTCGCTGGACGACGAGAAGGCCGGGCTGGCCGCGATGGACGAGGCCCGCCGGGCCGCCACCGGATTCCTGGAGCACTACCGCCGCTACGCCCGGGCCGCCTGTCGCCGCAAGGCGGTCGCGCCCCGCGAGCGGCACTCCCGTTACGAGGCCGTCCACCGGGAGCTCGGCGAGGCCCGCGAGGAACACCGGAGCGCCGGGGAGCGGCTGGCCGCGGCCGACCAGGCGCTGACCGAGCTGGGCGGGCGGGCGGTCCGGCTGGAGGCGGAGGAGGAGGCGCTGCGCGCCCGGCCCGAGATGCGCAGCGCCCAGGAACTCGACCGCGCCGCGCGGGAGGCGGAGCGCACCGAGGCGGCCTCCCGCACCGCCCGGGCCGACCACGACGGTGCGGCGGAGCAGCTGGCACGGGCCCGGGGCAGGCTGGACACGACCGGGAACCGGCTGGCCGCGGCGCGGGAACGCCTCGGCCAGGCACTCGCGGAGAGCCAGGAGGCCGCCGCGGAGGCCGGGATCGGCCCGGGGCACGGCGAGCGCGTCGCCGGACCGGCGCGCGCCGGGGAGCAGCGGGACGTCGCCGCACTGCGGCGGGCCGCCGCCGGACTGGCCGACGGCCGGAGCCGGGCCGTGGACCACCTGGAGGGCCTGGTGGGCGCGGCCGAGGAGGCGGAGGCCGGGCACCGGGCGGCCCGGGCCCGCCTGGAGGCCGCCGCCGCGGACACCGAGGAGGCGGCCCAGGGGCAGGAGGAGGCCGCCCGGCGGGTCGCCGAGGCCACCGACGCGCTGGTCGCCGCCGTGCGGGAGCGGCTGGACGTCGCCGTGGAGCTGCGGCCGCCGGACACGGTCGGCCTGCTGGACCGCCTGCAGCAGTGGGCCGGACCACTGGACGGGCCGTATCCGGTGCGGGCCGAGGCCGAGGCCGCCCACCGCCGTGCCGCCGAGGAGTTCGTCACGGCCCGTGCCGCTCTGGAGAGCGAGGGCGAGACCCTGCGCCGTCGCTCCGCGGAGCTGAGGGACGAACTGGCACGCCTGGAGAGCGGTGGCCAGCGGTCCCCGCGCCCCCCGCACACCCGCTCGGCCGAGGCGCGCGAGCACGTCCCGGGCGCCCCGCTGTGGCGCCTGGTGGACTTCGGCGACCAGCTCACGGACTCCCGGCGGGCCGGTCTGGAGGCCGCGCTGGAGGCGTCCGGCCTGCTGGACGCCTGGGTGTCCCCGGACGGGACCGCGCTGCGGGCCGGCACCCATGACGTGCTGCTCACCGGCGGCGAGCCGGTGACGGCCGGGCCGAGCCTGGCCCGGGTGCTGCGCCCCGCCGTGGACGCCGGGGACGAGAACGCCGCGGCGGTCGGGGCCGAGGCAGTCCGCCGCCTGCTGGACACCATCGCCTTCGGCGAGGACGCCGAGGCGGCGCACACCTGGGTGGACGACGCCGGACGGTTCCGGGTGGGGGCGCTGTCGGGATCCTGGGCGAAACCCGCCGCCGAGTACCTGGGCGCGGGCGCCCGGGAGGCCGCCCGGCGGGCCCGGATCGCCGACCTGCGCGGCGAACTGACCGCGCTGGACGGCGAACTGGAGCACGTCGCACAGCGGCTGACCGCCCTGGAGGAGCGCCGGACCGTCCTGGACGACGAGCTGGCCGCGCTTCCCGACGACACGGAGCTCCGCCGGGCCCACGCACTGGCGGGCGCCGCCGCCGACGCGCTGAACCGGGCCAGGGAGCGCCAGGACCACCACGCACGCCGGTGCGCCGAGGCCGCGGAGCGGGAGCGGCAGGCCCGCGACACGCGGGACGCCACGGCCGCCGGGCTGCGGCTGCCGCCGGACCGGGAGGCGCTGCGGACCGTGCGGGGGGCGCTGGCCGCCTACCGGGAGGCGCTGGCCGGCCTGTGGCCGGCGCTGCGCGAACACACCGACGCCGAACAGGCCGTGGCCGCCGACCGCGAGGAGGCCGAGCGCGCCGCCCGGCGGGCCGAAGAACTGGCGGTCCGGGCGGAGGAGGCCGGCCGGGAGGCCGCGGCGGCCGGCCAGCGGCATTTGACGCTCCAGTCCACCGTCGGCACGGCCGTCGCCGAACTCCAGCGCAAGCTGGGCGAGGTGGCCCGGGCGCGGACCGCCTGCGCCGAGGAGCGGCGGGAGGCGACGCGTCGCCGGGAGGAGGCCCTCCGCGCCGAGAGCCGCGCACAGGGCCGCACGGAACAGCTCGCGGCCGACGTCGAGGACGCGGTGCGGCAGCGGGCGGAGGCCATTGAGGCGTTGCGCCGGTTCGCCGCCACCGGGCTGCTGTCGGTGGCGCTGCCGGACCTGGTGCCGCCACCGGGAATCCCGGCCGCCGACCTGGCCGGGACGGGGCCCGAGGAGGTCCCGGCGGAGCAGCCGGGGCAGGACGGGGACTGGTCGCCCACCGCGGGCGTGGAGCTGGCCCGCTCCATCGAGCGGGAGCTGTCCGGAACGGACCTCGCCGACACCGCCTGGGAGCGGGTGCAGCGGCGGGTCAACGACGAGTTCAAGGGCCTTCAGGACGCCCTGGCCCGGCATGGCCACTCCGCCTCCGCCCAGGTGCGCGAGGACGGCATCGTGGTCGAGGTGGTCTTCCAGGGGCACCGCAGGGCCGTGCCGGAGCTCGCCACCGCTCTGGAGACGGAGGTCGACCAGATGCAGCGCATCCTCTCGGCCAGGGAGCGGGAGATCCTGGAGACCCATCTGCTCACCGAGGTCGGCGGCACGCTGCAGGAGCTGATAGGGGCGGCCGAGCGGCAGGTACTGGAGATGAACGAGGAGCTCCAGGAACGGCCGACCAGCACCGGGATGCGGCTGCGGCTGGTGTGGCGGCCCTCCCGGCAGGCACCGTCCGGCCTGGGCCCGGCCCGGGAGCGGCTGCGCCGCTCGGCGGACGCCTGGTCGCCCGGGGACCGGGCGGCCATCGGGGAGTTCCTGCAGGCCCAGATCGGCCGGGCGCAGGCGGACGACCCGTCCGGAAGCTGGCTGGAGCATCTCACCCGCGCCCTGGACTACCGGGACTGGCACGAGTTCTCCATCGAGCGGCGGCAGCACGGCCGGTGGCGCAGCGCCACCGGCCCGGCCTCCGGCGGGGAGCGTGTGCTGTCGGTGTCGGTGCCGCTGTTCGCCGCGGCCTCCTCGCACTACCGCACGGCCGGAAACCCGCACGCGCCCCGGCTGGTGACGCTGGACGAGGCGTTCGCGGGGGTGGACGACGACGCCCGGGCCTCGTGCCTGGGGCTGCTGAGCACCTTCGATCTCGACGTGGTGATGACCAGCGAACGCGAGTGGGCCTGCTACCCGGAGGTGCCCGGCGTGGCCATCGCTCAGCTCTCCCGGGTGGACGAGGTGCCGGCCGTGCTGGTCACCCGCTGGGAGTGGGACGGCCGGCGCCGGGCGGCCGGCCCGGAGCCGCGGCCGGTGCCGCTGCCCGCCCAGGCACGGTGACCGTGGCCGGCGAGGAGTCCGAGGAGACGCGGGAAGCACGGGAGGCGCGGGAGACCCAGGTGGTCGATCTGCCGCGACTGCGGCGGCTCCTCGGCACCCCCGAGCTGGCCTGGCTGATCGACCGGGCACGCCGCCGCATGGCCCGTGGCGAGACGCTGGACGCGACCGTGACCCTGCGGCCGGCCGGACCCGCCCAGCGCGCCGCCGCCGAGCGGCTGCTGGGCCGGGCCCCCCGTCCCGGCGCGGGGCTCACCGTCTCCCTCGGCGCGGTGGACGCGCTGCTGCGGCGGGCGGAGATCTGTCCCGGCGGGCTCGCCGAGGCCGTCACCGCGCTGACCGGCGAGGTGTCCCCGCTGCGGGAGGAGCGGCGCCGGGTGGAGGAGGCGTGGCGCCGGGCGCACGCCCCGCTGGCCGCCGAGTGCGCCCGCCGCCCCGGGCTCGCCGCCTGGTACGAAGGACTGCCCGGCACCGGCCTGGTCCGGCGGCTCAGCGGCAACGACCCGGACGTGGCGGCACCCATGCTGTCCGACCTGGCCGCCGTCCTGCGCGAACTGCCGCACCCCGGGACGGAGCTGGCGGTCCTCGCGGCCCGCGTCTGCGGCGACGCCCACGCCCTGGACCAGGACCGCCCGCTGGCCACCCTCGCGCTCGGCGCCGTCCGCGCGCTGACCGGCGCCCCGGCCGGCAGCGGCGCGGAATGGCGGCGCTCGGTGTGGGCCGCGGCGGGGCTGTTCACCGACGAGCTCTCCAGCACCGTGCTCACCCTCGGCCTGCCCGGCGACCGGCGCGGCGCGGTGGGCCGCTCCCTGGAGGCGCTCCGGGCCGCGGGGCAGCCCGCCGTCCTCACCCTGCGCCAGCTCACCCGGGACGCCCCCCACATCTCCTGCGACGTCCTGTTCGTCTGCGAGAACCCCTCCGTGGTGAGTGCTGCGGCCGATCAACTGGGCCCCGGCTGCGTGCCCCTGGTGTGCACCCAGGGGCAGCCGGGAACCGCGGCCGTCACCCTGCTGCGCCGGGCGGCCGACGCCGGGGCCCGGCTCCTCTACCACGGCGACTTCGACTGGGGCGGCCTGCGCATCGCCAACACCCTGCTGCGCCGGGTGCCCTGGCAGCCGTGGCACTACGACTCCGCCGCCTACCGGGCAGCCCTCCCGAAGGCCCGCGGCCCCCTCACCGGCACTCCGGCCACCGCCGACTGGGACGACCGCCTCGCCGGCCTGATGGCGGCGAGCGGTGTCCGCGTCGAGGAGGAACTGGTCCTGGACCGGCTCCTGCCCGACCTCGCCCGCTGAGCGGGCCGGGCCCGCATAGACTGATTCCGGCTCGGGACCAGCGGCCATGTCCGGAGCGGCGCGCAAGCTATCAGGGGGGAGACGTAGCAGCGTGGAACCACTGAGGGACGAGGACCCGAAGGAGATCGGGGGCTTCGCCCTCGTCTGCCGGATCGGGGCCGGCGGTATGGGGCAGGTGTTTCTCGGTGAGTCCGCGGCGGGCCGGCAGGTCGCCGTGAAGGTCATCAAACCCTCTGTCCTGGACGAGGACACCCGTGCGCGCTTCCTGTCCGAGGTGGACAGCCTGCGCACCGTGTACGGGCCGTTCGTCGCGGCCTTCGTGGGGGCGGACGCGGATGCCGACAGGCCCTGGCTCGCGGTGGAGTACGTCCCCGGTCCGGATCTGCGCGCCCTGGTCGGAGAGAGCGGGCCTCTGCCGCTCGTCGAGACCGCCAGTCTGGGAGCGCTGCTGGCGGAAGGGCTCGGCGCGGTGCACGAAGCGGGCCTCCTCCACCGTGACCTGAAACCGCAGAACATCCTGCTGTCCCCGTACGGCCCCAAGATGATCGACTTCGGTCTGGCCGTCCTCGCGGAGCGCCGCACCGCCCTGACGGCGACCGGCTTCGTCGTCGGCAGTGTGCTGTGCATGCCGCCGGAGCAGGCCCGGGGCGAGCACCGGCTGGACACGCCGGCCGACGTCTACGCGCTGGGTGCGGTGCTGCTGTTCGCCGCGACCGGGCACTATCCCTACGAGGGGCCGACCTGGCAGGCCGTCGCTCTGATGATCGAGGACCCGGCGACTCCTCCCGACCTGGCGGGCCTGCCGCCCGAACTCGAATCCCTGGTCACGGACATGCTCGCACTGGACCCCGGTGCCCGGCCGGCTCTGCCCGAAGTCATCGACCGTCTGGTGCGCGTCATCCGCGAGCAGGGTCTGACCGCCCTCCAGGCCAAGCACCGTCTCACCGGCCTGACGCCCGAGATCGTGGTGCCCCAGCTCCCCGCACCGGACCTCGGGTCCGCGCCCGGTTACACACCGGCCGTCGTCGATCCGGCCGCGGTGGAGGAGGACGAGGCGGGGGCACCGGCGCCGGCCGGGGCCGGGCAGCACGCCGCCGACGGTGAGGACGGCGAGGACGGCGAGGAATCCGGGAACGCCGGTCCCTCCGCCCCGCGCGACAACGTCCCTCGCCAGGAGGAGGACGTGTCCCCCGGCGGCAGGCTCCTCGGAGTCCGCCCCTCGGAGCCACTGAGGATCGCCGAGGGAATCCGCGCCGCGTATGCGCGCGAGGCACGCTTCTGAGCTGCTTCTGTCCGCTTGCCGAAGCCCGCACGACCCCCTCCGCCTTCGTGACAGACTTGCGGCCGCAGGACAGCACCACGAACGGCAGGGCGAGAAGGGACCGCGGGTGACCGACCAGGGGGAGACGCAGGACGGGACGCGGTTTCCGCCGGGAGCGCAGATCCTCGTGCGGGACGAGGAGTGGCTGGTCCGCAGCACCATCACGACCGACCATGACGGGGAGAGAATCGAAGCCGTCGGTGTCTCCGAGTTCGTCCGGGACGAGGAGGCCGTCTTCTTCAGCGGGATCGACACGGTGGAGCTGCTCGATCCGGAGAAGACCCGTCTGGTCCCCGACACCTCCTCGTACTTCCGCCGCAGCCGCCTGTTCCTCGAAGCCGTCCTGCGCAAGACGCCGCTGCCCCAGTCGGAGCGGGGACTCGCCCTCGCCGACCGCTTCCTGCTGGATCCGCTGGTCTACCAGCAGCGTCCGGCCGAACTCGCGCTGTCCATGCGCAACCTGCGCCCCCGGGTGCTGATCGCCGACGTGGTGGGTCTCGGCAAGACGCTGGAGATCGGCCTGACGCTGGCAGAGCTCATCCGCCGGGGACGCGGTGAGCGCATCCTGGTCGTGACCCCGCAGAGCATCCTGGAGCAGTTCCAGCACGAGCTGTGGACCCGGTTCTCGATCCCTCTCGTGCGTCTCGACTCCCTGGGCATCCAGCGTGTCCAGCGGGAGATCCCGGCCGGCCGGAACCCGTTCACCCAGTACAAGCGTGTGATCATCTCCGTGGACACGCTCAAGAACATCGGACAGTACCGGCACCACCTGGAGCGCATCCGCTGGGACGCCGTCGTCATCGACGAGTCCCACAACCTGATCAACCCCGGCAGCCAGCGCCGTGCGCTCGCCGAGACCCTCGCTCCTCGCACGGACGCCCTGCTGCTCGCCAGCGCGACCCCGCACAACGGCGACAAGAAGTCCTTCGCCGACCTGATCTCCCTGCTCGACCCGGCCGCCATCGCCGACCCGGAGGACTACGACCCGGCGGTGGACCTCGGTCACCTCTACATCAGACGGACCAAGATCAGCCCCGAGGTGCGGGACGAGATCAGCACGAAGTGGCCCGACCGCGGGCCCACGCTCTCCCTCCACTGCGCCGCCACCGAGGCGGAGGAGCGGATCTTCGCCGAGCTGGCCGAGTACTGGATTCCCGCTCCGCCGGCGAGCACGGACTTCGGCTCGGCCGACCAGGACCGGGTCTCGGTGGCCACCGAGTCGCTCTTCGCCTACAACCTGCTCAAGACCTTCCTCTCCTCCCACGTCGCCCTCGGGGAGACGGTCGACAGGCGCGTCGCCACGCTGGACGGGCGGGTCCGCGCCGCGGAGGAGAACGGGACCCGGCCGGATCCGGCCATCGGGCCGGAGCGGCGGGCCCTCGAACGGCTGCGGGAGATCGTCACCGGTATGGGCGACGGCACGGCCCCCGGCGACTCCGCGAAACTCGACGCGCTCGTCGAGCAGCTGAAGGAGATCGGCGTGGGCCCCCGGTCCACCACCCGGGCCGTGGTCTTCTCCGAACGCGTCCGCACGCTCAAGTGGCTCGCCCACGTCGTCCCCGCCCGGCTGGGCTTCCCCGCCGGAGCGGACGGAACGGCGAAGGCCGTGGCCGTGATGCACGGCGGCCTCAGCGACGACGAGCAGGGCAAGGTGCTGGAGGCGTTCGGCCTCGCCGACACCCCGGTCCGGCTGCTGTTCACCGGGGACGTGGCCTCCGAGGGCGTCAACCTGCACCGCCAGTGCCACCACCTGATCCATTACGACATTCCGTGGTCGCTGATCCGCATCGAACAGCGCAACGGCCGCATCGACCGGTACGGGCAGGAGCACCAGCCGCAGTTCCGGGCGCTGATCCTGACCTCTTCCGTCCCCGGAGCGAAGGACGACCGCACGGTCGCCGAGAAGCTGCTCCGCCGGGAGGAGGAGGCCCACAAGCTGGACGGCACCGCCGAGGCCGTGTCCGGGCTCTACCGGGCCGAGGAAGAGGAACGCCGGCTGATCAGGGAACTGGTCCGGGGCGGCACGGTCGAGGACTTCCTGGAACCCGCCCCGGGCGGCGACACCGCGCTGGCCGACTTGTTCAGCCAGGTGGACTCGATCACCGAGCAGGAGCTGCCCGCGCGTGCCGAGCTGATCTCCCTCTTCGAGGGAGACACCGCCGACTTCGTCGCCACCGCCTTCGACGAGGTCTACCGGGAGCGCGCCGAGGACCTGGTCGGCCTGTCGTCCGGCACCGACGCCAAGGGCAGCGCGTACTTCTCGCTCTCCCCGGCCAGTGCCCCGGACCTCCTCCACCGCCTCAAGGCCCTGCCGCCCTCCTACCTGAAGGAGCAGCGCGTCGCCGAGCGGATGCGCGTCACCTTCGACCGCGCCCTGGCCTTGCGGAAGCTCACCGAGGCCCGGGACAGCAGCACGACCATGTGGCCGGAGGTCTCCTTCCTCACCGACATCCACCCGGTGGTGGAGTGGCTGACGGACAAGGTCCTCGTCGAGTTCGGCCGGCAGGAGGCCCCGGTCATCACCACACCGCATGTCGACGGGCCGGTGTTCCTCATCCAGGGCATCCACTCCAATGCCCTCGGCCGCCCCACCGTGGTCCGCTGGATGGCCGTGACCGGTCTCGGACCCGACGGCACCGGTACGCCCGAGGTGCGCCCCATGGCCGACGCGCTGCGCGACGCCAAGGTCGGCCCGAGACTCGCCCGCACCGGCGATCCACGTGACCTGGACCGGCTCCAGGCTCTCGTCCCCGAAGCCGTTGCCGTCGCCCGCCACCACCTTGACGCGGGGAGGGCCCAGTGGGAGGAGCGGATCAGCGAGCCCCTGGCCGCTTACCGCGAGCGTGTCGCCCGGTGGCGCAGCGATTCCCTGCTGCCCGGCATCACCGGCCGCCGGGAACGCCTCGTCGAGGAGACCGCCGACGAACTGGCCCGGCTGCTGGACCAGCTGCACACCACCGGCCGCCCGCTGCTCCGGGTCCTGGCCGTTCTCGACCGCCCCGGCGGCCCGGAGGCCACCGGAGCCGATGACGACACCGGCTCCCCGGCGCGGCCCCTCGTATCCGACGCCCAGCCGTCCGACGCCCAGGCGGAGAACTGACGTGACGTATGACTCGCTGGTCAACCACGGCGACTACCTCTCGGCCCACTACCTGGCCGAAGTCCTCCCCAAGGACCTCAAGGCCAGGGACGGCCTCCTGACCCGCTGGGCCGCCTTCGAGGAGCGGGAACGCCGACGGTACGCGGACGCGGTGGCCGAGGCGAAGCGCCGGGGACTGGGCCCCGACTCCGTCCCTCCGCGCGTCCGCACCCCCCGTGAGGGCCTGCGCGCCCTGCACGGCCCCTACTTCGCGGGCCGTGCAGCCCTCGCCCAGGACGCGGAAGCGCTGGCCGACCCCGGTGCGCCCGTTCCCGCCGGGTGGCAGAAGCGGGTCACCGAACTCCATCTCGACACCCTGCGCGCCCTCGGCTACACGGACGCCCACGAGCAGACCGTCACCGTTCACCGGGCCGACCACGAGTACACCCTCCAGGTCGCCCACGCCGAGCCCGGCCTGTATGCCGTCTCCTGCGGCTGGACCACCCGGCCCGACGCCGCTCTCGACCCGGACGGCGCCGGCCGCCTGCTGCACCCCGTGGCCCTGGAGGCGTCGGCCACGCTCGACGACGCCAAGGCCCTCACCGACTTCCTCTTCGTCTGCGACACACCTCCGCGCTACGTCCTGCTGCTCGTCGGCGGCGTCATCGTTCTCGCCGACCGCCTCGCCTGGCCCGAGGGCCGCTACCTGGCCGCCGGCCTCGACGCGGCCCTCAACCGGCGCGACGACCGCCACGGCGGCGAACTCGACACGCTGGCCGCGCTGTTCGGCGCGGACTCGCTGCGCGTCCCCGCCGAGGGCGGCACCGCGCCGCTCGTGGGCTTTCTCGACAAGTCCGGCAAGCACGCCGTCGGAGTCTCCACGGAACTGCGCGAGGGCCTGCGCCTTAGTGTCGAGTGGATCGCCAACGAGGTCCTGGACCGCCTGCGCGAGCCGGGGAACGGCGTCTGCCCGGCCGACCTCGACGACCCGGCACGTCTTGCCAAGGAACTCAGCCGCGAGTCGCTGCGCTACCTGTACCGGATCCTGTTCCTCCTGTACGCCGAGGCCAGCCCCGCCCTCGGCATCCTGCCCTCGGACCACCCCGAGTACGAGCGGGGCTACGGCCTCCAGCGCCTGGGCGACCTCGTCCTGCGCGACCTCGTCGGCGAGCGCTCCCGGCGCGGCTTCCACCTGTACGAGTCGCTGAACCTGCTCTTCGACAAGGTGGAGAACGGCCACCGCCGCTACGGCACCGAGCCGGAGGACCTGGCGGCCGAGGCCGCGGCCCGCGAGGCCGCCGAGGCGGAGAACGAGGCGGCCGCGCTGCTCGCCGCCGGCACCCTCACCCGGGCCGAGTACACCGACCGCGTCCGCGAGGCCGACCGCGCCCGCCGCGCCGCCGCCCGCAGCACGAGCGCGGGCCTGCGCTTCGAGGCGCTGCGCTCCGAGCTCTTCTCCAGGGAAGCCATCCGCCTCATCGCGGACGACCGGATCGAGAACCCGGCCCACCGGGGCGGTGCGGACGAGCACCGCCGCCCCTTCCTGGACACCCGGCTGCGCAACGAGACCCTGCACAAGGTGCTGCGCCGTCTGATGCTCACCCAGGGCCGGGGCAGGGAGCGCGGCGGTTTCATCTCGTACGCGCAGCTCGGCATCAACCAGCTCGGCGCGGTGTACGAGGGCCTGATGTCCTACACCGGCTTCATCGCGGAGGAGGAGCTGTACGAGGTCGCCAAGGGCGGCGACCCCTCGGGCGGCAGCTGGATGATCCCCGCCTCACGCGTCCAGGACTACCCGGACGAGGTCTTCGTCCAGCGGACGAACGAGGAGACCGGCCGCCGCGAGCGGGTGGTCCACCCCGAGGGGGCGTTCGTCTACCGCCTGGCGGGCCGGGACCGCCAGACCTCCGCCTCGTACTACACCCCGAAGTCCCTCACCGAGGTCACGGTCGAACTGGCGCTCAGGCACCGGCTCGACCAGAACGGCACGGTCACCCCGGCCAGGGAACTCCTGGAGTGGAAGATCTGCGAGCCGGCTCTCGGCTCGGGCGCGTTCCTCAACGAGGCCATCGACCAGGTGGCGGCCGAGTACCTGAGGCGGCGGGAGCACGAGCTGGGACGCCGGGTGGACCCCGAACTGCGGCAGATCGAGCTCCAGAAGATCAAGGCGTACATCGCCCTGCACAACGCGTACGGCGTCGACCTCAACGCCACGGCGGTGGAGCTGGCGGAGGTCTCCCTGTGGCTCAACTCCATGCACCCCGGCATGCGGGCGCCCTGGTTCGGCCTGCACCTGCGGCGCGGCAACTCGCTCATCGGCGCGGCCCGGAAGATCTACCGGGCCGACGTCCTGACGTCGGGCCGGTGGCTGGCGAGGAAGAACACCCTGCCGCCGGCGGACCTGCCGTTCCGGGAGGGGCCGCTGCCCGAGGGCGCGGTGCATCAGTTCCTGCTGCCCGCGATCGGCTGGGGCGCGGTCGCCGGCGAACCGGAGGCGAAGAAGCTCGCGCCGGACGAGGCCAAGGCGCTCGGCACGTGGCGCAAAGGCGTGCAGAAGCCGCCGAAGGGGCCGAAGCCGTTCCCGGAGCGCGGCGACGAGAGCGCCGAGGCACGGCGCAAACGCTACGACAGGTGGCGCAAGGCGGCGGAGAAGACGGAACTGTACCGCTTGCGCGGCGTGGCCCGCCGGGCCGAGTTCCTGTGGTCGCTGGTCGCCACCCGCCTCGAACTGTCCGAGCGGAAGGTCTCCCGCCGCGTCGACGTGTGGGGCGCGGACTGGCTGGAGCAGTCCTCGGAGGCGGAGGACAAGCAGCGGGTCCTCGACGACCTGACACGCCCCGGCACGCCGTACTGGCGGCTGAAGACCGTGATGGACGCGTGGTGCGCGCTGTGGTTCTGGCCGCTGGACAAGGCCGGCGAACTCGACGGCACCGACCAGGTGTACGGGACGGGCGGCGCCCTCGTCGACGAATCGTCGGTGGCGGGGCTGCTGTCCGGGGGACGCGGGACGGCCGCCGCCGAGGAGCCGACGCGGCCGGTGGAGCCCGTCGGTCCCCCTCCCGGCGACCAGTCGTGGCAGGCGGCCGGACTGTTCGACGACCCGGACGGCGAGCAGGAGGCGCTGGACACGGTCACCGACTCGTCGGCCAGGCCCCCGCGGGGGACATCGCGCCGCAGGACCGGCGGTGGCCGGCAGGAGCGGAGAACGGTCCCGCTCCAGAGCCTCGGCGACTGGCTGGACTTCCTGGAGAGCGTCCTCGGCAGGACCGACATGCCGGAGAACTCGCTGCTCTCGGGAATCGACAAGCTCAGCCCCGATGAGGCGCTGGACGTGCTGGCCGACGTGGAGGACCGCCTGGAGGGCTTCCTCGGCATGCGGCCGGCCCGGCTGCTGCCGTTCCGTTACCCGTGGCTGAACACGGTGGAAGACATCGCCGGCACGACGGAGAAGGACATCAAGGCGGAGGACGGCCACGGCTTCTTCCACTGGGAACTCCACTACGCTCACGTGTTCCGGGGGCCGGCGGGAGGTTTCGACCTTCAGGTGGGGAACCCGCCATGGGTACGACCGAGGTGGGAGGAAGACACAGTTCTGGCGGAGCTGGAGCCGTGGTTCAAGCTGGTGGAGAAGCCGAGCGTCACGTTGTGGCGTGAGCGTAAGGCAGCGCTGCTCGACCAGCCTGGCGTACCCCGCTACTACCTGCGCGAACTGAGTTCAAACGCTGCCTTGGGGGAGTGGCTGGGTTCGGCGGTCACTTATCCGGTACTCACTGGGACGCAACCGGACTTCTACCGGGCTTTCATGTGCCGAACCTGGGCGAACCTGGGCTCGGACGGCCTGGTCGGACTGGTACACCCCGACACGCATCTCGGTGGCAGCAAGGATGGCGGGATTCGTGCAGCGGTCTACCCCCGTCTAAGGCTTCACGCCGGTTTTGTGAATGTGGGAAACTGGGCGTTTGAGGCAAGCCGCAATACCGAGTTCGGTGTGCATGTCTACGGGATGCCGCAACAGCAGATCGCATTCCACAACCTCAGCCGGTTGTACGGTGTGGAGCCGGTTGTGGCGTCCTTGACCCATGACGGAGAGGGCGAAGTTCCCGGCATGAAGCATGATGGGGGATGGGACCTGCGCCCCCACTCGGCGCGGGTGATCCGAGTGGATCACGGAACCCTGGCAGAATGGCAGAGGTTGACGGGGGCCACGGATGCGCCTGTCCATGAGGCAGCGTTGCTTCAGCCTGTCACGTCAAAGGAGCAGGGAGCTATCGCGGCCTTGTCGGAAGTGACGAGCCGGGTCGGGCGGGAAGGCCCGAGCATCAGCGCGGGCTATCACGAGAAGATGGGAAAAGAGGGCGGTTTCATCGCCTGGAAAACATCACAGCCTGAGTCGCTTTCTGGCCTGATCCTTCAGGGGCCGCACTTCGGTATCGCTACTCCGATCAGCAAACAGCCGAAGGTGCCGTGTCGAGGTAATCATGACTGGTCCAGCTTCGACCTCACAACCCTCCCGGTTGATGCCGTACCTCGGACGAATTACGTCCGTCCTGAGACGTGCTCGCTCGGTAAGTACGAAAGAGAGCAGGGTCGCTGGTTGGATGAATCGCGACTCAAGGGCGACTGGCAGCCGAGCGCTGAGGAGTGGGAAAACCGCAGCGAGGTGCTGGCCGACTTCGAAATGGAGTTGGACAAGAGCGAACAACGGGAGCTACTGCGCCGACGGCTATGGCTCTACCGTCCCTATACCCAGTTCTACCGGCTGGCATGGCGTCGGATGATCCCGTTCAACACTGAGCGGAGTCTCTTTGCGTGTATTATCCCACCCGGTCCCGCGCATATTAACACCGTGCAATCGATGGCTCTGAGTGATAATCGGGGCATTGCTCTGAACGCTGGTTTTTGGGCTTCTTTGCCGCTTGACTACCTACTTCGCATCACAGGTCGCTCCGACCTTCAGGTCGCTGAAGCCCACAAGATGCCCTACGCGGACCACACTCACCCACTCGCCGGCCCGCTCCTTCTCCGTACTCTCCGCCTCAACTGTCTGACCGATGCCTACGCGGTCCTGTGGGCCGAGCTTTATGACACATCATGGTGCGATCGCGAGGACTGGGCCCGGAAGTGGCCCCGCCTTGCGCCGCTCGCCAGCGGGACGTCGGCGGAATGGAACTATGGCACGCCCCTCCGCACCGAGTATGAACGTCGCGCTGCCCTTGTGGAGATCGACGCCTTGGTGGCGGTGTGGCTCGGAATGAGTGCGGACGAACTCATCGCTGTCCACAAGGCGCGGTACGCGATCCTCGCAGACAGGGAGTCGCACATGTGGTTCGACGCCAACGGGCGGCAGTTGGCTCAGGACCCGTATGCTCACGGTCACGGGCAGACGAAGAAGCACTACGAGCACTTCCTCGCCTATCAGAGGAAGGAGCGGTCCGAGCCCCCGGAGGGGTACACCGCTCCCTTCTACAAGGCCGACCGGGAGAAGGAGATGCGTGCGGCGCACGCGCACTTCTCCGCGCGTCTTCAGGACGCCGTGAACAGGGGTGAGTGGACGCCGCCTGCCCGGTGAACGGCGGAGCCCCGCGCCGGACGGCTCCGGCGCGGGGCATGAGGGCCGGTTGTCAGCCCTGCGCGGTGTGGGTGACGAAGTCCCTCCACGCGGCGGCGGGGAAGGCCAGCTCGGGGCTCCGCCGGTCCTTGGAGTCCCGGACATGTATCGCCCGGGTGTCCCGTGCCACCTCGACGCACGCGTCACCGTCGGAACCGCTGTAGCTGCTCTTGAACCACGCCCGTTCGTCGATGCTGTTCATAGCGCTCCTCGCAGTTGCCTCAGCAGGCTCCTGGAATCCTCGGAGTTGAGGGCCTGCGAGCGCAGTCTCGCATACCGCTGGAGCATGATGCTGACCTCCTTGGGATGCGTGATCAGCATGCCGCCGCGCTGCCCCTCCGCGTAGCCGAACCACTTGTGGTCCGGGGACTCCAGCAGCATCAGCGGCCCGTCGAAACCGGCGTGGTCGGGCTGGAGTCGCGGCATGATCTGCAGCTCGACGTTGAACTGTGACGACCGTTCCAGCAGATGGTCGAGCAGTTCCCGCGTCACCTCGGGGCCTCCCGTGCCGCGCTCGATGAGTGCCTGCTCGATGACGAAGCTGAACGTGATCGCGGGCATGCGGTCGAAGAGCTGCTGGCGTTCCAGCCGGGCCGCTACCTGCTGGGCCACCTGTTCCTCGTTCTTCACGGGCGGGACGCTCTTCGTCACGGCCCGCGCGTACCGCTCGGTCTGGAGCAGCCCGGGAATCACCCGGCACTCGTACGTCCACAAGGTCACGGCCTTCGTCTCCAGCCGCGCCCACTGCCGGAACCAGCTCGCCAGCCCCGCCTGCCGGGACAGATGGACAGCCGCCCGCCGCAGAGCCCCCGTGTTGCCGAGCACCGCCTCCGCCCGCTCCACGAAGTCGCAGTCCGGCATCCGCCGGCCCTGTTCCACCGAGGCGACCGTGTGCTTCGAGTAGCTGATCAGCTTGGCGAACTGCGCGCGGGTCAGGCCCGCGTGCTCCCGCAGGGCCTGGACGAACGCCCCGAACGTGCGCAGACTGTCCGACACCTCCGGCTCCGGACCGAACCCCGTGCCCGGCCCTCTCATCACCGCTTCCGCGGCATCGTCCCCCGTGTTCTCGTAGGTCACCGTCGACCACCTTCCGCGCGCACGCGCTTCGCCGCACCGCTTCTGACGCGTCCCATCGTCGCCCGGGGCGAGGGGCATCGTCCACTGAACGTACGCGTACGCTGACTCTGCGTACGCGATCCCTTGCTGATGCGGGCCCGGATCCACGGGAGGGGCCCGAGCCGGTGTGGCGCAGCCGGACTGCGGTAGTCCGGACCCCACCCTCACCTTCCGGCCGTACGGGCCTCAGCCCTGGGCCCCGGGCGGCCGGGCCAGGGATGAACACCACGCGTCATGACACACTTACAGCCGTAAAACGGGCCGGGGCCGTTCGACGTGTGGGGGTGGCGAAGTGTCGCTGAGCTATGAGGACCTGTACCACCTGCGGCTGGGCAATCTGTCGGAAGCCGTACAGGCATGGGGAGACACCGCCCAGCGCCTCAAGGAACAAGCCGAGGAGGCACGCACGGGGATGCGTGCGAAAGCTGTGGCGGCCCGATGGCGGGGCGAGAACGCCGAGGTGACCCGGCCGTTCGTCATCACGACCGCCGGCCGCTTCGCCGCAGCCCACGCGCAGGCCGAGGGGATGCACGCCATCCTCCGCGACCTTCACCACGCCCTGTCCCTTCAGCAGCGAAAGCTGCTCGCTGCCGAGTCGGAGGCCGCTGCTCAGGGCTTGTCCATCCGGAGGGACGGAACGGTCACCATCGGTTCCCGAGCGCCCCTCGATCCCGGAGAAGTTGCCGGAAGAGAACAGGCTGCCGAAGAGATCTCGGCCCGGGTGACGGGAATCCTGCGACAGGTAGAGATCACCGATGCCGAACACGCCCGCGCGCTGTACCATCTCGCTGGTTCGGACGGGAACGATCATTTCACCGGGCATACCTTTGAGAGTGTCGGTGATTCCTATGAGCTGTTCGGCAGTGAGGCCGACCGGGCAGCATCGGACTTCCTCGGACTGGTGCAGAGCGATCGTATCCGCACTGTTGAGGGAATGGAGGAAGCGCATTCCCTTCTTCTTCCCTGGAGCGATGACCCGGACTTCGCTGCTGCGGTGGCTCTCGCTCTCGGTCCTGAAGGCACCTTGTTGCTCTGGGCCGAGCTCAATGACCGTCAGGAAGTGGGAAAGGTCACCGAAGACCGCGTGCGGGCTGTGGCGAACCTGCACGAGAGTCTGGGCAACACGATTGCGACGGCTACGCACGTGCAGTCGCCGGAGATGAAGGCGTGGCGTGATGAGGTTGTTGCTCATGGTGCCGGTCCGGTGCCGATGCGATCCGGCATCCGGGTCCACGGTTTCCAGATCATGAGCAGTCTCATGGAGCACGGTGATTGGGATGCTGACTTCCTCAACACCTACGGAAACTCCTTGATCGCTATGGAAATGGAGAGCAAAGTTTGCTGGCCCGGTCGCGGTCCTGGAGATTTCGTCTCGGTGCTCGGTGATGACTTCCGTCATGATCCCATGACCGGTTTCATGTCCGCCCTCAGCCGGGACCCGTCCGCCTCCCTGGAGTTCTTCGGACCCCACGGCCACCTGGAGCGGGAAACGATCACCATGCAGTATCTGCTCCGGGACCGGGACATGGGAAGCCTACTCGATGAAGAGGTTGCACAGAGTGGTCTTGTTGCCAGCCGTGTGGCGATCGGGGATGCCTTGACAGCGGCAGCGACTGGACTTGATCCCAACGGTCCGGAATCTCAGGAGCACACGCACACCGAGGCGAACAAGCAGATCGTGGACCGTGCCCTGAGGTTGCTCGACGAGGCGGGTGACGACTTCGCTCCGGAGTTCCGCCAGCCCATGGCCCGCGTGCTCGTGAATCACGGTGCGGCCTTCATCGACACTGCGGGTAACACCATGGTGGAGCGTCCTTTCAGTGTCAGAAATCTTTCCGGTGTGGTTGTCCAGTTGTCTCGTGATCCGGTTGCCTATGGCATCCTCAACGGGGGGATCAATCATCAACTTTTCGATTCCATGGCTGATGAGGCGACTGTTGTCGGGCAGGATCTGAACCCCAAGAACATCCTCGATCGGGCGGGCAAGGTGGTCGGATTTCTTGGCCAAGGGAGGCATGACGCACTTTCTGTTGAGTCTGATGAGGAGGTATCTCGAGCCGAATGGCAGGCGAGGTACGCGTACCATGGAATCGGTGGCATTGTGACCTTCTTGCCGGGTGCGGGAGATCTGGTGCAACGGGAGGTGGATATCCGATCTCAAGGCTGGCTTGAAGACGAAAAGAAGCGGCTCGGAGTCGAGAACGAAGCAGAGAATTGGGATGTTCGAGAGGCGCGCGAGCAGCAGCTTGAGGCACTGGCGGATGAATGGTACCGAATGTACTCCGATTGGGCGGACGGGGAAACGGGTTACCAAACGCGATTTGGCCGGAGTCAAGTGATCGGTGCGGCGGCGAACGATGGAAGGGATGACACCAGGTGACGGAATCTTTTTATGGTCGCGGTGGCGGGCCGGGCTCATGAGGGGAGGCTGGATGTCCCGTTGGGGGGTGATGTCCTTGACCTTCGCCCTGTCCATACTCTTGTGCGCGTGCAGTGGTGCCGGGCAGGCGAAGTCGTATGACATCCCTTCGGATGTGTGCGGAATTTCCGTCAAGCCCGAGCTCCTCTCTCCGCTTCTCGTCGCGGGAGATGTGCTGGAGGAAAGGAAAAGTGCGGAAGGGGGGGAGTATTGGAAATGCCGGCTGCTGGTTGATTCGAAGCTGTCTCTGGTCGCGGAGGGAGGCATGCTGGGCGGGTTCCGCGATCCTATGGAAGAGACTGCTGTGGCGAAACGGAGAGAAGAAGACGTCGTGAGGGTGAGGATCGGCGGAGAGGAGGCGGTTCTGTGGGCGAGTGGGGCCGCCGTCACCTTCCCCTGCGAGACCAGCCTTTTCGGCTCTTTCGTGGGCGTACGGCTCACCACAGGTGACACCGAGGGAGAGCAGAAGGAGCGCAGGGCTCATGTCAAGGCGTTTGCCGAAGACTTCGTGGCTGAGCTGAAGAACCACCATCAGTGCGCTTCCTGAGGCCCCGTGCGAGTCCTGGCCCCCACGCCCATGGGAGGCAGCCGCGCCGACGTGGAACTCCGGCGACCTGCCTCCGCTCACTGGCCCGGACGTCGCGCTGACAGGCTGTGATGCCGCATATAGGCTTTGCCGGACGGCATCGGGCGGCGGCGGAGGGCAGCAGGAACCATGACGGGCCTGGAGGACAGCGGTGGCGGCCGGGCCACCGGCCGGAACCGGCCGGTGGGCATCCAGCGGTACGCGGCACCGGTGGACGTGCCCGGGGAGCAGGATCCGCTGTTCCTGCCGCTGGAGACGCCCTTGGAGATCGGTTCCGACGGCCGGCCGACCGGTGTCGAGCTGGAGCTCACTTCCGGCGGGGACGACGAGAGGGAAGTCCACTACAGCGACGCGGACGGCATCTCCGCCCCGTTCCGGCCCGACAGCATCAAGATCCACACGGAGACGACCACCGTCGACCTGCTGCTGTCGCGGCTCCGTGAGGGCATGATCGACCTGGCGCCCGACTTCCAGCGCCGGGCCGGCATCTGGAGCGACGTCATGCAGAGCCGGCTCATCGAGTCGCTGCTGTTGCGCATCCCCATCTCGAACTTCCACATGGCCCAGGACAGCGAGGACAACTGGGCCGTGGTCGACGGGGTTCAGCGGCTCACCGCCATCGCCCGGTTCATCGCGCCCGATGTCGTCAAGATGCCACCGCTTGCTCTGCGCGGCCTGGACTACCTCACCGACTTCCATGGCAAGGGCTACGAAGACCTCTCCGGCAGGCTGAAGATCCGCTTGCGGGAGACGCAGCTCGTCGTCCACATCATCCAGCAGGGCACCCCGGAGGCCGTGAAGTACAACGTCTTCTCCCGCATCAACACCGGCGGGTTGCCGCTCAAGGCGCAGGAACTCCGGCACGCGCTGGTGCAGGGGCCCGTCCGCGAGTTCCTCGCAGACACGGCGGAGCACCCCTCGTTCGGTGAGGCCACCGGCTGGAGCGTGTCCAACGAGCGGATGGCCGACCGGGAGATGGTGCTTCGCTTCCTCGCCTTCCGCCTGACCGACCCGGCCGAGCACAACCAGCAGGACTTCGACCACTTCCTGGTCACCGTCATGCATCAGGTCAACCGGCTGAGCGACGCGCAGCGGGAAGCGCTCGCACGGGAGTTCCGGGCTGCGATGGTGTGCGCCAAGGACCTCTTCGGCGACCACGCCTTCCGTAAATGGCGTGGTGGCCCTGCGCGCTCGCCGATCAACAAGGCGCTGTTCGAGACCGTCGCGGTGAATCTCGCCCGTCTCAGTGATCACGAGCGGGCGAAGCTGGTAGCGTCCCGGCAAAGGGTACTCGCCGGATTCTTCGACTTGATGAAGGACTGGGACTTCGACCGGTCCATCTCCATCAGCACCGGCGACCCGAAGAAGGTCCGCACGAGATTCAGCGCGATGGCACAGCTTTTCCGAGGGGTAGTGGGGCAGTGATCGACCGGCTGACGCTGAGGAACTTCAAGGCGTTCGGTGACGCGTCCTTACCGCTGGGCCCGCTCACCCTTCTCACCGGGCTGAACTCGTCCGGCAAGAGCAGCGTCCTCCAGGCTCTCGCACTGCTGCGGCAGTCGTACGAAGCGGGTGTCCTCATCGCCTCCGAGAGCCCGCTCGGAGCGCGGCTCCGTTCCGGCGTCGCCAGCGAGGGCTTTCTGCTCAACGGCGAACTCGTAGGCCTCGGTACCGGAGAGGATGTCCTGCACGAGGAGTTCGCGGAGGACAAGCCCCGGATCGAACTCAGCGTCGACGAGGGGCCTTACCACTACGGCTGGACGGTCAAGTACGCGCCCGAGCAGAACCTGCTGCCGCTGTCCGAGGCGGACCTGCCGCTCACCGGTGAGGGGGCCGCCGCGCCCGCCGGGCCCGAGGCCGTCAGGCCGGCGTTCTTCACCGCTCCCTTCCAGTACCTGCACGCCGACCGCATCTCGCCCGCCGAGTTCTACCCGCGCGACCACCACGCGGCCGTCGGCCGGGGCTTCCTCGGCGTGCGCGGCGAGCACACCGTCAACTTTCTCCGGCACCATGCCCGGACAGGAATCCCGGCGGGCCCGCTGCACCACCCGAATGCCGACTCCGACCTCCTGCTCGACCAGGCCGCCGCCTGGATGGGGGATCTGTGCCCCGGAGTGGACATCCAGGCAGACGCCATCGAGGGCGCCGACGCCGTACGGCTCTCGTACGGGTTCCAGGGGATGCTCGGGCCCACCCGGCGCCGCCGGCCCAGCAACGTCGGCTTCGGGCTCACCTACGTCCTGCCGGTCGTGGTCGCCTGCCTCACCGCGGGCCCCGGCTCCCTGGTGCTTCTGGAGAACCCGGAGGCGCACCTGCACCCCCAGGGGCAGACCCGGATGGCCGCGCTCGCCGCGGCCGCCGCGGCACAGGGCGCGCAGGTGATCATGGAGACGCACAGCGACCACGTCATCAACGGCGCGCGGCTGGCCGTCAAGGAGGGCCGCATGGCCCCCCGGGACGTGGTGTTCCACTACTTCCGCGGTGACGGCACCGGCGCGGAGGTCGTCAGCCCGCGGGTCGACGCGGACGGCATGCTCGACCAGTGGCCCACCGGGTTCTTCGACGAGCTGGAGAACACCCTCGACAAGCTCATCGGCTGACACCCGCCCGGGGAGGGCGGGGCAAGACACCCACATCGTCGCGGAGGGGGAGACGTGCCGCAGCTGTTCCTGAACGAGAAGTCCTGTGAGACGACGGCGGACCCGGACCGGGTCAACCGGTCGATGACCGAGATGGTCAAGGCCGTGCTCGCGGTGGCCAGGGAGGACCGGGCGGGGACCCTGCTGGTCTCCCGGGAACCGGTCAAATCCCTCCAGCTCGCCCAGGGGCACGCGATCGGCAAGTGGATCGGCCTGCCGGAGGCCAAGGACCTGTGGCGGCGGCTGCTGATCCTTCAGGCCAAGTGGCCCTACCGGGAGGTCTATCCCGAAGGGGAGACCTACTCCGATGTCGAGTACCGGCATGGCGAGGAGGTGACCGAAGGGCTCGGAGCCGCCCATCTGACCGGTGGTCTCGGAGTTTCGCTGCCGGTCGAGCCACGCTGGGACGCCGAGCGGCTCGCCCTCGTCCGCGAAGAACTCCTGGACGACGGAGGCTCGCACGTCACCCGGGTCGAGGTGCCGCACGCCGCCAGACGGGAGCATGTCGCCGCTCATCTGCCGTGGATCCGGCGCGGCGCGGACACCGCCCGGCAGGAAGCCCTCGCGGGCCTGCGGTCCGGGGCCGAGCTGTGGGGCCTGCGCGCGGACCTCTTCCCGCTCCTCCAGTTTACGCCGCTCGCCGAGCAGCACTTCGCCGAACTGCACGAGGTGTGGGTGCGGCCGGTGGGCGAGCGGCTCGGGGAACTCCAGGACGCGGTCAGCGACTGGGACCCGGTCCGGCAGCCCGTCTCCCCCCAGTGGCGGTCCCACGTCCGCACCGAATTCCAGAACCGGCGGCGGCTGTGCTGGTTCCCGGACACCGACGGAGAGAAGCGGCTGTTCGACTGGCACTGCGACTTCCTGCCCAGCCCCGGCCGCATGCACTTCCGGCTGGTCCACGAGGACCGCACCCTGCGCATCGCGTACGTCGGACGGAAACTCGGCGTGTGAATCCGCCCCCGGGAGCCCGTCCGCCGCTCCCGTTACCGTAGGGCGGTGACCGGGCACCCCGGTCTGCCCGGCCCCGGTACCGCCGGCACCACCAGCACCAAGGAGGACCGCGCGTGCGTCCCACCCTCGCCGCCGACCAGGTACGGGACAGCCTCAGCCAGTACCTCGCGACGACGTACGCGCTGGCCGACGAGAGCACCCGCCGCGCCCTGGAGAACTTCCTCGGCGATACCGAGGACGGCATCTTCCGCGGCCCTTACCTCCGCATCCGCACCCACTTCCGGAGCGCGGAGGGGAAGGACTGGCAGCGGCACCTCACATGGTGGCCCAGCGATGACGACTTCACCCCCTACCGGCACCAGGAGCTGGCCTGGGAGCGGCTGTCCACACTGCACGGCCCTGCCCGGCCCACCCTCGTCACCACCGGTACCGGATCGGGCAAGACCGAGTCGTTCCTGGTCCCCGTTCTCGACCACTGTCTCCGGGAGCGCGAGGCCGGCCGGGAGGGCGTCAAGGCGATCCTGCTCTACCCCATGAACGCGCTCGCCACCGACCAGGCCCAGCGCATCGGCGAGCGGATCGACGACGTCAAGGACACCCGGCTGCACGACGCCGGCGTCCGGGCGGCCCTCTACATCGGCGACACGCCGTCGCAGGAGTTCACCCGGGACAACCCCGCGATCGCTGTCGACCGCGACGAGATCCGGCGCACCCGGCCGGACATCCTCATCACCAACTACAAGATGCTCGACCTGCTTCTCCAACGGCCCCAGGACCAGCGGCTGTGGCAGGACTCCGCGCTCGCCTACGTCGTCCTCGACGAGTTCCACACCTACGACGGCGCCCAGGGCACCGACGTGGCCATGCTGCTGCGCCGGCTCGGATCCGTCACCGGGCTCGCGGAACCCGGCCGGCCGCTGGGGCCGGTCTGCCCCGTCGCCACGTCGGCCACCCTCGGGGCGCACGGCCTTCACGGAGGCGGAGCGGGTACGGACGGCCGGGGCGAGGCCGGGCGGCCGGGCGGCGGGCCGGGCATGCTGGAGGTCGCCGGGCAGGTCTTCGGCGTGCCGTTCCCCCCGGACTCGGTCGTCGGTGAGGACCGGCACTCCACCGAGGGCTTCACCGGCGAGTGCGACTTCACCCTCCCGTTCCCCTCGCCGGAGGAGGTCGTCGCCCTCGGCGACCCCACCCGCGACCCGGGCGCCATGGACGACCTCGTGACCGCGTTCTCCGGCCTCAGCCGGCCCGGCCCCGAGGAGCTCGGGGCCGCGCTGCGCCGCCACCGGCTCACCGCGGCCGTCCTGGAGATCCTCGACGGCGCCCCCAGGACCCTCTCCGAGATCACCGAGGTACTGCCCCGCTACGCCTACCACTGGGGCAGGACCGTGCAGCAGCGGCCGCGCGTCGCCACTCGCGCCCTCGCCTGCTACGTGGCCCTCCTGTCGTACGCCCGTGACCCCGAGCACCCCGGCCGGCCGCTGCTGTCCATCGAGGTCCACCACTGGGTCCGCTCGGTCTCCCGCGTGCTGCGGGGCATCAGCACGGCCCGCGCCGAGTTCCGCTGGGACGACGAGCGGGTGACCCCGGGCGGCGCACTGGCCCGCAACGACCCGGTCCCCGCCGCCCGGCCGTCCCCGTACGACGGGGAGGGTCCGGCCGCTCCGCTCGACGCCGCCGAACAGGCCGCCGTACCGGCCGACGACAGCGCCCCGCCGCCCGCCGAGGTCTACCTGCCCGCCGTGTTCTGCCGCGAGTGCGGACGGTCGGGCTGGGCCGCGTACTCACCCGAGGTCGACCCGGCCGAACTCGACCTGAACTCCACCAGGATCCGCCGCGCCTCCGTGAGCCGTGACAAGCGCCGGGTGCGCAACATGATCGCGGCGACCCCGCAGGAGGTCCACGAAGCCGCCTTCGGACCCGGGGCGGAACGCCGGCGCGGCGGGCCCGCCGTCATGGTCCTGGAAGGCACCGGCGGACGGCTGCGCCCCCTGTCGCCGGAAGCCGACTTCACCGGCCCGGCGGACGGCGGGGGACCACGTCGGCTCAGGACTCTCCACAACGCCGCGTTCGTCCACATCGACCTCGACGGCGACCGGGCCGCGGAACGCGACCAGTGCCCCGCCTGCCGTACGTTCAACTCCATCCGCTACCTCGGCACCGGCCTCGCCGCGCTCGCCGCCGCCGCTGTCACCCAGCTGTTCACCGGCCAGGAGCTGGACAAGAACCTGGGCGAGGACAAGACCCTCCTCTTCAACGACTCCGTGCAGGACGCCGCCCACCGCGCCGGATACGTCGCCAGCCGCTCGTACACGTTCTCGCTGCGCGCACTGCTCGCCAGCCGCATCGACGAGGACGAACCGGTCAGCCTGAACGACCTGACCGCCGACCTCATCGCGGACGTCGTCGGCAGCAAGGCGGTGCAGGCGGCGGTCGTCCCACCCGACCTGCACCTGGACCGCGGCGTGGAGACCCTGCTCTCCGGCCGCAGCCGCGGTTCCGCCCGCACCTGGGAACTGATCGCCCAGCGCCTGGCGTTCGCCACCGTCATGGAGTTCGGCCTCCGCTCCAGGCGGGGCCGCACCCTGGAGCTCACCCGCACCGTCGCCGCCGATGTGCCGCTGCCCGACGGATGCGACGTCGACGACCTCGTGCGGGAACTCCTGCTCACCACCCCGGGAGAGATCGCACTGCCCGACGGATCAGTGCCGGGGCCCGACCGGTGCGTCGGCTTCGTCCGCGGTCTGCTCGAACGCCTGCGCATCCGAGGAGCGGTCCGGCACGCCTGGCTGGACCCCTGGCTCGGCAAGGCCGGGGTACGCCGGTGGTTGATCTGGGGCGGACGGGAACCCGGCATGCCGGCCTTTCCCCCCGGGGTCTCCGCGCCGTCCTTCCTGCTCGGCTCACCCAAGAAGGGCAGCGAGGACTTCGACGTACTCACCGGCCGGCTCGGCTGGTACCAGGACTGGGCCGTGCGCGCCCTCGGCCTGCACCGCGAAGCCGCCGCCGGCTTTCTCGCCCGGCTGCTGCCGGCGCTCGCCGACGCCGGAATCCTGTCCGTGCGCACCGCGCTCGACGGCGCCACGCGTGTCTACGGTCTCCAGCCCGGCCACATCCAGGTCCGTAAACTCGCCGACGACGTCCTGCCCGACGCCACCGCACACTGCCCGCGCTGCTTCTGGGAACAGACCATCCACCCCGACCTCGCCGACCAGTGGCACGGGCAGCCGTGCCCCCGCTACCGCTGCGGGGGAGTCCTCGGCACCGGCCGTGACCTGGACACCGGCCTGCGGCAACGGGACTTCACCGAGGACTTCTACCGGCGGATGTACCGCGAGGCCGGAGTCTTCACCATCAACACCGCCGAGCACACCAGCACACTCAGCCGGGCCAAGCGCGAAGCGGTCGAAAAGGCGTTCCGCGAAGGGACCGCCGTCCACTACGCGAACCCGCAGGTACTGTCCTGCACCCCCACGCTCGAACTCGGCATCGACATCGGAGACCTGGCGGCCGTCGTCCTCGCCTCGCTGCCGAAAGGCCCGGCCAACTACATTCAGCGGGTGGGCCGGGCGGGCCGCTCCCACGGCAACGCCTATCTGCTCACCGTCGTGGACCGCGGCCCGCGGGAACGCTACTTCCTCGAAGAACCCCGGCTCATGATCGCCGGGGAGGTCCTGCCGCCCGGCTGCTACCTGTCCGCGGCCGAGATCCTGCGCCGCCAGTACCTGGCCCACCTCCTCGACCTCGCGGGCGCCGGACGGCTGACGAACCCCGACGGGACGCCACTGCGGCCGCTGCCCGAACGTGCCACCGAGCTGTTCGGAGCCTCGGCCTGGCAGGCCGAGTTCGCCGAAGCCGCGCTCGCCGCCGGACAGCGGCTGGTACAGGGCTTCCTGGACCTGTTCCCTCCCTATGACGAGCGCAGTGGTACGGGCGTCAGTCCACACGCCCGCGCCGCCCTCGTCGCCTACGCGACCGACCCCGGTGAGGAGGGGCTGCGAGGCGCCCTGGACGCCGCGCGCCGTCGCTGGGAGGAGCGCCGCGCCGACCTGCAACGCCGGACCGAGGCCATCGACCGGGCACACGGACTCCTCGTCGCCGGCGATCCCGACCACGAACGGCAGGGACGTGAACTGCGCGCCGAACGCCGGGACGTGGCACGCCTCTCCGGCGAGATCAGCCGCACCACCGCTCACGGCGCCCTCGTCGACCTCGGCCTGCTGCCGAACTACAGCCTGATCGACTCGGCCACCGAACTGGAGGCCACTCTCACCTGGAGCGAGAAGGCCGACGACGGGTCCGCCCCGAAGAAGCGCAGCAAGATCCTCCGCCACAGCCGGCCCGCACGCCTGGCGCTCACCGATTTCGCTCCGGGAAACCACTACTACGCGCAGGGCTACAAGCACCGCGTGACCGGCCTGGCCATCGGCAGTCCCGGCCGCCCGGCCTGGACCTGGTGGCGTGTCTGCCCCGACTGCGGATACGTCCGCACCCACCGGGCGGAACAGGTCGCCTCCCCCTGCCCCCGCTGCGAGTCCCCCGCGATCGGAGACGTCGGCTGCCTGCACAAGGTGCTCGTGCCGCGCCGCGTCACCTCCCGGGACGAACGCGACGACGCCCGCCTGCGTGACGACACCGAGGAGCGGGAGAGACGGCACTACACCGTGGTCCCCGCCGTGGACATCGACGCGGGCGACATCGAACAGGCCTGGAGACACCGGCACGTCACCTTCGGCTGGGAGTTCACCCGACAGGCGTTCATCCGGCACATCAACGTCGGAGCGACCCGGGTGGACGGCGGGACGGACACGGACTTCGCCGGCCACGAGGTCCGTCTCAACCCCTTCTGGGTCTGCGACGCCTGCGGCTACGCCGACCCGGACGGCGGGCCCGCCGCGCACGACACCGGGGACTCGTCCGCGCCCGGCAGGTATCACCGTCCCTGGTGCCCCCGGCGGCGCGGCGGAGCCGACGCCGCACGGCGGGGAGAGAAGGTGCTGCTCGCCCACGTCCTGCGCACCGACGCACTGCGTCTCCTCATCCCCGCCGTCACCGCGCACACCCGGGAGCGCCTCGCCTCCTTCAAGGCGCTGCTGCTGGCCGGCATCGCCCGCAGCTACGGCGGGGACCCCGACCACCTCGAGGTCGTCACCGACTCCATGCCCGAGGAACGAGGTGAGAGCGGCCACCGCCGCCACTACCTGGTGCTGTACGACACGCTTCCCGGTGGCACCGGGTACCTGCACCGCCTTGCCGGCCGGGACGGCCTCAAGGGCGTCCTGGAGCACGCCCGTCAGGTGATCGAGACCTGCGTGTGCGTGCGGCAGGGCCGGCCCGCGTGCCACCGCTGCCTGCTGCGGCACGTCACCGACATCGAGTACGCACACGTCTCCCGCGAGCACGCCCTGGACATGCTGGGCGACCTGTTCGGCCCCACGGGAGACCGATGGACCGCCGAACCGGTCGCCACCACCCGGGACATCACGCTGGTGCACCAGGTGGAGAGCGAACTGGAGGCACTGTTCCGGCGTGGGCTGCTGGAGTGGGCCGAGCGGGCGGACGAGGCCAGTGTCCGCACCGCACTCACCGCCGACGGCACCAGGGACACGACGCTGCGCTTCACCGCACCCGACGGAACCGTCCGAGGCTGGCAGATGGAGACCCAGCCCTCCCTCGGCTTCACCCGGCCGGACGTCGTCTTCCGCAGCACCGACGACGACCGCCGAGTAGCCGTCTACCTCGACGGATACCGCTACCACGCGAGCCGTGAGCACCTCACCGCCGAGCCGGACGCCGTCAAACGCACCCGGCTGCGCGCCGACGGCTGGCAGGTCTTCCAGCTCACCTGGGACGACGTGCAGGCCTGGACAGGGCAGACCGGACCGAAGGCCGACCCCGTGTGGACCCCCTACCCCCACACCGCGCAGAAGACGGCCATGGACGTCCACCGGCGCATGCACGCCGGCGACACCCGTGACCTGCCGCGCCTGGTGTGGGCCAACCCGGTCGATACGCTGATCGGCTACCTCACCGACCCGGACCCCGCCGCATGGCGACGCCGCACCCAGAGCGCGCTCGCGGGGTTCGCCGCCGTATCGGCGACCAGCAGGGCTCTGGCCGACGGGGAGGAGATCGCCCACAGAATCGCCGCGGCCCTGCGCGGGCGGCGGCTGGCCGGAGGAAAGGGCGCCGTCCAGGTCATGGCGACCCGGGACGCGTCGGGGTGCCCGCTCACCATCACGCTCGACCTGCGCCGAGGGCAGACCGGGGCGGTCTGGACAGCGCTGACCGTGCTGGACGACAGCCCGGACACGGTCACGGCCGACGAAGCAGCCCATCGCAGGCGCTGGCAGGCGTGGCTCTACTGGAGCAACCTGCTCCAGTTCCTCGACGCGGGCGAGGGGGAGGGGGTCCAGCTCACGACCGGCATGCTGGCCGGATTCGACCCGGCCGGGCTGGCGGTCACCGGCGGAGCCGGATGGCTCACCTCCCAGCGGCGGGCGCACGCACCGGCGGCGGACGGCCGCGAGCCCGCAGCGGACCGGCGCGACGCCGAGGAGGCTCCCGCAGCGCCTCGTGACCCCGCCTGGCAGGAGGTGATCGAGTACCTCCTGGACGATCCCAGCCTGCCCGCTCTCGCCCGTTCCCTCGCCGCCAGGGGCGTGCCCGCGCCGGAAGCCGGCTACGAACTGGGCGCGGCCGCCTGGCCCGCCGAACTCGCGTGGCCCGGCCGGCGCGTCGGAGTCGTTCTCGCGCACCGTCCGGGCCCGGGCAGCGAACGGGACATCGACGCCGAACAACGGGACCGCGCCTACCGTGAGGCGGGCTGGCAGGTCCGCACCGCGACGGAATGGGATGCCGACGAACTCGCCCGACTGGTGGATGGCGCCACCGAAGCCGGCAGGGTGACGAACGACCACGAGGAGAACGAGCGATGACGGTCACCGGCGCGCCGAGGACGGGCGTGACCCTGCGCCTGCTCGACAAGGCCGACAAGGAAATCGTCGGACTGGACCGTGCGGTCCTCGGGGCGTTCTACAAGTTCCAGCACGATTTCCGTCGCAACCCGAACGCCGGCGGGCTCCGTCTCAAGCAGCTGGAGGGCCACGACCGGCTCTGGTCAGCACGCGTCAACCGCGAGTGGCGGGCCCTGATGATCCGCCTCAGCGGTGACGACTGGCTGCTCGTCTCCGTCAAGCACCGCAGCCACGTCCACAAGAATCTGGACAGGCTCAACTACGGCATCAACCACATCACCGGCGCCATCGAGTACGTCGACCTCCAGGTTGTCGAGGAGAGCGTGCTGCGGCGCGAACTCGCGCCGCCCGGCGCTCCCGCCCCGGAGCCCGCCGCTGCCCCCGCCCCGGAACCCACCCGGCCGGAACCTCTGGAAGAACCCCTCTTCGCCGCGTACACCGATGAGCAGCTCGCGGACCTCGGAGTCGCCGAACCGCTCATCCCGGTCGTCCGGAAACTCACCACGGACGACGAACTGCTCGGACTGGCCGAGTACGCGCCCCGCCACACCGGGGAGGTCCTCCTCCGGCTGCGGGACGGCGTTCCGTACGACAAGGTCATGGAGCAGGTGACCGCGCCCGTCGCCGTGACCGAGCGCGAGGAGCACCCCGGAACCGACGAGTGGCAGGCGGCCGTCGACCGTTCGTCTGCCGTCGTGATCACTGACGACAGGTCTCTGCAGAGCATCCTGGAGGAGGGCGACTTCGGACGCTGGAAGGTCTTCCTCCACCCCACTCAGGAAAAGTTGGTGCACCGGCGCTACTCCGGCCCGGCCCGGGTCGGCGGCGGCCCGGGGACGGGCAAGACCATCGTGGCCCTCCACCGCGTGTGCCATCTGGTGCGAGAACTCCCTCCCGGTCACAACAAGCCCGTCCTGCTCACCACGTTCAACAGAAACCTGGCCGCCGACCTGCGGGCCCGGCTCGTCTCGCTCGGCGGCCCCGACGTGCTGGCCCGCGTCGACATCGCCCATGTCGACCAGCTCGCCACCCGCATCGTCAGGGAGGCGGACCCGGGCAACACGAATCGGCGGATCGACGACACGGCGGCGCTCCGGGAGTGGCGCGAGCTGCTGGTGGAGGCGGGGGAGACCCGCTGGAGCGCCGAGTTCCTCAGCGACGAGTGGAACCAGGTCATTCTCGGCCAGGCCGTGACCTCCCGGAGCGACTACTTCGCCGCCCGGCGCGCCGGCCGAGGACGCCGCGTCTCCCGAGCGGAGCGCGCCGGAATCTGGCAGCTCGCCGAGCGTTTCACCCAGCGGCTGGAGACCAAGAAGCTGGAGACTCACCGTCAGGTCGCGGAGCGGGCCGCGCGGCTGGAGATGGCACGCAGGGCAAGGATCGAGCGCAAGTCGGAGGAACGCGAGGAAAGGGGCGGCCTGGACAACATCCATGCAGAGGCCGGCTCCGGCGCCCGGCTGCGCTACCGGTACCGGCACATCGTGGTCGACGAGGCCCAGGACCTCAGCTCCGCCCACTGGAAGATGCTGCGCGCCATGGTGCCGACCGGGCCCGACGACATCTTCCTCGTCGGCGACACGCACCAGCGGATCTACGACAACCAGGTCACCCTCGGCAGCCTGGGAGTCCACATCCGCGGCCGGTCCTCCCGGCTCACACTCAGCTACCGCACGACCAGGGAGATCCTCCGCGACGCGATGGGGATCCTGGACGATGCCGACTACGACGACCTCGACGGCGGCGCCGACACGCTGGCCGGGTACCGCTCGGTCCTGCACGGCCCGGCCCCGCTGCTGCGTGGTGCCCGGGACTGGGATGAGGAGATGGATCACGTAGTGGAGCAACTGCGTTCCTGGTACGACGTGCCCCGTGAGTCCACGGCCATCTGTGTCCCGACCAACGACATGGTCACCCAGCTTGCCGACCGCCTCGCCCGATGTGGCATCACTCCGACGGAGATCACGCAGGACGGCCCGCGCAGCGACCAGGGCGTCCACATCGGCACGATGTATCGCTTCAAGGGACTGGAGTACCGCTGCCTGATCATTGCCGGGGTGTCCGAGGGGCTCGTTCCCCGCGCCTCCGTGGATGCCTGGAAGCACGCGGACCCGAGTCGCCACCGGCGAGAGCTGCACCGGGCACGCTCGCTGCTCTTCGTCGCGGCAACCCGGGCCCGTGACGCGGTCGCCATCACCTGGCACGGTGAACCGAGCCGCTTCCTGGCGCCGTTGCTCGCCTCCCGGTGACAAGAAGCGTCCTTTGCCGTCCCAGCGATCGACGGCGCGCAGCGTGGGGAACCTGAGGTCCCGTCCCTCACACCGCCGTGACCGGAGCAGACTCATGTGCGGACGGGGACCGCGAAACCGCCCTGCGGAGGCTGCCGCGGTTACGTCTCGCCACTGGTCAGACGTAGCGCCGCTGCAATCTTCTCGTTTCGCAGCGGCACGAACTGGCCCTCCAAGTCGCGACCTCCCCCAAAGATCCTCATGAACTCAGCCGACGCCTCTTCGCTGAGCAGAGAAGAGTCCGCCTCAAGCGCCCGGTTGATGCTGTCGGTGATCTGCGGAGCTGTGAGCTTCCTCATCGCACTCGTCAGCTCCGGAAATGCGTCATCGTCTTCAATGCGGGCATTGGTGAGCGCCCTCATCTGATCGGCGATGAACGCCGCAGCTGCCACAAGGGCAAGAAGGCGCTTCTGAGCTTCCGCGCCGCTCATGCTCGCTCCGCACTCTTCGAGTACAGCATCAACTTCATGTGCGAAGTCCGCAGAATCGCACCTGTTGGGTGTGGCTATCTCGGCGCTGGCGACTTTGCCGTCACCTTGTTGTTCTTCGTGTTCTCTTTTCCACTTCGACTTGAGGCTCTTCATCCTGCTTGCAATGTGTGGTGCTGCCTTAATGGCAACGAACGTCGCGACAGCGACTACCGTAATCCCCAGGACGATCTTGAGTGATGTGTCCGATGGATCTTGCTCGTCTTCCTCATCGGTGACAGGGAGCAGCGTGACATGTGAGGTAAGCTCATTCGTGTCATCGTCGCGCACAAGAGGGCTGTTGCCGCCGGCGGTGTGCGATTGCGAAAGATGCGTTCCGGCTGGGCGTCCGACCCACATCTTTTCCCAGATCATCGCGGCTGGCTCGTCTGAAGGCATGCACCAACTGTACGTGCGGCAACCGGCGGTTCGCAGAGAGATTCGAGAAGATCTCTGCCGTGCGGGAGTGTTGCTGTGCCCGGTGATCTCGAGAGCGCTGACAGCACGGCCACGAGCATGGTTTCGGTGATCTTCAGCTGGACAGAGCCCTGCAGCGAGCCACGCCAGTCACCACCGCGAGGGCGCGGTGGGCCGGCTCCGCATCTCGGCGGCTTTCGCTTCTGCCCTTTCCTGGATCTCAGCGTGCTGCGGGTGAACGCAGTGCTTCGACGTATCGGAATGCCTTGAAGGTATGCCGCCTCTCAGTGGACGGCAGGGCAGGGGAGCCCTCGCGACTCCTCGAGCGATGCGTCCACCATCGCCCGACCCCACACCAGCGCATCCCCTGATCCGCCCGGAGTGTCGCCGTCCGGGGCAGGCCCGCCCTCCCGGAACACCTCGCCGAGGGCACCTTCGTCCTGTGGCAGCAGTACCAGTGCCCGGCTGCCGGCCCAGTCGTCGGCGGCCGTCGGCCCCGCGGCCAACTCGTCCTCGGGCAGGCTGAACGTCAGCAGCGGCTCCCCGCTCTCGGGCTTGTGATAGCGGTCGACCCTCAGTGTCACCTCGACTAGGCCATCCGCCGGTTCCGCTGTCTCCACCACCGTGCCCTCCGCGATGATCTCGGTGCAGGCCAGCCGTCCCGCCGGGGAGAGGGCCGCCCCCGGGGAGCCGCTACCGCCCTCTGCGCCGTCCCAGAACAGTCCGGCGAGTACCACCCCGGCGGCTGCCGCCGCCGCGACGCCCGCCATGGCCCAGCGCCGACGCATCCGGAAGGCAGCGCCCCGAGGAGCTGTGTCGACAGCCGCAGCCGCAGTGATCCGGGGGGCCGAGACCGGCTCCTCGGTCAACGTCCGCGCGAGCAGCCGCAGGTCGTCGGGGAAGGCCGCTGTGTCCGCGGCGGCCGCGCGGTACTCGGCCACGAAAGCGGGGTCCCGCGCCAGCTCCGGGGGGAGTGGGGCGCCGGTGAGCGCGTACATCAGTGGGTCGTCCGGGGCGCAGGGTTCTTCCCGGTGTACGTCGTGCCGGTGCTCCACCGTCATGCCCCCTCGACATCGTGCAGCGCAGTGCGGAGGCTCCGCACCGCCGTGTGCAGCCTGCTCTTCACTGTTCCCTCGGGAATGCCGAGTTCCTGCGCGATCTGACGCACGGACAGGTCCGCGTAGAACCGGAGTACCACCACCTGCCGTTGGGCCCCGGGCAGGGACTCCATCCCCCGCGCCACGGTGAGTGCCCGCACACGGGCCTCCTCGCCGCCGTCCGTGTCCCCCGTGGCGGCCCGAAGAGAGCCGAGTCGTTCCTCCAGCCGCCCGCTTCGGTGCCTGGCTCGATGCCAGTCCATCGCCAGGTTCGAGGCCACGGCCGCTGCCCACGCGGAGACGTTCCGGGGCGGCTCCACGCCCTTCGCCACCCGCTCCAGCAGCCGTAGCCTGACCTGCTGTACCCCGTCGTGCAGTTCCTCGAAGGGCACGCCGCCCAGTGCCATGACGGCCCGGACCCGTTCCTCCTGCCCCGCGCTCAGCAGTTCCGCTGCCTGCTCGCTGTCCGTTCCTGGTCGCGACAACAGAGTCCTCCCTTCCCGAATCCCTCCTGAGACGCCGCAGCGGGTCGAAACGTTCGGCATCGGTGCAAGGACGTACCGGACTCGCTGGCGCGGGACGGTGGGCGGAACCCAGCGGGCCCATGTCTCGGGCCTCTCGCCGGGCGTCGACGCCGGCAGAGCCCGAGGCCGTGGGCCATGCTGCGCCGCCTCGGCCGCCGCGATCAGTTCGTTGAGATTTCCCGCTCGAACTGCCGGGCGACGTCGCAGGCGACGTCGGCGGAGAGTCCGATGGTCACGTACTCGGTCGGAGGGGTGGTCCGGTGTTCGCGCAGTGTCAGACATGTTTCCGCTACCGCCCTCTGCCTGATCTCGTGGATCTCGGCGATGGCACCGGTGGGGTCCTCGTGGCCGGCGTCCACGAGGTGTTCCAGGGCCCGCAGGCGGGCTGCCCGTGCGGGGTGGCGTTCGATGGCGACGAAGACGGCCCAGGAGTGGATGAAGGCTCGCAGCGGGGCGAGACTCCGGATCTGCAGGGCGTTGGCGGTCGCTTCGAAGAGATGACGAGTGAGGGCCGGGACCTTGCCGGGAGCGATGCGGGACACGGCGGCCCGGAGGGCATCGGGGGTGAGCTCGGGCATCGGGATCAGCGGGTCGTACGCGTCGGACGGTTGCACACCCACGTTGTCCCCCACGATCGCTGGTCAGGCCCGCTGCTGACGTGCGGGCTGAACCGGACCCAATGCTACGAACACTCTACTTTCCGTAGCTGCTCAGCAAGCACCGAGAGACTCCGCTGTCGGCGGGAGGGCGAACCGGCGGCTCTCCTGGACTCCCGGAATGCTTGATACGGACGCGGTCGGCAGGCGTGAGTGACGTACGGTTGCACAGGTGGCTTCGGCCGGTGGTGCGCCGCGCTCGGGTGGAGCGATGGGGCGGTCTGCCGGTCTTCTCAACTCGACAGGAGATGCCCAGCGATGCCCAGGACCACGCAGTTGCGTACATACACCGTCCGCGACGGGCTGCTCGACGAGTGGGTGGAGCGGTGGCGCAGCGACATCGTGCCGCTGCGGCTGGACTTGGGCTTCGAGATCGGTGGGGCTTGGGTTGACCGGGAACGCAGCCAGTTCATCTGGCTGATCTCCTATGACGGTCCCGAAACCTTTGAGGAGCGGAACGCGATGTACTGGGCGTCGCCGGAGCGCGAGGCGATGAGCCTCGATCCGGACGACTACCTCGTGCGCACTGACGACCGTACGGTTGAGCCTTGTTACTGATTCACGCGGGATCCGGCGGCAGCAGGTGCTGCCGCCGCTCCTCGGCGTCGAGGGTGCGGAAGACCCGCCCCCGCGCCCGGGCCTCCAGCCGGTCGTAGTCGGGGTCGGCCGACCACACGCGCGAGGTCCCGTCGGCGGACGCGGTGAGCAGCCGGGTACCGTCCCCGGACCAGGCCACCGAGGTCACCTTGTCCCGGTGCACACCGATGACGCCTGTCTCCTCGAAGGTGATGGCGGACCAGAGCCGTACCGTCCGGTCGTCGGACCCCGTCGCGAGGCGACGGCCGTCGGGTGACCAGGCGATGGCGCGGACCCGTCCCTCGTGGCCTTTCAGCACGTCGACACGTCTCCCCGTGGCGGAGTCCCACACGGCGGCCGTCCAGTCGCCGGAAGCTGTGGCCACACGCTCCTCGTCGGGTGACCAGGCAACGTCCTCCACGTAGTTGCCGTGCCCGCGCAGCACGGTCAGTTGAGTGCCGTCGGTGGTGTCCCACAGGCGGCAGGTGCGATCGTCCGAGCAACTGGCCAGCATTCGCCCGCTCGGAGACCAGGCCACACGCCCCACCCAGTCCTGGTGCCCCGTCAGTTTCATCAGTTCCGTGCCGTCGAGGGTCGACACCATGCGTACCGTGCCGTCGTGTCCGCCGGTCGCGATCCGTCGGGCGTCCGGAGACCATGAGCACCCCTCGACGGGTTCGCCCCGTGACTCGAACACGGTGCCGCCCGCGCCGTCGACAACACGGAAGAGGCCGTCCGCGGTGCTGAGGGCGAAGCGGTCACCGTGCGGTGCCCACGCCACGCTCCACACGCGTACGCCGGGCGCTGCCACCGGCCCGGCGGGCGTACCCGAGTCCGAACTCCAGACCCGCACGGTGCCGTCGTCCGAGGTGGTGACGAGACGAGCACCGTCGCCGGACCAGGCGGCCTGGTTGACCGGCCCGTCGTGCCCGCGGACCAGGACCGACTCGGCGCCCCGTGGCTGCAGATCCCATACCCGGCCGGTTCCGTCCGTCGACGCGGTGGCGAGCCGGGTACCCGACGGTGACCACACGACGGACCACACTGTGTCGGTGTGCCCGCGCAATACCGCGACCACCTTTGCGTCGTCGGTGGTGACGACACGAACGGTCCGGTCGGACGACGGGGTCGCGAGCATCCGGCCGTCCGGCGAGAAGGCAGGTTTCCACACGTAATCCGTGTGACCGCGCAGCAGCAGCCGCAGCGCGCCCGTACGGGTGTCCCAGACCCGTGCGGTGTGATCACCGGAACCGGTCGCCAGCAACTCCCCGTCCGGGGACCACGTGACGCCCTCGACGAACTCCGTGTGGCCGGTCAGGGTGGTCGTGGGTGATCCCGTCGCCGCGTCCCAGACGATCACCGTCCGGTCGTGCGAGGCGGTGGCGAGGCGAGTGCCGTCGGGTGACCAGGCGACGCCCCAGACGTCGCCTGTGTGGCTGCGTAGTTCGTGCACGAGCCGACCGGTGTCAGCCGCCCACACCCGTACGACCCGGTCCCTGAACGTCGCGGCCACTCGCAGCCCGTCCGGCGACCACGCCACCTGTCGTCCGATGTCTCCGGCACCGGTGAGCTGCCGGGCCAATTCACCGGATGTGACGTCCCAGACCCGTACGACGTGATCGCGGCCCGCGGTGGCCACCCGTGTCGCGTCGGGGGAGAAGCACACCGACTCGACCATGACCCCGTCGCAGGGCAGCACCCACAGCTGACGTCCCGACCCCGCGTCGTACACCCGGGCGGTGCCGTCTCTGGAAGCGGTGGCCAGCAGCTTGCCGTCGGCGGACCAGTCGATGTCCCGGACCGTGTCCGAATGCCCGTCCAACCGGGCACGGAGGTGGCCGGCAGCCAGCGCCGTCAGCAGCCCGCGCCGCGCTGCCGGTGTCGGCGCACACTCGCCGAGCGCGGCCAGGGAGAGCAGCAGCGCCCGTTCCGGCTCGGTCTCGGCACTCACGACCACCTGGCGGCCGATGCTGTCGGAGACACGGTTGAGAAAAGCCAGGTCCCGCCGCTGTGAGGCGTCCACGAGCGCGCGGGCAGGAGCCGACGCCTGCCCTGCCTCCTCCAGCGCGACCAGCCACCTCTGGGCCACCGCGAGCCGCTCACCGGTGAGGAGATAGTCCACGCTGCGCCCGGACCGTTCCCAGTCCGCGGCCCACCGCTCCAACTCGGCACGCTCCCGCAGACGTTCCGCCCGGGCCTCCGCCTCCTGCCGCAGAGGGGCCCACTGGCGGAACAGGGCTTCGTGCGTCACCTCGGCGTACGCCTCCCGGTGCCCACTTCCGTCCCCCGTCGTTCCGTCCGCCGCATCGGACCGGATGAGGCGCGCGTCGATGAACGCGTCCACCACGTACCGCTCCTGGTCACTGAGTTCGGACAGAGGCACCGGGCGGCGGGCGAGGTCACGCTCTTCGAGCGTGACGAACTTCAGTAGTACCCGCAGGACGAACTCGATGCCGTTCGGGGGGCCGAGGGCTGCCACGGTGTTGTCGGCCTGCCTCGCAAGCGCCCCCGCAACGCCCCCGAGCCGCTGGTACGTCTCCTCGCTGACCGTGCCGCCCGGTCCGCAGGCGAAGTACAGCTCTTGGAGGAGGTAGGCGAGGAGGGGAAGCGCATCATCCGTGCCGGTGTCGTCCATGATGGTCTCGACGAGACCTGGAGCGAACGAGATACCCACCAGAGCGCCCGGTCGCTCGACGACCTGAGCGAGCTGGGCCCTGTTCAAGGTGCCGATCGTCACCGGATGCTGCAGAAGCTGCGCGTGCCTGGTGGCGAGGAGCCTCCCGAGCAGGTCCACCCGGCAGGTGGCAAGGACCCGGACCGTGGGCTCCTGCCGGAGGCAGGTGTCCAGCGCTTCCAGGAACTGTTCCCGTTCCCGCTCGCCCGCAAGGGTGACGAGTTCCTCGAACTGGTCGATCACGAGCAGGATTCGCCGGAACTGCCCGCCACGCAGCCGTGATACCTCGGCCGCCAGGCTGTCCGGCCCCTGCCGAAGCCGTCGCACCACCGCGCTGGCCGGCTCGGTGCCACCGCCGGCCAAGGCCAGGGACGCGGCAACAGCGTTGAACGGGTTCGACCCCGGCGCGAACTTCGGCACGACGGTCCACCGGCGCCGACGCAGCCGCGGCATCACTCCGGCCTGTACCAGCGAAGACTTGCCGCTGCCGGAGGCCCCGGTCAGCAGCAGAAACCGGTCGGCCGGGCGGGAGCCCGAAGCGTGCAGCCTGCGTGTCAGCTCGGCAGCCTGGGCCTCCCGGCCGAAGTAGACGGCGGCTTCGTCCTCGCCGTAGGCGTCCAGCCCCGGGTACGGAATCCTGTCACGCGGCCACTCCGGCTGGTCGGGTGCCGGGTTCTCCAGCCGGTACACGACCACCTGGCCGACCACCATGGCTACGACGAGCAGCCCGATGGCCGGAATCGATACCCGCCGGATGGCCTCCAGCGCCCAGGGCACATCGGTTTCGTTGGTGGCGTAGTTGGTCGCGATGGCGAGAAGGCAGGCGACCAGCACCAGCATGATCTGGAGCACGACCTGCAGGCGCTGCCTCATGCGGGAACAGCCCCCCGCCGGCCTGTTCGACACCCGAGCATCACTGTCACGCCCCCGTCGCGCTCGTCATCCTGTGCCCTTTCGCGCACTCGGATCGTGCGCGTCCACGGTCCGGAGGTGCGAGGAAACCCCGGACATCATCCGCGGGTGACGAGGGAGGATCAAGAACATCAGCGGAAACCGGCCACTGGGACGCTCAGCCAAGAGGAATCGAGAAAGGGCACCGATCGCGGTGCCCTGGGTGGATGAGCATGGCAGACAGCGTGCCTCTTGTTCGTGTAAGTGCCCCCGGCAGGACTCGGACCTGCGCACACGGTTCCGGCTAGCGTTGAAAGCGGCAGTGAGGTGACGTGCCTATGTGAGCCCTTGTTCGATGCGGTCGGCCCATTCCCTCAGGGTCCTTCTCAAGGCGCTGACACCGGTGGCGTCGAGGCCGTAGGCCATGTAGTCCTCATCGTCCCAGTGGTCGACAGCCCGCAGGGCCTGGACGAAGGAACCGTGGTCGAAGCCCGGGTCGCGTTCTTCCGCCAGGCGCAGCAACTGATCGCCGGTGTAGTGGCCGGAGGAGAGGGCTGCGGCCACGTCCACGTAATCGCGTGCTTCTGCCCGGCTGAAGACCGTTGAGACCTTGTTCGCAACCGCGTCGTCAGGGTGCAGGACGGGGCCGATGTCCATGACGGCCGGTGGCTCGGCACGCCAGTCGTATCCCATCTCGACCTTTGTGGTCCGGCCGGCTGCGTCGGTGACGAGGAGCCGGGCGAACGTCTCGCCCTTGTTGGCGACTTCGACGGTCAGGCCGCTCGCGACGTATACGTCGTGGACGCGCCGGACCGCGTCGTCGAAAGCGGTTGGGTCGGACTGATCGGTGAACAGGTCCACGTCCTCCGAGATTCGCCGGAGAAAGCCGTGGGCCTGGACCGCGTACCCGCCGGCCAGTACGAATCCGTGGTCGGCCGTGGCCTGTAGCCCCGGCCGGGCCAGACGCGTGTGCAGGGGATTTATGGCCTCAGACTACGCGGCTGCCCGGTGTCGCAGCTCTGGAAAGCGCTCTTCCCACAGCCTCCAGACCTGCGGTGGCAACCACGGTGTCGGCCACAGCCGTACCAGCAGGTCGGCGTTGAGAAACGAACACAGGGCATCGAGGCTCATGGCTTCACGAATAACAGTTTCGTGCAGGCGTCGGCGGTCCTTGTCGACGGCGAGATCGTAGCGACGCTGCTGGGACCAGTCCAAGTCGATGGGCAGCACGACAGCCCCGTCTGTCGGCCCGACCAGCTCATCGAGTGAATCCGGAACCATGTACGGCAGGTGACCACGAAGGTGATCACCTGCAGGTCGTCGGCGCGGGCAAGGGCGACCATCGGCTGATCTTGCGGTCCCAGAAGCTCGGTCACTCGCTGTCGAGGGCGGGGAGGGTGGACGAGAGAGTCACGCGGTGTCCGCCTCATCGGTGTCCGTGCCCGGCGGGTTGCCTGAAGGCGGCCAGGAGGCGCATGCACGCCCTCGTCGGTTACGGGGCCGTGTTCCGCCTCGGCCGCCGTGATGAGTTCGTAGGGAACATCCCGCTCGATCTGGCGGGCGACGTCACAGGCGACGCAGGCGGGCTGTCCGTGCTGGGTGGCGTTCGATGGTGAGGAAGACGGCCGAGGAGTGGATGAAGGCCCGCAGTAGGGCAAGGCTCCGGATCTGCCTCGGTCGCGGGCCAGCCCTCTGGCGGTGCTCGGGCTGGAGTGCCGATCTCAAGGGCGAGCACGGTATTCGGCGGGTGCGCGGCACGTACCGAAAGGCCCCGCGGCCGACCTGTGAGTCGGTGGCGGGGTCCGGTGGCAGCAAGTGTGCCCCCGGCAGGACTCGAACCTGCGCACACGGCTCCGGAGGCCGATGCTCTATCCGCTGAGCTACGGGGGCGGGCTGCCGCTCGTCTGCGGCAACGACATGAACCTTACCAGTTCGACAGGGGTGGGTCGCACACCGTTTTGGGGGCCGGTGGATGTCGGGCGGGCGGGGGTTGCGCGTGCCGGGACGCGCGCGGGGGAGAGGGGCCTACGCGCGGGTAGAAAACTTCGGCAAAGCCCGGACGCGGGGTGCGGGGCGTGCCTACGCTGGTCGGGTGCCAGGCGTTCTGGGCCGGGTTCTCGTCGTTGACGACAGCCAGGCCATCAGGCAGCTGATCAGGGTCAATCTCGAACTTGACGGGTTCGAGGTCGTGACCGCGGCCGATGGCGCCGAGTGCCTGGAGCGGGTGCACTGCTTCCGCCCCGACGTGATCACGCTGGACGTGTCGATGCCCCGGCTGGACGGCCCGGGGGTGGTCGAGCGGCTTCGCCGGGATCCGGGCACTTGGCACATCCCGGTGGTGCTGGTCAGCGCCAGCTCCTCGCGGCTGCGGGTGGCCGCGGTGGACGCGGTGCTGGTCAAGCCGTTCGAGCCGGCCGAGCTGGTGCGGGAGGTGCGCCGGCTCTCGGAGAAGGGGCGGCTGCCGCAGGTCGTCCAGCTGGTGAAACCGGTGGCGGCACACCGGCGGTCCTCTCGTACGCTGACTCCGTGACCCCCGCGCAGCTCTCCGACGCCGTGCTGGACACCGTGCGATCCGTCGTCGGCAGCGGCGAGCTCAGCGCCCCGGTGCCCGAGCGCGCCGGTCTGCGGCGCCCGCCGCACGGCACGGCGCACTGGGCCACCGGCATCGCGCTGGCGCTGGCGGGCCCCGCCGGGCGCCCCGCCCGGGAGATCGCCGGATTGCTGCGGCAACGCCTCGCGGGCACCCCCGGGGTGCGGGCCGTGGAGGTGGCCGGGCCGGGGTTCCTGAACATCACCCTCGGGGAGGCCGGGGCGGCCGAGGTGCTGCGGGAGGTCCTGAGCGAGCCGGCGCCCGCGCCGCTCCCGGAGGACCCGGCGCGCGACGCGGACCTTTGGGCCGCCGCGGCCGGGGGAGACCGTCCCGCACTGCTGGTGCAGCGGGAGGACAACCCGCTGTTCCGGGTCCGGCACGCCCACGCGCACGTCCGGCGGCTGGCGCGCGGCGCCGCCTCGCTGGGCATAGCCGCCGGTCCCGCCGGCGGCCGGTGGCACCCCGCCGAACTGCGGGTCGTGCCGCTGCTGGCCGAGCGGCAGCGGTTCGCCGCCGCCGGGGCCGGGAAGCTCGCCCGCCACCTCGTGGCGGTGGCGGACACCTGGTCCGAGGCGGCCACGGCCGTCCCCGTGCTGCCGGTGGGCGACGAGAAACCCGGGGCCGTCCACCGCTCCCGGCTGGCCCTCGCCCTGGCCGCCGGGAGGGTGCTCGCCGGCGGCCTGCACCAGCTGGGCATCAGCGCCCCCGAACATCTGTAGACGGAAGAGACTTCACCTCATGAGCCGTTCCGCTCACCCCGCCGGGCCCCGGCACGCCGACGTGCTTCCCGAGGGCCACTACAGCCCTCCGCCCGCCGACCTGAACGCCCTCGACCCGCGGGTGTGGGCCCGCACCGTCACCCGGCGGCCGGACGGCCTGCTGGAGGTCGGCGGCATCGACGTGGCGACCCTCGCCCGGGAGCACGGCACCCCGGCCTACTTCCTCGACGAGACCGACTTCCGGGCCCGCTGCCGGGCCTGGCGCGACGCCTTCGGCAGCGAGGCCGACGTCTTCTACGCCGGCAAGGCGTTCCTGTCCCGGGCCGTGGTCCGCTGGCTGCACGAGGAGGGCCTGAACCTCGACGTGTGTTCCGGCGGGGAGCTGGCCACCGCGCTGGCCGCCGGCATGCCGCCCGCCCGGATCGCCCTGCACGGCAACAACAAGTCGGACGCAGAGATCGGCCGCGCCGTGGAGAGCGGCGTGGGCCGCATCGTGCTCGACTCCTTCCAGGAGATCGACCGGGTGGCCGGCGCGGCCGAGCGCGCCGGGCGCCGGCAGCCGGTGCAGATCCGGGTGACGGTCGGCGTCGAGGCGCACACCCACGAGTTCATCGCCACCGCGCACGAGGACCAGAAGTTCGGCCTGGCGCTGGCCGGCGGGCAGGCGGCCGAGGCGGTGCGGCGGGTGCTGGCGCGCCCCTCCCTGGAGCTGATCGGCCTGCACTCGCACATCGGGTCGCAGATCTTCGACATGGCCGGCTTCGAGGTGTCCGCCCGCCGGGTGGTGGGGCTGCTGACGGAGATCCGCGACGAGCACGGCGTGGAGCTGCCGGAGATCGACCTCGGCGGCGGTCTGGGCATCGCCTACACCTCCGAGGACGACCCGTGCGAGCCGCACGAGATCGCCAAGTCGCTGGGCGACATCGTGGCCCGGGAGTGCGAGTCGGCGGGTCTCGCGGTGCCGCGGCTGTCCGTGGAGCCGGGCCGCGCGGTCGTCGGCCCGACGGCGTTCACGCTGTACGAGGTGGGGACGGTCAAGCCGCTGGAGCACCTGCGTACCTACGTGAGCGTGGACGGCGGGATGTCCGACAACATCCGCACGGCGCTGTACGACGCGGAGTACTCGGTGGCACTGGCCTCCCGGGCCTCGGACGCGGGCCCGATGCCGGCCCGGGTCGTCGGCAAGCACTGCGAGAGCGGGGACATCGTGGTGCGGGACGCCTACCTGCCGGCCGACACCGCCCCCGGGGACCTGCTGGCGGTGCCGGCCACCGGCGCGTACTGCCGGTCGATGGCCAGCAACTACAACCACGTGCCCCGCCCGCCGGTGGTCGCCGTCAAGGACGGCGAGGCCCGGGTCATCGTCCGCCGCGAGACCGAGGAGGATCTGCTGCGGCTGGACGTCGGCTGAAGCGGGAGCCGATCCCACATACTGAACTGAGTACGGATGTGTCCGGCCGGTGCGGGAAACTGGCGGACCGTGGTGAGCTGAGAGGCGAGAATCAATGGTGCGTACGCGTCCTCTGAAGGTGGCGCTGCTGGGCTGTGGTGTGGTCGGCACCCAGGTGGCCCGCCTCATGACGGTGCACGCCGAGGACCTCGCGGCCCGGATCGGGGCCCCGCTCGAACTCGCCGGGATCGCCGTGCGCCGGCCCGACAAGCTCCGCGAGGGCGGCTTCGACCCGGCCCTGATCACCACGGACGCCGCCGCGCTGGCCGCGCGTGAGGATGTGGACGTCGTGGTGGAGATGATCGGCGGCATCGAGCCGGCTCGCTCCCTGATCACCGCGGCGTTCGAGCACGGCGCGAGCGTGGTCACCGCGAACAAGGCGCTGCTGGCCGAGGACGGCCCCGCGCTGTACGCGCAGGCCGAGAAGTACGGCGCCGACCTGTACTACGAGGCGGCCGTCGCCGGGGCCATCCCGCTGCTGCGCCCGCTGCGCGAGTCGCTGGCCGGCGACAAGGTCAACCGGGTGCTCGGCATCGTCAACGGGACCACCAACTTCATCCTGGACCGCATGGAGTCCAGCGGCGCCGGCTACGGCGAGGCGCTGCAGGAGGCGACGGCCCTGGGGTACGCGGAGGCGGACCCGACGGCCGACGTCGAGGGCTTCGACGCGGCGGCGAAGGCGGCGATCCTGGCCGGCATCGCCTTCCACACCCGGGTGCGGCTGGACGACGTCCACCGCGAAGGACTGACGGAGGTGTCCGCGGCGGACATCGCCTCGGCGCGCCGGATGGGCTGCACCGTCAAGCTCCTGGCGATCTGCGAGCGGGCGGCCGACGGCCGGTCGGTCACCGCCCGGGTTCACCCGGCGATGATCCCGCTCACCCACCCGCTGGCCTCGGTCCGCGAGGCGTACAACGCCGTCTTCGTGGAGGCGGACGCGGCGGGCCAGCTGATGTTCTACGGCCCCGGGGCCGGTGGCGCGCCCACCGCCTCGGCGGTGCTGGGCGACCTGGTTGCCGCCTGCCGCAACAAGCTGGCCGGTGCCCGCGGGCCCGGCGAGTCCGCCTATACCCAGCTGCCCGTCAGCCCGATGGGCGAGGTCGTCACCCGCTACCACATCAGCCTGGACGTGGCCGACAAGCCGGGTGTGCTCGCGCAGTGCGCCATGGTGTTCGCGGACCACGGGGTGTCCATCGACACCGTGCGGCAGACCGGCAAGGACGGTGAGGCGTCCCTGGTCGTCGTCACCCACCGTGCGCAGGACGCCGCGCTCAGCGCGACCGTGGAGTCGCTGCGCACACTGGACACCGTACGCGGCGTCGCGAGCATCATGCGGGTCGAGGGCGAGTAGGAGCCGAGGAAAGCCGTGAGCATCATGGACGTACCCACCACCCCCGCCGGTACCACCCCGGCCGGAACCAGCCGCCAGTGGCGCGGCCTCATCGAGGAGTACCGGGACCGGCTGCCCGTGGGTCCCACGACCCCGGTGGTGACGCTCCGTGAGGGCGGCACGCCGCTGGTGCACGCGCAGGAGGTCTCCGCCCGCACCGGCTGCGAGGTCCACCTGAAGGTGGAGGGCGCCAACCCGACCGGCTCCTTCAAGGACCGGGGCATGACCATGGCCATCAGCAAGGCCAAGGAGGAGGGCGCGAAGGCGGTCATCTGCGCCTCCACGGGCAACACCTCCGCCTCCGCCGCGGCCTACGCGGTGCGGGCCGGGATGGTCTGCGCGGTGCTGGTGCCGCAGGGCAAGATCGCGCTGGGCAAGATGGGCCAGGCGCTGGTGCACGGGGCGCGCATCCTGCAGGTGGAGGGCAACTTCGACGACTGCCTGACGCTGGCCCGCGGGCTGTCGGAGAAGTACCCGGTCTCCCTGGTGAACTCGGTGAACCCGGCGCGGATCGAGGGGCAGAAGACGGCCGCCTTCGAGGTCGTGGACATGCTCGGCGACGCCCCGGACATCCACGTCCTGCCGGTGGGCAACGCCGGCAACATCACCGCCTACTGGCGCGGCTACCGGGAGTACGCGGCCGACGGCCCGGCCTCCCGCACGCCGCGGATGTGGGGCTACCAGGCCTCCGGTGCCGCCCCCATCGTGCGCGGCGAGCCGGTCAAGGACCCGACCACCATCGCCACCGCCATCCGGATCGGCAACCCGGCCTCCTGGGAGCAGGCGGAGCGCGCCCGGGACGAGTCGGGCGGCCTGATCGACGAGGTGACGGACCGCCAGATCCTGGCGGCCTACCGCCTGCTGGCGGCCCGTGAGGGCGTCTTCGTGGAGCCCGCCTCGGCCGCGTCGGTCGCCGGGCTGCTCAAGGCCGCGGAGGCCGGTGCGGTCGAGCCCGGGCAGCGGATCGTGTGCACGGTGACCGGAAATGGCCTGAAGGACCCGGACTGGGCGGTGGCCGGTGCCCCGCAGCCGGTCGTCGTGCCGGTGGACGCCGACGCGGCGGCCGAGCGGCTGGGGCTGGCCTGAGGGCGTGAGCCGGGAGGTGCTTCGTGCGCCTCCCGTACGCCCTGTACCGCATGTGAACCGTCCTTCGATAGGCTGGTATTCGTCCCCCCGGGGATCAGCAGCGCGCGGGCCCGCCGGGCCGGTCGCCTCTCGTCCCCTTCCGGCCGCACGTGTGCCCCTGGGGACGTGCCGCACATCTGAGCAAGGAGCGTCATCGAGCGATGGCCCACCCCGCCTTCCGCGCCGCCGCCATACGGGTCCGGGTGCCCGCGACCAGCGCCAATCTCGGTCCGGGTTTCGACGCCTTCGGCCTGGCCCTCGGGCTGTACGACGACGTGGTCGTCCGGGTGGCCGACGCGGGTCTGGAGATCGACATCGCGGGGGAGGGGGCGGACACGCTCCCGCGCGACGAACGGCATCTGCTGGTGCGGTCCATGCGGACGGCCTTCGAGGCGCTCGGCGGGCAGCCGCGCGGCCTGGAGATCGTGTGCGCCAACCGCATCCCGCACGGGCGCGGCCTCGGCTCCTCCTCGGCCGCCATCTGCGCGGGGCTGATAGCGGCCCGCGCGGTGACCACCGGCGGTGACAAGCGGCTGGACGACGCCGCGCTGCTGGAGCTGGCCACGGAGATCGAGGGCCACCCGGACAATGTCGCCGCCTGCCTGTTCGGGGGCTTCACCCTGGCGTGGTCGGAGGCCGGCGCGGTGCGGGCCATCCGGATGGAGCCCGCCGCGTCCGTGGTGCCGGTGGTCTTCGTGCCCGCGCAGCCGCTGCTGACGGAGACGGCGCGCGGGCTGCTGCCGGAGACCGTCCCGCACGTCGACGCGGCGGCGAACGCCGGCCGGGCCGCGCTGCTGGTCGAGGCGCTGACCAGGCGTCCGGAGCTGCTCCTGCCCGCCACCGAGGACCGCCTGCACCAGGAGTACCGGGCCCCGGCCATGGCCGGAAGCGTCGACCTGGTGCACCGGCTGCGGGCGGACGGGGTGCCGGCCGTCATCTCCGGTGCGGGGCCGACGGTGCTCGCGCTGGCCGAGGAGGGCCAGGCGGACAAGACCGCGCGGCTGGCGGGCGACGGCTGGGCGGCCAACCGGCTGGCCCTGGACGGGGCCGGGGCGAGTGTGCTTCCCCTGGCGGGAGCCGGGCAGTGACGCGAATACCGGACACGGAGAGGGGGAATACAGGCAGCATCCGGTAGTGTTAACCTCAAGTCTGTAACGTACCGTCCTCGGGGGTCGGCCCGCACAGCGCATTCGCGGGTTGTTTTTCGGCGGCACGGTACCGACGGTGTCCCGGTTACTGGGACCACCTCTTCTTCCGGGAGCCTCCACTCTGCCTCAGCAGCCTGCAAGGCAGCACGAGCATGCTCCGGATGGTGCGACGATCCTTGGCGGTCCTTCGCACCGGACAGTGAACCGATCTCTCCGCCGCGTTGACCGGCGGGACCACCGCACCGGCCGGCCCTCGCAGGGACCGCAGCCGGAGAGCACGACCGGTCGCCGAGCCAGACAGGCCGACGTCCGCTCCAGGGAAGGACCCTTCGTGAGCGACACCACCGATCTGATGGGCGCGAGTGCCGACAGCGCCGACAAGACTGCCGGTGATGCCACCGCGTCCGCCACGGGCGCCGCCACCGCAACGGCCGCGCCGCGGCGCCGGCGTTCCGGTACCGGCCTGGAGGGCATGGTTCTGGCCGAACTGCAGCAGGTCGCTTCCCAACTCGGGATCCGGGGCACCGCGCGGATGCGCAAGAGCCAGCTGATCGACGTCATCAAGGAGCGGCAGGCCTCCGGCGGCGCCCCCGCGGCGGCCCCGGCTGCCACGTCGCCGGCCGAGGAGGACAAGCCGCGCCGCCGCACGACGTCCCGCGCCCGCACCGGTGACACCGGCGCGGACAAGTCCGCGCCGCAGCAGCAGATCGACATCCCCGGCCAGCCCGAGAGCAAGCCCGCCAAGGACGGTGGCCGCAAGGAGTCCGGCCGGGACGAGGCGCAGAAGACCGAGGCCCCCAGGTCCGACGCCGGCAAGGCGGACGGCGGCAGGGGCGAGGGCGGCCGCAAGGACGACGGCGGCAAGGGCGACGGCGGCCAGGGCGACCGTCAGGCCAAGCGGGAGCGCCGCGGCAAGGGCGGTCAGAGCCAGGGCGGTGGCCAGGGTCAGGGCGGCCAGGGCGGCGGCCAGGGCCAGGGCGGTGGCCAGGGTCAGGGCGGCGGCCGGGGCGCCAGGGACGACGACTTCGAGGGCGGGCGCCGCGGGCGCCGCGGCCGCTACCGGGACCGCCGGGGCCGCCGCGGGGGCCGCGAGGAGTTCGGTCCCGAGCCGCAGGTCTCCGAGGACGATGTCCTGATTCCCGTGGCGGGCATCCTCGACATCCTCGACAACTACGCGTTCGTGCGCACCTCCGGCTACCTGCCGGGCCCCAACGACGTGTATGTCTCGCTCGCCCAGGTCCGTAAGAACGGCCTGCGCAAGGGCGACCACGTGACCGGCGCGGTCCGGCAGCCCAAGGACGGCGAGCGCCGCGAGAAGTTCAACGCCCTGGTCCGGCTGGACTCGGTCAACGGCATGGGCACCGACGCCGGGCGCGGGCGCCCGGAGTTCAACAAGCTGACCCCGCTGTACCCGCAGGAGCGGCTGCACCTGGAGGGCGAACCCGGCGCGCTGACGCCGCGGATCATCGACCTGGTCGCACCGATCGGCAAGGGCCAGCGCGGGCTGATCGTGTCGCCGCCCAAGGCGGGCAAGACGATGATCATGCAGGCCATCGCGAACTCCATCACCCGCAACAACCCCGAGTGCCACCTGATGGTCGTCCTCGTCGACGAGCGGCCCGAAGAGGTCACCGACATGCAGCGGTCGGTCAAGGGCGAGGTCATCTCCTCGACCTTCGACCGCCCCTCGGAGGACCACACCACGGTCGCCGAGCTCGCCATCGAGCGGGCCAAGCGGCTGGTGGAGCTGGGCCACGACGTGGTCGTCCTGCTGGACTCCATCACCCGTCTGGGCCGCGCCTACAACCTGGCGGCGCCGGCCTCCGGCCGCATCCTGTCCGGCGGTGTCGACTCGGCCGCGCTCTACCCGCCGAAGAAGTTCTTCGGCGCCGCGCGGAACATCGAGGACGGCGGCTCGCTGACCATCCTGGCCACCGCGCTGGTGGAGACCGGCTCCCGGATGGACGAGGTGATCTTCGAGGAGTTCAAGGGCACCGGCAACATGGAGCTCAAGCTCGACCGGAAGCTCGCCGACAAGCGGATCTTCCCGGCCGTGGACGTCGACGCCTCCGGCACCCGCAAGGAGGAGATCCTGATGGGCGGCGAGGAGCTGGCCGTCGTCTGGAAGCTCCGCCGGGTGCTGCACGCGCTCGACCAGCAGCAGGCCATCGAGCTGCTGCTGGACAAGATGCGGCAGACCAAGTCCAACGCCGAGTTCCTCATGCAGATCCAGAAGACGACGCCCGCCCCGGGCAACGGCGGGGACTGACCCGCCGCGGGGGCCGCGGCGCTCTCCGTACAGGGCCCGTCACCGGTGCGTGCCACCGGTGGCGGGCCCGGTGCGTGCCCGGGCGGGAACCGCGGGGCCGCACATGCGGCGGTTCCGCTGAACCTCCAGAATGGGGGGAGGAGTCGTTCGGCCGGTCAGATGCCGCGGGCACGGGTCCGCGGACCGACCCCGCGGGGTGTCCCCGCCGCGACCGTGTGACCCGCCGGCCGCGCGGAGAGGGCCCCGCCTGCTGTGGAGGACTGAGGAGCACATGGCGGACGACATCCCGCACGCGGACGCCGGGCGCGCCGGCGACGCGTCCGCGGGCCCCGGGAGACCCGGGCCCGCACCCCGGCAGAACCCCGGCCGCCGGAGGGTGCTGCGGATCGCGGCGCTGACGCTGGCCGCCGCGATCCTGCTGGGAGGTGCGGGCGCCGCGGCCGTCTACCTCAAACTGGACGGCAACATCTCCGGCATCGACATCGACGCCGTGCTGGGCACCGACCGCCCCGAGGACCGCCCCGACGGGTCGCTCGACATCCTGGTCCTCGGCTCCGACGCGCGCCCCGAAGGCGACGGCGAGGGCTCCGACGGCGAGGCCAGGGCCGACGCCGCCATGATCGTCCACATCAACGAGGGCCACGAGAGCGCGACGGTCGTCTCGCTGCCCCGGGACACCCTGATAGCCCGCCCGGAGTGCGTCCTGGAGGACGGCTCCACCGTGCCCGCCGAGCGCCGCGCCATGTTCAACGAGGCGTACGCCGTGGGCGGCCCGGCCTGCGCCGTCAAGACCGTCGAGTCGATGACGGGCATCCGGATGGACCATTACCTGGAGATCGACTTCAAGGGCTTCGAGAAGATCATCGACACCCTCGGCGGTGTCGAGGTCACCGTGACCGAGCCGCTGGAGGACGAGAAGAGCCGGCTGAGCCTGGAGCCGGGCACCCACCGGCTCGACGGCGGCCAGGCCCTCGCGCTGGTCCGCACCCGCAAGAGCGTCGGCGACGGCAGCGACCTGGGCCGCATCAACCTCCAGCACGACTTCCTCCGCGCCCTGGCCGCGGAGGTCCGGGAGGTCGGCCTGTTCACCAGCCCCAAGAAGCTGTACCACCTCGCCGACACCGCCACCTCCGCGATCACCACCGACTCGGCCATCGCGTCGGTGGGCGACCTGTCGTCGCTGGGCCGCACCCTGCAGGGCATAGGGCCCGAGGATCTCCAGACGGTCACCCTGCCGGTCGTCTACGACGAGGAGGACCCCAACCGGGTGGTCCCCATAGAGGACCAGGCCGAACAGGTGTGGGAGGCGCTCAGGCGGGATCTGCCGGTCCCGGACTCCGCCATGAAGGACTCCGCGGCCGGCGAGTCCGAGGGCAACGGCCTGGTGCGGTAGGGGAACGACGCCGGGCCGCGTCAGGTCTGCCGTCCCCCGGCGCGGCCCGGGCCGTGGCGGCCCGGGTGCCCGTCGGCGCGGGGAATAACCGGCGGCTCCCCGCCCGTTTTGGCTGATGCGGCCGGTGCTGGCACACTGGTCCGTCGGTCCCGGTTCACGCGAGGCATACGGCCGAGCGACCCGGAGCCCTCCCCGATCTAGGAGACACCGTGAAGCGCGACATTCACCCGGAGTACGTCGAGACCCAGGTCAGCTGCACCTGTGGCGCCTCGTTCACCACTCGCAGCACCGTCGGTGACGGCAGCATCCGCGCCGACGTCTGCTCCGAGTGCCACCCCTTCTACACCGGCAAGCAGAAGATTCTCGACACCGGTGGCCGGGTGGCCCGGTTCGAGGCGCGCTTCGGCAAGATGGCCGGGTCCGCCAAGAAGTAGCGACCCACGGCGCCGGGCCCGGACGCTCCTCTCGGGGAGCGTCCGGTCCGGCGCCTTTTTCGGCGCCGGACGCTCCGGCGGCCGCGCGCCGCACCTCGGCCACAGCGTCACACCCTCATCTCTCTCCGGGAGCCCCACCATGTTCGAGGCGGTCGAGGAACTCATCGGCGAACACGCCGACCTCGAGCGGCAGCTCGCCGATCCCGCGGTCCACGCCGACCAGGCCAGGGCCCGCAGGATGAACAAGCGCTACGCAGAGCTGACCCCGGTCATCGCCGCCTACCGGGCCTGGAAGCAGTGCGGTGAGGACATCGAGACCGCGCGCGGCCTGGTGGCCGAGGAGCCGGAGTTCGCCGCCGAGGCCAAGAACCTGGAGGCGGAGCGGGAGACGCTGACCGACCGGCTGCGGCTGCTGCTCGTCCCGCGCGACCCCAGTGACGACAAGGACGTCATCCTGGAGATCAAGGCCGGTGAGGGCGGCGACGAGTCCGCGCTGTTCGCCGGCGACCTGCTGCGCATGTACCTGCGGTACGCCGAACGCACCGGCTGGCGCACCGAGATCATCGACGGCAACGAGTCCGCCCTCGGCGGCTGGAAGGACGTCCGGGTGGCCGTCAAGTCGCGGGGCGTCCCCGAGCCCGGGCGGGGCGCGTGGGCGCGACTGAAGTACGAGGGCGGCGTGCACCGGGTCCAGCGGGTGCCCGCCACCGAGTCGCAGGGCCGCATCCACACCTCCGCGGCCGGCGTGCTGGTGCTGCCGGAGGCCGAGGACATCGACGTGGAGATCGGCCCCGGCGACCTGCGGATCGACGTCTACCGTTCCTCCGGGCCGGGCGGGCAGTCGGTGAACACCACCGACTCCGCGGTGCGGATCACGCACGTGCCGTCCGGCATCGTGGTCTCCTGCCAGAACGAGAAGAGCCAGCTGCAGAACAAGGAGCAGGCGATGCGCATCCTGCGCGCCCGGCTGCTGGCCGCGGCGCAGGAGGAGGCCGACAAGGAGGCGTCCGACGCGCGCCGCAGCCAGGTGCGCACGGTGGACCGCTCCGAGCGGGTGCGCACCTACAACTACCCCGAGAATCGCATCTCCGACCACCGGGTCGGGTTCAAGGCGTACAACCTCGACCAGGTGCTCGACGGCGAGCTGGACCCGGTCATCCAGGCCTGCGTCGATGCCGACTCCGCCGCCAGGCTCGCGGCGGCCCAGTAGAACGTAGGGTGAGCCCCGTGACACCGTCTTCCCGTCCCCTGCTGCTGGCCGAGGTGGCCCAGGCCACCCAGCGGCTGGCCGACGCCGGAGTGCCGTCCCCGCGCTTCGACGCCGAGGAGCTGGCGGCCTATGTGCACGGCACCGAGCGCTCCCGGCTGCACACCGTCCGCGACAGCGACTTCGACGCCCGCTACTGGGAGGCCGTCGCCCGGCGGGAGGCCCGCGAGCCGCTGCAGCACATCACCGGGCGGGCGTTCTTCCGCTACCTGGAACTCCAGGTGGGCCCGGGGGTGTTCGTCCCGCGCCCGGAGACCGAGTCCGTCGTCGGCTGGGCGATAGACGCGGTCCGCGCGATGGATGTCGCCGAGCCGCTCATCGTGGACCTGTGCACCGGCTCGGGGGCCATCGCGCTGGCCCTGGCCCAGGAGGTGCCCCGGTCCCGGGTGCACGGGGTCGAGCTGGACGAGCGGGCGCTGCGCTGGGCCCGCCGGAACGCCGGGACCATCGCCGAGGGCAGCAGGGTCACCCTGCACCACGGTGACGCCCTCACCGCCCTGCCGGAGCTGAGCGGCCAGGTCGACCTGGTGATCTCCAATCCTCCCTACATCCCGCTCGGCGAGTGGGAGCACGTGGCGCCGGAGGCCCGCGACCACGACCCGGAACTGGCACTGTTCTCCGGTGAGGACGGCCTGGACACCATCCGCGGCCTGGAGCGCACCGCGCACCGGCTGCTGCGGCCCGGCGGCATCGTGGTCGTGGAACACGCCGACACCCAGGGCGGCCAGGTGCCGTGGATCTTCACCGAGGACCGCGGCTGGGCCGACGCGGCCGACCACCCGGACCTGAACAACCGGCCCCGGTTCGCCACCGCCCGCAGGGTCACCCGATGACGCGGAACGAAGAGGAGCACCACTGATGGCACGGCGATACGACTGCACGGATGTGGTCGACCGCAAGCACGGCCTGCGGGAGGCCGCCTCCGCCGTGCGCCGCGGCGACCTCGTCGTGCTGCCCACCGACACCGTCTACGGGGTGGGCGCCGACGCCTTCAACGCCCGCGCGGTGGGGGATCTGCTGGAGGCCAAGGGCCGCGGGCGGGGGATGCCCTCGCCGGTCCTGGTGGGCTCGCCGAACACCCTGCACGGGCTGGTCACGGACTTCTCCGAGCAGGCCTGGGAGCTCGTCGACGCCTTCTGGCCCGGGGCCCTGACCCTGGTGGCCCGCCACCAGCCCTCGCTGACCTGGGACCTGGGGGAGACCCAGGGCACGGCGGCGGTCCGCATGCCGCTGCACCCGGTCGCGCTGGACCTGCTGAAGGACTTCGGTCCGATGGCCGTCTCCAGTGCCAACCTCACCGGCCACCCGGCCCCGCAGGACTGCGACGCCGCGCGGGAGATGCTCGGGGACGCCGTCTCGGTCTACCTGGACGGCGGCCCCACCCCCGACACGGTGCCGTCCACCATCGTGGATGTCACCGGGCGGGTTCCCAAGCTGCTGCGCGCCGGGGCCGTGAGCGAGGAGGAGCTCCGCAAGGTCGTACCCGACCTGGAGATCTCGCATTGACCGCGGCTGCGGAGAGCGGGATACCGGCGCCCGCGGTGTCCGGAACCCCGGGCCAGGTGTTCCGCATACTGCACGTCAGCACGGGGAACGTCTGCCGTTCGCCGATCACCGAGCGGCTCACCCGGCAGGCGGTGGCGGACCGGCTCGGGTCCACCGGCGGGCTCGTCGTGGAGAGCGCCGGCACCTGGGGGCACGAGGGGGCGCCCATGGAGGAGCACGCGGCGCGGGTACTGACCGAGTACGGCGCGGACCCGGAGGGTTTCCTGGGCCGGGAGCTGCTGGACGAGCACGTCATCCAGGCCGACCTGGTACTGACCGCCACCCGCGACCACCGGGCGCAGGTCATCTCCATGGGGCACTCGGCGGGTTTGCGGACGTTCACGCTCAAGGAGTTCACCCGGCTGGTGCGCGCCATCGACATGGCGACGCTGCCGGCCCCCACCTCGGCGGACGGGCTGGTCGAGCGCGCCCGGGCGCTGGCCAGGGCGGCGGCAGCGCTGCGCGGCTGGCTGCTGGCGCCCAGCCCGGAGGCTGACGAGGTGCAGGACCCCTACGGTGCTCCCTTCCCCTACTTCCGCAGCGTGGGCGAGGAGATCAACGCCGCCCTGGACCCGGTCGTCACGGCGCTGACCGGTGTGCCGGCGGGCAGGCGCTGAGCGCGGTGCCGGTGCGGGGGCCCGCGGTCCGGGCAGTGGCCGCGGGGGCGGAGCATCCCGCACGGTGTCCTAGTGTGTCTGCTCAAGACCGGTGACGAACCCCTGGGGAGCCCGTGCGTGAATACCTGCTGACGCTGTGCGTCGCCGCGGCCGTCACCTACCTGCTGACCGGGCCGGTGCGGAAGTTCGCCATCGTGGCCGGGGCGGTCCCCGAGATCAGGGCGCGGGACGTGCACCGGGAGCCGACGCCGCGGCTGGGCGGCATCGCGATGTTCGGCGGGCTGTGCGCGGGGCTGCTGGTGGCCTCGCAGCTGACCAACACCGGGGATGTCTTCCGGCTGTCGGACGAGCCGCGGGCGCTGCTGGCCGGTGCGGGGCTGATCTGGCTGATCGGTGTCCTGGACGACAAGTGGGGCATGGACGCCCTGGTCAAGCTGGGCTGCCAGATGATCGCGGCGGGCGTCATGGTGCTGCAGGGGCTGACGATCCTGTGGCTGCCGGTGCCCACGGTGGGGGTGGTGGCGCTCACGCCCCTGCAGGGCACGCTGCTGACCGTGGCGATCGTGGTCATCACGATCAACGCGGTGAACTTCGTCGACGGCCTGGACGGGCTGGCCGCGGGCATGGTGTGCATCGCGGCCGCGGCGTTCTTCCTGTACGCCTACCGGGTGTGGTACGGCTACGGCATCGAGGCGGCCGCCCCGGCGACGCTGTTCGCGGCCGTACTCATGGGCATGTGCCTGGGGTTCCTGCCGCACAACATGCATCCGGCGCGGATCTTCATGGGCGACTCCGGCTCGATGCTGCTGGGCCTGGTGCTGGCGGCGGGCGCGGTGTCGATCACCGGGCAGGTGGACCCGGACGCCATGCGGCTGTTCACCGGTTCGGTGCGGGCCACCGTGCACGAGATGGTGCCTGTCTATCTCCCGCTGATCCTGCCGCTGACGATCATCGCGGTGCCGTTCGCCGATCTGGTGCTGGCCATTGTCCGGCGCACCTGGAACGGGCATTCCCCGTTCCACGCCGACCGCGGGCATCTGCATCACCGGCTGCTGGAGATCGGTCACTCACACAGCCGCGCGGTGCTGATCATGTACTTCTGGTCGGCGCTGATCGCCTTCGGCGCGGTCGCGCTGTCGGTGCGCCGGGACGGCTACCTGGTGGTGCCGGCGATCGTGCTGCTGAGCGCGATCGGGCTGGTGGTGCTGTTGCTGCCGCGTTTCACGCCGCGGGTCCCGGGGTGGGCGGAGCGGCTGGTACCGCCGCGCTACCGGCGTTCCCGGCGGCGGCGTCCGGCCGCGGACTCCTCCGCGGTGCCGCCCGGCCTGAACGGGGCGACGGCGGTGGGGGAGCGGCAGCGCTTCACCTTGCGAAGGAAGATCGACAGCCGGTCATAGGCCGGAGGTATTCCCCCGTCAGGACGTACCCAGCGGGTGTGAGTTCCTCCACACGGGGTGGGTAAAGACCTCATCAAATAGTTTGTGATAGCGTTCACGAGTCTCGAGCCGCGCATGTCGGGCCGGGACGACTCGTCAACGAGGCCGTACACGAGGACCGTCAACGAGGACACTGTTCCCCACGCCTGCCGGAGATCATCTTCCATGCAGTCCAATGACGCCCGGATAATTCGCGGCGCCGCGATTCCCACTGCCGTGGTCGGCGTGATCGTCACCGCGGCCGGGGCGGTCGTGGCGGGCGCGGACGGGGCGCTGGGCGCCGCTCTCGGCTCCCTGGTGGCCGCCGCGTTCTTCGGCGTGGGGCTGGTCGCGCTCGGTCATGTCGGACACCGCTGGCCGGAGCTGTTCTTCGGCGCCGCCTTCCTGATCTACACCACCCAGGTGGTCCTGCTGGTCATCGCGATGGCCCTGCTGCGGGACGCCACCTTCCTCAACGGCCGGGCGTTCGCCGCCGGCGTGCTGGCCTGCCTCTTCGCCTGGCTGACCGGACAGGTCGTGGCCCATGTGCGGCTGAAGGCGCCCTACGTCGATCCCACCCCTTCCAGTGGCCCCGAGGGGCCCGGCTCCGGCGGCCCCGGAGGGCCCGGGCAGGACGGCCGGGCATGACTGCCGGCGGGCCGTGTGCCCCCCGCGGTGGGGGCGGGATAAAGAGCTTCGCGGAAGGCTGCTACAGTCCGTCGCCGAGAGCCCGGCGAACACCGGTACGCGTGCTGTGCGGGACAGTCGCGTTCACTGATCCGGCTTCGACGGTGCCGCCCGGCCTGCGTGCCGGCCGGCTCCTCTCCCGCCACACTCCGTCCAGTGCCGACCCGTGGCATGCCGCCACGCCGACACATCGAGGTTGCCGTATCCATGCGTCACGCCGAAGGAGCTCACGGTGATTAGCGACCAGATGCTCGCCTTCGAGACCGACTGCCATCTGTTCCAGGACTGCGGCTTTCCCGCGCCCTCGGTGTGGTCGTTCATCTTCGAGCCGATGTTCACCGTCGGTCCGGTCGAGGTCAACAAGGCCATGGTGCTGGCCTTCATCAGCACCGCCCTCGTCGTGGGCTTCTTCTGGAAGGCGTTCGCGCGTCCGAAGGTGGTTCCCGGCAAGTTCCAGCTGCTGGCCGAGGTGCTCTACGACTTCGTGCGCCGCGGCATCGGGCGCGAGGTGATCGGAAAGAAGGCGGAGCCCTTCGTTCCGCTGCTGGTCTCGCTGTTCTTCTTCATCTGGATCATGAACATCTGGGCGGTCATCCCGATGGCCCAGCTGCCGGCGACGTCGATCATCGCCTACCCGGCCGCGCTGGCCCTGGTGGTCTGGGTCACGTACATGACCGTGACCTTCAAGACCAACGGGTTCGTGGGCGGCATCCGCAACCTGTGCGTCCCCGGCGGGCTGCCCAAGGGCATCTACGTCATCCTGACGCCGATCGAGTTCGTCTCGAACATCTTCGTGCGGCCGTTCACGCTCGCGGTCCGTCTCTTCGCGAACATGTTCGCGGGTCACCTGCTGATCCTGACCTTCATCATCGGCACCTGGTACACCCTGGGCACCGTGGTCGGCGCGTTCTACTCGGTCACCTCGCTGATCATGACGCTGCTGATCACCGTCTTCGAACTCTTCATCCAGGCGCTCCAGGCGTACGTCTTCACCGTGCTGACCGCCACCTACCTCGCCCAGGCGCTCGAGGAAGCTCACTGAGCCTCCGGAGCAGCCCGGCCCTCCAGACGTCCGGTGGACAGAACACCACCGGCCAACCAAGAGAAGGAACCAACTGACATGGACGTCCTCGCCGCCATCGAAGGCAACATCGGCACCGTCGGCTACGGCCTCGCCGCCATCGGCCCCGGTATCGGTATCGGCATCATCTTCGGTAACGGTGTCCAGGCCATCGCCCGTCAGCCCGAGGCCGCCGGCCTCATCCGGCAGAACATGCTGCTCGGCTTCGCCGTCGTCGAGGCCCTCGCGCTGATCGGTTTCATCGTTCCGTTCATCTTCAGCTGACCGGACCGAGGCCATAACTGTCCGAGGCCATTACTGACGAAAGGTCCACCATGATGTACCTGGCCGCCGAAGAGCCGCAGAGCCCTGTTCTGCCGGTGTGGCCCGAGGTCGTCATCGGCCTGATCTGCTTCGGCATCATCTTCGCTGTCTTCTACAAGTTCCTCGTCCCGCGCATCAACCAGGCGCTGGAGGAGCGGCGGGAAGCCATCGAAGGCGGCATGGAGAGGGCCGAGGCCACCCAGGCCGAGGCTCGCCAGACCCTGGAGGAGTACCGCGCCCAGCTGGCCGACGCCCGGCACGAGGCCGCGCGGCTGCGCCAGGAGGCACAGGAGCAGGGTGCCGCACTCATCGCCGAGATGCGTGAGGAAGGCCAGCGGCAGCGCGAGGAGATCCTCGCCGCCGGCCACGCCCAGCTCGCCGCCGACCGCAAGCAGGCCGCGGAGGTGCTCCGGCAGGACATCGGCAAGCTCGCCACCGAACTGGCCGGCAAGCTCGTCGGTGAGTCCCTGGAGGACCACGCCCGGCAGAGCCGCACCATCGACCGGTTCCTCGACGAGCTCGAGGAGAAGGCCGAGGCCGCCCGATGATGATGGGAGCCAGCCGCGAGGCGCTGGCTGCCGCGCGGGAGCGGCTGGACGCACTGGTGGACAACACCGGTGTGGACGTCGCCGCACTCGCCGGTGAGCTGGCCTCCGTCACCGCGCTGCTGGACCGCGAGGTCTCGCTGCGCAGGGTGCTCACCGACCCGGCCCAGGCCGGGGAGGCCAAGGCCGGACTGGCCGGACGGCTGCTGACCGGCCAGGTCGGCGGGGAGTGCGTCGATCTGGTGTCCGGCATGGTCCGTTCGCGGTGGTCCGCGTCGCGCGACCTGGTGGACGCCGTCGAGCAGCTGGCGGACACCACCGACCTGGTCGCCGCGGAGCGCCAGGGCACCCTGGACTCCGTCGAGGACGAGCTGTTCCGGTTCGGCCGGATCGTCGCGACCTCGCCGGAGCTGCGCGGAGCCCTGGGCGCGAAGGACGACAGCCCGGCCGCCAAGGCCGCGAGGAGCGAACTGGTGCACCGGCTGCTCGGCGGCCGTGCCCAGGACGTCACCGAGCGCCTGGTGGTCAGGCTCGTGGAAAATCCGCGAGGCCGTAGCCTGGAAGCGGGACTCGAAGCGCTGTCCGCGCTCGCCGCGGAGCGGCGGGGCCGCTCGGTGGCGATGGTCACCTCGGCGGTACCGCTCACCGACGCGCAGCGGCAGCGCCTGGGCGACGTGCTGGCCAGGCTGTACGGCCGTCCCGTCCAGCTCAACCTCGACGTGGACCCCACGGTCCTCGGCGGGATCTCCGTCCGGATCGGCGACGAGGTCATCAACGGCACCGTCTCCGACCGCCTCGACGAGGTGGTCCGGCGGATGGCGGGCTGACGGCGCACACCGCCCCACCAACTCAACAAGCAGTATTCAGCGGCCCGAGTTGGGCCGTACGAGCTGCGGATCCCCGGGGGGACGCCCCCCGGGCCCAGCCGGGAAACACTTACGGTCCCAACTAGGAGAGCAGGGAACCCAGATGGCGGAGCTCACGATCCGGCCGGATGAGATCCGGGACGCGCTGGAGAATTTCGTCCAGTCGTACACGCCGGACGCCGCCTCGCGCGAAGAGGTCGGCACGGTATCGCAGGCCATGGACGGCATCGCGAAGGTCGAGGGTCTTCCCTCGGCCATGGCGAACGAACTGCTGAAGTTCGAGGACGGCACCCTCGGCCTCGCCCTCAACCTCGAGGAGCGCGAGATCGGTGCCGTCGTCCTCGGTGAGTTCAGCGGCATCGAGGAGGGCCAGCCGGTGCGCCGCACCGGCGAGGTGCTCTCCGTCGGCGTCGGCGAGGGCTACCTCGGCCGGGTCGTCGACCCGCTGGGCAACCCGATCGACGGCCTCGGCGAGATCGGCACCACCGAGCGTCGCGCGCTGGAGCTGCAGGCTCCCACGGTCATGCAGCGCAAGTCGGTGCACGAGCCGATGGAGACCGGCTACAAGGCCGTCGACACCATGACCCCGGTCGGCCGCGGTCAGCGCCAGCTGATCATCGGCGACCGGCAGACCGGCAAGACCGCGCTGGCCGTCGACACGATCATCAACCAGCGCGACAACTGGCGCACCGGCGACCCCAGCCGCCAGGTCCGCTGCATCTACGTCGCGGTCGGCCAGAAGGGCTCCACCATCGCCTCCGTGCGCGGTGCGCTGGAGGAGGCCGGTGCCCTGGAGTACACGACCATCGTGGCCGCCCCGGCCTCGGACCCGGCCGGCTTCAAGTACCTGGCCCCCTACACCGGCTCGGCCATCGGCCAGCACTGGATGTACCAGGGCAAGCACGTCCTGATCGTCTTCGACGACCTGTCGAAGCAGGCCGACGCCTACCGCGCGGTCTCCCTGCTGCTGCGCCGCCCGCCGGGCCGCGAGGCCTACCCGGGCGACGTCTTCTACCTGCACTCCCGGCTGCTGGAGCGCTGCGCCAAGCTCTCCGACGAGATGGGGGCCGGCTCGATGACCGGTCTGCCGATCGTCGAGACCAAGGCGAACGACGTCTCGGCGTTCATCCCGACCAACGTCATCTCCATCACCGACGGCCAGTGCTTCCTGGAGTCGGACCTGTTCAACGCGGGCCAGCGGCCGGCGCTGAACGTCGGTATCTCCGTCTCCCGGGTCGGTGGCTCCGCGCAGCACAAGGCGATGAAGCAGATCACCGGCTCGCTGCGCGTGGACCTCGCCCAGTTCCGCGAGCTGGAGGCGTTCGCCGCCTTCGGTTCCGACCTGGACGCGGCCTCCAAGGCGGCCCTGGAGCGCGGCAAGCGCATGGTGGAGCTGCTCAAGCAGGAGCAGTACAACCCCTTCCCGACCGAGAACCAGGTCGTCTCCGTCTGGGCCGGTACCAACGGCATGATGGACGACATCCCGGTCGAGGACATCCGCCGCTTCGAGAAGGAGCTGCTGGACTACCTCGGCCGCGAGTACCGGGACCTGATGACCGGCATCCGTGAGGGCGGCAAGATGTCCGACGACACGCTGCAGGCCGTGGCCGGCGCGGTCAACAAGTTCAAGCAGCAGTTCGAGACCGCGGACGGCAAGCTGCTGGGCGAGGGCTGATCCATGGGCGCTCAGCTTCGCGTATACAAGCGCCGGATCAAATCCATCACGGCCACCAAGAAGATCACCAAGGCGATGGAGATGATCGCCGCCTCGCGCATCGTCAAGGCGCAGCGCCAGGTGGCGGCCTCCACTCCGTACGCCGAGCAGCTCACCGAAGCGGTGGGCGCGGTGGCCTACAGCTCGGACATCAAGCACCCGCTGACCACCGAGTCCGAGCACCCGGTGCGGGCCGCGCTGCTGCTCATCACGAGCGACCGCGGTCTGGCCGGCGGCTACTCCAGCAACGCCATCAAGGCCGCGGAGGAGGCGACCGCCCGGCTCATCAGTGAGGGCAAGGAGGTCAAGTCCTTCGTGGTGGGCCGCAAGGGCGCCTCGTACTACTCCTTCCGGGAGCGCCCGGTGGAGGAGTCGTGGACCGGCTTCACCGACAGCCCGACCTACGAGGACGCCAAGCGCGTGGCGGCACCGCTCATCGCCGCCATGGAGAAGGACACCGCCCACGGCGGCGTGGACGAGCTGCACATCGTCTTCACCGAGTTCGTCTCGATGATGACGCAGACCGCGGTGGACCGGCGGATGCTGCCGATGACCTTCGGGAAGTCGGCCGAGGACTCCGCGGCCGTCTTCACCAAGGGCGCCCAGCTGCTGCCGCTGTACGACTTCGAGCCGGGGGCCGAGCAGGTCCTCGACGCCCTGCTCCCGCGGTACGTGGAGAGCCGGATCTACAACGCCCTGCTGCAGTCGGCCGCTTCCGAGCACGCCGCCCGCCGCCGGGCGATGAAGTCGGCCACGGACAACGCGGAAGACCTCATCAAGTCGCTCACGCGGCTTGCCAACGCGGCCCGCCAGGCCGACATCACCCAGGAAATCAGCGAGATCGTCGGTGGCGCGAGCGCCCTGGCCGACGCGAGCGCGGGGAGTGACCGATAACAATGACTGCTTCTGTTGAGACGGCCCCACAGACGGGCACCTCGACGGGTCGCGTCGCGCGGGTCATCGGCCCGGTCGTGGACGTGGAGTTCCCCGTCGACTCGATGCCGGAGATCTACAACGCGCTGACCGTCGAGGTCGTGGACCCCTCCACCGAGGGTGCCACCAAGACCCTGACCCTGGAGGTCGCACAGCACCTGGGCGAGGGCCTGGTGCGCGCCATCTCCATGGAGCCCACCGACGGCCTGGTGCGCCAGGCCCAGGTGACCAACACCGGCAACGGCATCACCGTGCCGGTCGGTGACGTCACCAAGGGCCGGGTGTTCAACACCCTGGGCCGCATCCTGAACGAGCCCGAGGCCGAGGCCGAGGTCACCGAGCGCTGGCCGATCCACCGCAAGGCCCCCGCCTTCGACCAGCTCGAGTCCAAGACCGAGATGTTCGAGACCGGCCTGAAGGTCGTCGACCTGCTGACCCCGTACGTCAAGGGCGGCAAGATCGGTCTGTTCGGTGGCGCGGGCGTCGGCAAGACCGTCCTCATCCAGGAAATGATCATGCGTGTGGCCAAGCTGCACGAGGGCGTTTCCGTGTTCGCCGGCGTCGGCGAGCGCACCCGTGAGGGCAACGACCTGATCGAGGAGATGGCCGAGTCCGGGGTGCTTCCCCAGACCGCGCTGGTCTTCGGCCAGATGGACGAGCCGCCGGGCACCCGTCTGCGGGTGGCGCTGGCCGGTCTGACCATGGCGGAGTACTTCCGCGATGTGCAGAAGCAGGACGTGCTGTTCTTCATCGACAACATCTTCCGCTTCACCCAGGCCGGCTCCGAGGTGTCCACCCTGCTGGGCCGCATGCCCTCCGCGGTGGGCTACCAGCCGAACCTGGCGGACGAGATGGGTGTGCTCCAGGAGCGCATCACCTCGACCCGTGGTCACTCGATCACCTCCATGCAGGCGATCTACGTGCCCGCGGACGACCTGACCGACCCGGCCCCGGCGACCACCTTCGCCCACCTGGACGCCACCACGGTGCTGTCGCGGCCGATCTCGGAGAAGGGCATCTACCCGGCGGTGGACCCGCTGGACTCCACCTCCCGGATCCTGGACCCGCGGTTCATCTCGCAGGCCCACTACGACTGCGCCTCCCGGGTCAAGGGGATCCTGCAGAAGTACAAGGACCTCCAGGACATCATCGCCATTCTGGGTATCGACGAGCTCGGCGAGGAGGACAAGCTCACCGTCCACCGCGCCCGCCGTATCGAGCGCTTCCTGTCGCAGAACACCCACGCGGCGAAGCAGTTCACCGGCATGGACGGCTCGGACGTCTCGCTGGACGAGTCCATCACCGCGTTCAACGCGATCGCGGACGGTGAGTTCGACCACTACCCCGAGCAGGCATTCTTCATGTGCGGTGGCCTGGACGACCTGAAGGCCAAGGCCAAGGAGCTGGGCGTCTCCTGACCCCGCTCCGGTGCGAGGGGGCGGGACGGCCGTCCCGCCCCCTCGCCCGCCCCACCACAGACTTTGATCAAGAACTTCACGACCAAGAACCAGTGATGAGGAGCCATCGTGGCTGAGCTGCACGTCGAGTTGGTCGCCGCGGACCGCCAGGTCTGGTCCGGCAAGGCCGGCCTGGTCGTCGCGCGCACCACGTCGGGCGACATCGGCATCATGCCCAACCACCAGCCGCTGCTCGGCGTGCTGGTCGAGGGCCCGGTGACCATCCGCACGACGGGTGAGAGCGGGGAAGGCACGGTCGTCGCAGCGGTGCACGGCGGCTTCATCTCGTACACGGACGGTAAGCTGACGCTCCTGGCGGAGGTCGCCGAGCTGGCCGAGGAGATCGACGTCGAGCGCGCGGAGCGGGCGCTGGAGGGCGCGAAGGGCGACGCGGACGCGGCCGCCGAACGACGCGCCGAAGTGCGACTGCGCGCCGCGGCGGCCGGACGCTGACACGGTGTAGTTGAAGGTCCACGAGAGCGAGGAGGTCGGTCGGCATGGTCCTCGCTCTGCTTGCCTGCGGTGCGGTGCTCGCACTGGTACTGCTGGGGCTGCTGGTCTTCGGGATGCGCCGGCGCATCATCCAGCGCTCCGGCGGCACCTTCGACTGCAGCGCCCGCTGGGAGCCTCCCCGGTCCGGGCAGTCGGCGGGCAAGGGATGGATCTACGGGGTCGCCCGGTACAACGGGGATCACATCGAGTGGTTCCGGGTGTTCTCCTATGCCCCACGGCCCCGGCTCACCCTGGAGCGTGACCGGATCCAGGTGCGCGAGCGCCGTCACCCGCAGGGCGACGAGGAGTTCGCGCTGCTGTCCGGCGCTCTGGTTCTCAACTGCCGGCACGACGGTCTCGATCTCGAACTGGCGATGAGTGAGGACGCCCTCACCGGCTTCCTGGCGTGGCTGGAGGCCGCGCCCCCCGGTCAGCGCGTCAACGTCGCCTGAGACCTGTCCTCGTCCTCGGCGCGGCCCTCGCTCGAAGCACATGGAGCAGCCGGGGAGAGGGGGGCCTCCCCTCTCCCCGGCTGCGGTCTGCCGGGCCGCGGGTTACCGCAGGCCGTTGTGGATGGCGGTCACGAGCTCGCCGCCCGTGGTGTCACCGCTGAACTCCCAGAAGAAGGCGCCGCCCAGACCCTGCTGCTTGGCGTAGGTCATCTTCCCGGCGACGGTCTGCGGGGTGTCGTAGCTCCACCACTGGTTGCCGCAGTGGGCGTAGGCGGTACCCGCGATGGTGCCGGTGGACGGGCAGCGGTTCTTGAGGATCTTGTAGTCCTCGATGCCCTGTTCGTAGGTGCCCGGGGCCGGTCCGGTGGCGGTGCCGCCGGGGGCGGACTGGGTGACGCCGGTCCAGCCGCGGCCGTAGAAGCCGATGCCCAGGGCCAGCTTCTCGGGCGGGACGCCGAGGGCAATGAGCTTCTGGATGGCGGCGTCGGAGTGGAAGCCGGCCTGCGGGATGCCGTTGTAGGCGTGCAGCGGGGAGTGCGGAGCGGTCGGCCCCTGCGCCGCCCAGGCGCCGAAGAAGTCGTAGGTCATGACCAGCAGGTAGTCGCTGTACTGGGCGCCCCTGGCGTAGTCGGCGGCGTCGATCTTCCCGCCCTCGGAGGCGTCGGCGGTGATGGCGGCGGTGACCAGCTGGTCGCCGAACTGGGTGCGGAAGGCGCGCATCATGTCGCCGAACACCTTCGGTCCGCTGTTGTCGCAGGTGTTGCCGCAGGCGTTGGGGTACTCCCAGTCCAGGTCGATGCCGTCGAAGACGCCGGCCCAGCGGGGGTCGTTGACCAGGTCGTAGCAGGACTTGGCGAACCGCTCGGGGTTCTGCATGGCCTGGCCGAAGCCGTCGGACCAGGTCCAGCCGCCGAACGACCACAGCACCTTGATGTGCGGGTGCTTCTCCTTGAGCTTCTTGAGCTGGTTGAAGTTGCCGCGCAGCGCGCCGGTGTCCCAGGAGTCGGCCGTGCCGTCCACGCTTTCCGCGGCGCTGTAGAAGCGGTCGGTGGCGGCGTAGGCGTCACCCATGGTGCACTCACCGCCCTGGACGTTGCCGAAGGCGTAGTTGATGTGGGTGATCTTCTCGGCGGAACCCGAGTCCACGATGTTCTTGACGTGGTAGTTGCGGTCGTAGACGCCCCACTCGGTGAAGTACCCGAGGTTGATGTGGTCCGCGCCCGGGCCTCCGCCGTCGCCGGGGGTGCGCACGGTCAGCGGGGAGCTTGCGGGGCCGGTGCGGTCCGCGGTGTCACGGGCGATCACCGTGTAGGTGTAGGAGGTGCCGGCGGACAGCCCGGTGTCGGTGTGGCCGGTCCGGGTGGTGGTGGCCACCACGGTGCCGTTGCGCAGCACGTCGTAGTTCTTGATGGCGGTCCCGCCGGTGGCGGGGGTCCAGCTCAGTTCGACCGAGGTGGCGGTGACCGATCCGGCCACCGGGGTGCCGGGGGCGCCGGGACCTTCCGGCTGGGGATCGGAACCGTCGCAGGAGGCTCCGTTGACGCGGCAGCCGGAGGGGCTGCCGGAGCCGGTGCCGTTGAAGCCGAAGCTGGCGCTCTGGCCGGGGGCGAGCGGGCCGGCCCAGGCGGGGTTGGTGGCCGTGTAGCGGTTGCCGTCCCGGGTGAGGCGGGCGTCCCAGGCGGTGCCGGCCGTGGTGCCCTCGGGGAAGGTCCATTCGACCGTCCAGCCGGGCAGCGGGGCGGAGCCGGTGTTGGTGATGGTCCACTGGCCGGTGAACCCGGTGCCCCAGTCGGAGACCTTGGTGTACGTGGCGGAGGCGGTCGCCGCCTGGGCGGGGCTCGCCAGGGCCACCATGGCGGTCAGGGGGAGGGCGAGCGCGGTGAGGACGGCGATCAGGGCGCGTCTGAGCCCTCGGGCTCTTCTGCGGTCCGGGCTGTGTTCAGGTCTCACGTGAGGCTCCTGGAGTGATCGGTGGGACAGGTGCGGCCGGACGGCCGATGGGGGGAGGCGCCGTTCCGGCCGTGCCGCGGTCGTGTCATGGCGCTGTCACCGCAACGTGCCGCGAGCGTAGAGAGGTCTGGACCATAGGTCAATAGGTCTGGACCAAAGTCCAGTTGGGTGGGGAAGCGACGGAGCGGACCGGCGACGCCGCGCGCCGTGGTGGCGCCCCCGAAGGCGGCGTAGGATCCGCCTTCCGGGCGCACGCGTGGGCCTCGCACCGCTGTGACCAGGGAGGGTGAGCATGGAACCGGAGCAGAGGGCCACCCCGTCGCCCGACGGGCGGGCCGCCGGGGAACGGGCCGCGGAGGAGCCGGAGGGCGGCGAGGCGGCGTGCCTGCTGCACCGGGTCTGCCCCGAGTGCGGACGCCTCGCAGACGACCCCCGTGCCCGCGAGTGCGCGCGATGCGGGAGAGGGCTGCCCCCGCACTGACATCACAGGCGGGCCGCCGCCCTCGGGCGGCGGCAGGCAGCCGGGAGAGGGCTCAGGCCCCCCTTGCGCCCTCCCCCGGCTGCGGCCCGGGGCCCCTGCCGCCGCAGTCCTCCGTGGATGGCGGTCATGAGTGCGCCGTCGGGAGTGTCACCGCTCCGCCCAGCGGCAGCGCCACGGCCGCCGCGAGGGCGACGACCGCGCGGCGGGTGCGGCGCGCGGCTCGTTCTCCGGTACTCAACGGCTGCTCCTCGAAGTCGATCCGGCCCGGGCCGGACAGGTGGGGGTGACCGCGTGCCGTGCTGCTGCTACGCGGTGGGAGGGGAGCCTAAGCAGGTCTGGACCAGCACGCAATGGGGTGCCGACCGCCTTCGGGCCCTCTTCGGGCAGCCTTAAGATCCGGTTAAGACCCGTCACCGGAAAGGGCCGGAAAGGACCGTGGCGGTCGGGAACGCGAGCCGGCGGCCCGTCAGATCTGCTGCTCGCGGGCGAGGATGGCCGCCTGCACCCGGCTGCGCAGCCCGAGCTTGTGCAGCACCCTGCTGACGTGGGACTTCACCGTGGCCTCGGCCATCCGCAGACTGCCGGCGATCTGGGCGTTGGACATTCCGCGCCCCAGCAGGCCCAGCACCTCCCGTTCCCGCGGGGTCAGTGAGGGCAGCGCCCGCACCGACGGGCCCGGCTCCGCGGGCGCAGGCTGCCGGCGGGCGAACTCGGTGAGGAGCCGCCGGGTCACCTCCGGCGCGATCAGTCCCTGCCCGCCCGCAACCGTGCGCACGGCGGAGACCAGGGTCTGCGCGTCGCTGTCTTTGAGCAGGAAGCCGGTGGCCCCGGCCCGCAGCGCCCCGAAGACGTAGGAGTCCAGATCGAAGGTGGTGAGCACCAGGACATCGGCCAGGCGCTCGGCGGTGATCCGCCCGGTGGCGGACACCCCGTCCAGGCGCGGCATCCGAAGGTCCATCAGCACCAGATCAGGACGCAGCTCACGGGCGAGCCGCACTGCTTCCTCGCCGTCCGCCGCCTCCGCCACCACCTCGATGTCCGGGGTGCTCCCCAGAATCAGGACCAGACCGGTACGCACCGCCGCCTGGTCCTCGGCGACGATCACCCGGATGCTCACGGCAGGTGGCCTCCCTCCCCGGATCTCCCGGCGTCCACGGGCAGTTCGGCCCGGACCCGCCAGCTGTCACCGGCCGTGGTCCGGCCGGCCTCGAAGGTACCGCCCAGGAGTTCCGCGCGCTCCCGCATGCCCGTCAGGCCGGCGCCCGAGCCCGGCGCCCGAGGCCCGTCACGGTCGCCGTACGGGCTGGTGACCGTGATGCTCAGGACGCCGTCGTCCAGCCTGATCCACACCACCACCTCCCCGGCAGCCGCGTGCTTGACCGCGTTGGTCAGGGATTCCTGCACGATCCGGTGGGCCGCGAGTTCGACCGGTGCGGGCAGGCGGGTGCCGGGGGCGCGTTCGTCGCGGGCGCCGAAACGCAGGCCGGACGCCGCACCGCCCCGTCGGGCCCGGTCCAGCAGAACCCCGAGACCGTCCGGCCCCGGAACGATCTCCACGCCGTCCCCGGCGTCCGGATCCCGCAGAATGCCGATCAGCCGGCGCATCTCCGCCAGGCCCTGCGTGCTGTTCTCCCGGATCACCACCAACGACTCCCGGGCGGCCGGCCACTGGTCCAGCGACAGGGCGGCCGTGGAGTGCACTGCTATGGCGGAGAGATGATTGGCCACCACGTCGTGCAGTTCCCTCGCCATCCGGGCCCGCTCCCCGGCCACCGCCTGGACCCGGTCCATCTCGGCCAGCAGTGCCGTCTGCTCGGAGCGCAGCCGCTCGGCGAGGGCGGCGTTGCGGTGGTCGCGCACGACCACGCCGGTCCAGGCGGGCGCGACGGTGAGAGAGGCAGTAATCACCCCCGCGACCAGCGCGTCCGGGTGCGGGCGGACGGCCAGCACGGCGATCGTCACCGCCACCGAGAACACCACGGACAGGGGCAGCAGGGCCCTGGACCACCGCCGGGGGCCGTAGAGCACCGCCGCGTAGACCAGGTCGGAGAACAGCACCAGCACGACCAGGAGCGGGCCCGTGAACAGATCGGCGGCCACCGCGGCGGCGGCCAGCAGGAGTGCCCAGGGCTGCGCCGTCCGGCGCAACGCGGCGGCCGCGCACATCGCCAGCAGGGGAATCAGCGCCGGACCCGCGGCGTGCTCGGGCAGCGGCCCGACGACGGAGAACCCCAGTGCGATGCTCAGGACACCGGCGGCCAGACCGACGCCGGCGATCAGCAGGTCATGGCGGTGCGGGCGGGGCAGCGACGGCATGACTCCATCTCAGCACGGCCCGACGGCCCGGGTCCTCGGCCGGGTCGCTCCGGTAGAGTCCCGCCAGCCGGTCCGGCGGAGCGACGGACCGAAAGGCACAACAGGGGGATACCCATGATGGTGATCGGGGCGATAGCGCTGGTGGCGGCGGCGGTCTGTGCCGTGCTGGCACATCGGGCGCAGGGCAGGGTCAGGGCCATGACGACAGCCGAGACGCTCCCGGTGGGAGAACTGAGAGAACTGCACCGGGCGGCGGCCGACGCGGCGGGGGAGGGCAACTTCCGGTACCGCTGCGAAGTGGTCGGAGTGGCACAGGCGTCCGGCTCCGGGGAACTCACCGCGGAGCTGTCGGGCACCGCCTGCGTGTGGCACCGGCACACGGTCACCCACAAGTACTGGGAGACCACCACCGACAGCGAGGGCAACCGCAAGCGCCAGGAGCGCAGCTCGGTCGTCTCCCAGCACATCAGCGGATCGCCGTTCGCCGTCCGGGACGACACCGGGGAGATCACCGTCGACCCGGCCAAGAACCGCGTGGACGGCGCGGAGAAGGTGCTGGACCGCTTCGAGCGCGGCGGCCGCACCGGCGCCGAGCTCCGCATCGGCTCCCTGTCGGTGCCGCTGACCTCCGGAGGCGGCGACACCATCGGCTACCAGCACGAGGAGTGGGTGCTCCCGGCCGGCCGCAGGCTGTACGTGCTCGGCGAGGTCAGTGACGCGGGCGGCAGCCTCGTCATCGGCGAGCCGGAGGACGGCGGGCACTTCATCGTGTCCACCCGCAGCGAGGAGGAACTGGTGCGCTCCGGGCTGCGGCAGAGCACCGGCTTGCGGGTGGCGGCGGCGTGCTGCGCGGGCCTGGGCGTCGTTCTTCTGGTCCTCGGCCTGCTGGGCTGAACCACGCCCGGGTCACCGGACGGCGCAGCCGGACCGGCGGGCGACTGCGACGAAAGATGCAGAACCGTATCCTCACCGGCGACGACGCGCCGGGCGGCACGACCGGGCAGGCTGAGCGGGACGGAAGGAGCCCGCATGATCGTCGCCCTCGTCGTAGCCGCCGAGATCGCGTTCTGGATGGTGCTCGCCGCCGGGCTGGCCGTGCGCTACCTGCTGCGCAGGCCCGGGGCCGGCGCGGTGCTGCTGTTGTGCGTGCCGCTCGTGGACCTGTTCCTGCTGGCCGCGACGGCGATCGACCTGCGGGCCGGGGCCCAGCCCTCGGCCGCGCACGGGCTGGCCGCCCTCTACCTCGGGTTCTCCGTCGGTTACGGCCACTACCTGATCCGGTGGGCGGACGGCCACGCCGCCCACCGCCTGGGCGGCGGGCCCCGGCCGGTCCCGCCGCCCCGCTACGGCGTGGCCAGGGCCCGGCACGAGACGGTGATGTGGCTGCGGACCTTGGTGGCGGTCGTTCTGGCCTGGGCGGTGCTGGAGATCATGATCCAGGTCATCGCGGACCCGGTCCGCACCGAGGCGCTGGGGGAGTGGCAGGGGCGCGGATGGGCGGTGGCCGGTGTCCACGCCGTCATCGCCCTCACCTACTGGGTGTGGCCCAAGCGGACGCCCCGGGAGCCTCAGCGGTTCTCGCCGGGCACCCAGAGCACGTCGCCCACCTCCTGATTGGCCGTGCGGGCCAGGATGAACAGCAGGTCCGACAACCGGTTGAGATAGGTGGCGGTGAGCTGGTTCATGGACTCCTCGTGCTCGGCCAGCGCGGCCCAGGTGGAGCGCTCGGCGCGCCGGACCACCGTGCAGGCCTGGTGCAGCAGCGCCGCGGCCGGGGTGCCGCCCGGCAGGATGAAGCTGCGCAGCTTCTCCAGGTCCGCGAGGAAGCGGTCGCAGTCCGCCTCCAGCTTGTCGATGTAGCCCTGCTCGACGCGCAGCGGCGGGTGCTCCGGGTCCGGCACGACCGGGGTGGCCAGGTCGGCGCCGACATCGAACAGGTCGTTCTGCACCCGGACCAGCACGGCACGCACCTCCTCCGGCAGTTCGCCGAGCGCGAGTGCCACCCCGATCACGGCGTTGGCCTCGTTGACGTCCGCGTAGGCCCCGATCCGCAGATCCGTCTTGTGGGTACGGCTCATGTCGCCGAGCGCTGTCGTGCCCTGGTCGCCGGTGCGGGTGTAGATCCGAGTGAGGTTCACCATGGGGCGAGAGTAGCGCCGGGACCCGGACGGGCCACCCGCCGCCCCGCCGCCCGCCGGCCCCGTGGGCGCCGCCGGAGGGGCGAACTGCCCCGCGTGGCATGTGATGTCCAGCATATGAGACGTGACGCGCATCTCTTCTCCCCCCACCGGCGACTCACGGCGACTAGGGTCCAGCTGAGAGGCACCAACCGCAGCGAAGGGGTTATGGACGTGGCCAGGAAGCTCGCCGTCATCGGGGCCGGACTCATGGGGTCCGGCATCGCACAGGTGTCCGCACAGGCGGGCTGGGACGTGGTGCTGCGCGACGTCACCGATGAGGCGCTGGCCCGGGGAAGGGCCGGCATCGAGGCCTCTTACGAGAAGTTCGTCGCCAAGGGCAAGCTGGACGCGGCGGATGCCCAGGCGGCGCTCGCCCGGATCACGACCACCACCGATCTGGACGCGGCGGGCGACGCCGACGTGGTCGTCGAGGCGGTGTTCGAGAAGATCGAGATCAAGCAGGAGATCTTCCGGACCCTCGACGGACTGGTGAAGGACAGCACAGTGCTGGCCTCCAACACCTCCGCCATTCCCATCACCAAGATCGCGGCGGCCACCGGACGGCCCGAGCGTGTGGTGGGCACACACTTCTTCTCGCCGGTCCCGATGATGGGCCTGTGCGAGCTGGTGCGCGGGCACAAGACGAGCGACGAGACCCTGGCCGCCGCCCGGGAGTTCGCCGAGAGCACCGGCAAGACCTGCATCGTCGTCAACCGGGACGTCGCCGGCTTCGTCACCACCAGGCTGATCTCCGCGCTGGTGGTCGAGGCCGCCAAACTGTACGAGTCCGGGGTCGCCACGGCCGAGGACATCGACGTCGCCTGCAAGCTGGGCTTCGGACACGCCATGGGGCCGCTCGCCACGGCCGACCTCACCGGCGTGGACATCCTGCTGCACGCAACCGAGAACATCTACACGGAGTCCCAGGACGAGAAGTTCGCCCCGCCGGAGCTGATGCGCCGGATGGTGGACGCCGGCGACCTCGGGCGCAAGAGCGGCCAGGGCTTCTACAGCTACTGACCACTCCCTTCGCGGCCGTCCGTGCCCGGCCGGGCCCGGCCCCGGTCCGCCTCACCCGCTTGGGTGGTTTGGACACCGGCTCGGGTACGGACGGAAACCGCGTGACCACCGGAGCGGTCGTTTCCGGTAACACTCGAAAGACACAGGACCCAGCAGGCAGCACATCCGGGGAGCACACATGCACATCAAGGGCGACCACACCGAGCTGGTCGTCGGAGGACGCCTGGACGTGCGCAGTGCCGCCGACGCCCGGACCGCCCTGCACCTTGCCCTGGACTCCGGCGAGGGGGACCTGGTGCTGGATCTGGCGCAGCTGGACTCCTGGGACGCGACCGGCCTGGGGGTCATCATGGGAGCGCACCGCCGGGCGGGACGCTGCGGCCGGCGCCTGGTGCTGCGGGCCGTACCGCCGCAGATGCAGCGGCTGCTGGTGGCCACCCGGCTGCACAGGATTCTTACGATCGCGTCATGACCCCTCGTGGTCCGCGAAAAGCCCTCTACGATGCCGGGGCGGCCCGGTGACAGGCGCCGGCCGGCCGCAGTGGTAGCAACGAGAGCGTTGACATGGCCAGCGGCGTCGTCCGCCCCGCACCAGAGGGACTGTGACCAATGGAGAACCACCCGGCACCCCACGGCGACAAGCCCGCAAGGCAGCAGCAGGCCGGGGGCGGACCGGGGCGCATCGTGGAGATCGTCGCCGGTGACTTCCTGCTGACGGTCAACCCGGTGGACGGCAGCGAGATCGAGTCCTGCCCTCCCGGCCGGCGCCCGATATCACCGCGCCGCCGGCCGGCACCGGACGGCGGCGGCGCGGGACTGCCGGGCGCCGCGAGCCGTCCGCTGCTGGAGCGCGAGGAGGAGCGGGAGCGGCTGACCCGGCTGCTGACCAGGGGCAGGTCGGTGCGGCTGACCGGTGCCCGCGGCACCGGCCGCACCTCGTTGCTGGCGGCGGTGGCCGCGGACTGCGCCGACCTGGCCCCGGACGGAGTCATCAGCCTGAGCGGCCACCGGCGCAACGCCGACGATCTGCTCCAGGAGCTGTACGCCGCGGTCCACCAGTCGCTGAAGTACCGTCCCGGCCCCACCGAACTGCGCGCCGCACTGCGGGAAATCGGCGCGGTGGTGATCCTGGACGACCTGGAGTTCGGAGGCCAGGCCCTCCAGCGGCTGCTGACCGCCACCCCCGAGTGCGCCTACCTCATGGCGGCCACTCCCGAGGTGCCCGCGCCGTCCGGTGAGCCGCACATCGAGGAAGTGGCACTCTCCGGGCTGAGCCGGACAGCATGCCTGGAAATGCTCGAAACCACCGCCGGGCGGCCGCTGACCGGTGAGGAGACCGACTGGGCGGCGGACCTGTGGTTCGAGTCCGAAGGGCTTCCGCTGCGGTTCCTGCAGGCCGGTGCGGTGCTCCGGGCCGGTGGCGGCACCGACCGGGACCCGATCGGCACGCTGGCCGGAGGACTGGACGACGGCGCGCGGGAAGCACTCCGGATCGCCGTGGCCCTCGGTGGCGAACTGCCGGGCCGGGCACGGCTGTCGGAGCTGATCGGGGAGGCCGGAGCCGACGGCGTCCAGGACCGTCTCCTCGACTGCGGGCTGGTCACCTCGGCCGGCGGCCGTCACCGGCTGGCATCCGGGGTGACCGAGCGACTCACCGAGGCCGGCTACGACCGCGACGCCGCCGACCGGGCGCTCACCGCTGCCCAGCACTACACCTGGTGGCTGTCCGAGCCCGCCGCAAGCCCTTGGGAAGTGGCCGGCGAGGGAGAGGCGCTGGTGGCGGTCGTCACGGCCGCCCAGCGCGCCGGTCACGCGGCCGCGGTCACCGCCCTGGCCCGCACCGCCGCCCCGCTGCTGGCGGCCTCGCTGCGCTGGGGAGTGTGGGAGCGGGTGCTGCGCAGCGGCCAGGAGTCCGCCCGCACGGTCGGCGAGGTGGCCCAGCAGGCCTACTTCCACCACGAGCTCGGCGTGCTCGCCGTCTGCCAGGGGCAACTGGACCGGGCGCGGGCCGAACTGGAGGCGTCGATCGCCCTGCGCGGCGTGCTCGCGGACACCGGTGGAGCGGTCGCCGGAAGGCGGGCGCTGGCGCTGGTGGACGACCTGACCGCACCGCGCGCCCTGCCCGCCGCCCCGTCCTCGGCCGCCGGCGGGCCGCTCGCGCTGACCAAGGGCCCGGCCGTTCCCCCGGCCTCCGTGCCGGACACCGCCGAGCAGGTCTTCGGACCGTTCGGGGCGACCGGTGCGGACGGCGGGGACAGCGGGCACGCCGCGGACCGCGACGCGGGCACCGAGGCCGTCACCGAGGTCATTCCGCGACAGGCGCCGCCCACCGCTCCGACGGTGCACGAACAGCCGGCCGGGGTGCGCCGGATGGCAGTGGCCGGTGCCCGCCGCAACGCGGTGGCCGCCGGAGCCGGAGTGCTGCTGGCGGCCGTGCTCGGCACGGTGGTCACGCTCGGCATGACCTCCGGCGAGGGCGATGTGGCCGACGACGAGCGGCCCACCGGCCCCACGCTCGGCGAGCCGGACAGCGGGCCCAGCCACGAACCGGCCGCTCCCACCGAGGACGAGACGGAGGAGGAGCCTCCCCAGGAGGACCCGGTCGTCGAGGACCCGGTGCCGACGGAGGAGGAGACCTCCGAGGAGCCCGTGACTCCTTCGGAAAGCTCCGAGCCGACGTCCACCCGGGACCCCGCAGAGAGCACGGACGGCGGCCGGACCGGCGGCTCCCCGGGAGGACCCAGCACAAGTCCCACGACCACTCCGCCGAATCCCGGTGACGACGAGGAGGACCCTGGTCCGACCGAGGACCCCGAGGACCCCACGGGGGGGAGCAACGGCGGCGAGGACGACGAAGGAGGCTCGGACAGCCCACCGAGCAGCTCGGCGACCGCAGAGCCGTCGCCCACCGCCACCACGGGGGGCACCATCAGCCCCGGGCCGTCCACCCCCGAGGGCCCGCAGACCGTCACCATCTGAGCACCGCGAGGGCGTGAGGAGGCCGGGCAGCCGCCCCGGTCTCCTCACGACCGGGCGCCGGGCGTCAGAACAGGCGGAGCTTGTCGTCGTCGATGCCGCGCAGCGCGTCGTAGTCCAGCACCACGCAGTCGATGCCCCGGTCGGTGGCCAGCACGCGGGCCTGCGGCTTGATCTCCTGGGCGGCGAAGACGCCGCGGACCGGGGCGAGGTGCGGGTCGCGGTTGAGGAGTTCGAGGTAGCGGGTCAGCTGCTCCACGCCGTCGATCTCACCGCGCCGCTTGATCTCGATGGCGACCGTGACACCCCCCGCGTCCCGCCCCAGGATGTCCACCGGGCCGATGGCGGTGGGGAATTCCCGCCGGATCAGTGTCCATCCCTCGCCGAGGGTTTCCATGCGGTCGGCCAGCAGTTCCTGGAGGTGGGCCTCCACGCCGTCCTTGATGAGACCGGGGTCCACGCCCAGTTCGTGGGAGGAGTCGTGAAGGACTTCCTCCATGGTGATGATCAGTTTCTCGCCCGCCTTGTTCTGGACGGTCCACACGCCCGAGCCGTCCCCGTTGTCCTCCTTGAGCGTGCAGGGCGGAGACATCCAGTTGAGGGGCTTGTACGCCCGGTCGTCGGCGTGGATGGAGACCGAGCCGTCGGCCTTCACCAGGATCAGACGCGGTGCCGCGGGGAGGTGAGCGGTGAGGCGGCCGGCGTAGTCGACGGAGCAGCGGGCGATGACGAGACGCATGGTCGGTCACGCTACTGGACGACCGGCCGGGAGTGCCACGTCACCTCGGGCGTGACCGATTCCGGAAGAATCACTGTTCGGGGATGGCCAGTTATGTGCCCGTTCCACTGACATTGCGGTGCCGGGCGGCTTACGGTGGGGAGCGGGGACTGTCGCCGTACGCGGTCGTCCGGTTACCCGGGCCTGCCCGGCTGCGCGCTTCCCCGAAGCCATCCGCCCGACCCCTGACCTCGGGGGTCCGAGAGGAGAACTCCATGTCGCTCGACGTCTCACCGGTGCTGCTCGAGCAGGCTGAGCGGGGCGAGGTCGATGAAGCGGCTTTCGTCGACTGCGTTCGTGAGTCCCTGCCCTATGCCTGGGGCATGATCAGCTCCCTGGCCGCACAGCTCAAGGTGGACGGCGGTGAGTTCGCCGACAACACCACTCCGCCGCCGGACGAGCAGGCCCGTGGCCAGCTGCTGCGTGCTCTCGCCAGCGACGCGATACGAGGTGCCCTGGAACGGCACTTCGGCGTGCGGCTGGCCTTCCAGAACTGCCATCGGGTTGCGGTCTTCCCGCTGGACGCGGCGGTCGACGACCGCCTCGCCCGCTTCCGCTCCATCCGGGGGCAGCTCCTCAACCAGTCCCCGGAGCTGCGTGACTGCTGATCACTGACCTTCCCCGGCCGGTCCGGCGGCCGGCGAAAGCTGTTCAGCGCGCCGCGGCCACCGGCACCACCCCGGGCACGGTGTGTGCCGCTGCTGCCGTGTCCCGCGGCAGCAGCGGCAGCACCTCGGCGCCCAGCCGGCGGATGTTCAGTTCGGTGGCGGCCGTGTCCCCCGAGCCCTCGGCGAGCAGTGCGAAGCGCCTGATACCGGTGCGCTCCGCGGTGGCGGCGAGCCGGTCCGCACACAGCCGGGGCGGGCCGACCGGGTGGAGGTCGCACAGCAGCTCGGTGTAGGCCAGCGGATCCCGCATGGGGCGCTCCCGGCCGTCCACGGTCCGGTGCGCCGCCAGCCCTTCACGGAACCAGCCGGGCATCGCGCGGCGCAGGGTCCGCACCGCCTCCGTCCTGGTGTCGGCGATCTGCACCACGCCCGCCGACACGTGCTCGGCACCCGCCACGGCCTCCGGGCTGTGGCCGGCCTCCCGGGCAGCCGACCGCCACAGTGCCACGGCGTCAGCCTTCTCCTCGTCCCCGGTGTGCATGCCCAGCAGCATCGGAAGACCGTGCCGGGCCGCCAGCCGCACCGTGCCCGGCGAGGTGCAGGCGACGATCACCGGAGGCTGCTGGGCCGGGCGGGGGACGACCGGCACCTCGCGGAACCGGTAGCGCTCGCCGTCCGCTCCGACCCGCGGTTCGCGCAGCCAGCGCAGCAGCAGGTCCAGCGATTCGGGGAATCCCGTCTCGTAGGCCGCTGCCCCTCCGCCGAAAACCTCCAGGTCGGTCCAGGGACCGCCGCGGCCCACTCCCAGGGTGAAGCGCCCGCGTGAGGTCAGATGCAGCAGCGCGGTCTGCTCGCCGAGCGCCACGGGGTGCACGTTGGGCAGCACGCTGACCGCCGTGCCCACCCCGATCCGACGAGTGCGCCCCAGCAGGAAGGCCGCGAGGGTGGCCGCTGACGGGCAGACTCCGTACGGCACGAAGTGGTGCTCTGCCAGCCAGACCGCGTCGAGCCCGGCTGCCTCGGCGGCCCCGGCCCCGCGCAGCGCCCGCTCCAGCGCTTCCTCCGCCGACTGGCCGGGGTACTGGCCGGCCAGTACGAACGTCCCTACCCGCATTGGACCTTGCCCTTTCTCCGAAGGATCCGTTACGGCAATAACGCGTGACACGTGCCGGGGGCACGGCCTCCTGGGGTGTAGTTTTTCGGATGATCACTGGGCGGCCCTGATCACGGCGAATCCGGCGGGAGTCCGGGCGGGGGCCGGCCGCAGGAGTCCGCCGCGGTGCGTAGGCTGGTGACGGCGTGCCGGTCACCGCACCGTCCGCCGTGCCCGACGGTCCGTCCCCCAGCAGAGGTGTTCCGTGTCCCCGCGTCGCAACCGTCCTCGCGGCCGCAGCCTGCCGTCCGGCAGCCGGAACGAGGGAGCCGGGGAGCGGTACGGGCTGGAGCACACCGAGACCTGGCGCGGTGAGGACTGGGTCGTGCGCGGGATCACGGGAAGTGCCGCGGGCAAGCATTACCGCTGTCCCGGCTGCGACCAGGAGATACCGCCGGGCGTGCCGCATGTGGTGGCCTGGCCGGCGCACGGCGCGGTGGACGACCGGCGGCACTGGCACCGGGCCTGCTGGAACGCCAGGGACCGGCGGGCTGCCCGGACCCGGCGGTCCCGGGACGCCCCCCGCTATTGAGACGTCGGCCCCGGTGCCGTCACCGCCCCGTCCGCCGGGGCGGCGACGGCACCGGGGCAGGGACGCTCAGGCGTCCGTCGCCGTCACCCTGGCGTAAGCGGAGATCAGGGCCGCCAGCGTGACCGCGGCCAGCAGCCCGAGCAGCGGCCAGCCGGTGCTGTCGACGTCTCCGTCCATCGGGATGCCGTACAGCGAGGCAAGACCGTTGAGCGGGGAGTACTCGATCAGCACCTCGCGGGCCGTGTACAGGCTCTCGCCCACCATGAACAGGGCCGCCAGCAGCGGCAGCACCACCAGGCCGATCATGGCGGTGATGGCACCGGCGGAGTGCCGCAGCAGCGCGCCCACGGCCAGCCCCAGCAGCCCCAGCAGGGAGACGTAAAGCGCCGCGCCGACGGTCGCTCCCAGCCACTGGTCCGCCGTGGCCACCAGCTCACCGTTCACGATCGAATCGGCCAGGCGGTCATCGTGCACCCCGTAGGACGGAACCGTCTGGCCGCCGAGCATCGACGAGTGGATCAGGCTGGTCAGGGCGGTGGCCGCCAGCGTCATCGTGAAGGCCAGCAGGAAGAAGACCACGGCCTTCGCCAGCAGGACCCGCCCGCGCTGCGGGCAGGCGGTGAGGGTGGTGCGCATCATGCCGGTGCCGTATTCGGAGGTCATGACCAGCACGCCCAGCGTGATGATGCAGACCTGACCGAACATCAGGCCGAAGAAGCCGCCGGAGAGCAGCGGCATGCCCACCCAGTCCTCGGAGCTGAGCGCCATGGCCAGCAGAAGGCCGATCCCGACGGTGACCAGGAACATGACGGCCAGCGTCCACACGGTGGAGCGCACCGTGCGGATCTTCGTCCACTCCGACAGCAGGGCGTGGCCCAGGTGCGTGCGGCGCTCGGGAATGGGCGAGGTGTACACGACCGGCGCGGGGCCGGGCGCACCCTGCGGCCCCGCCGGAGGCGGGGGCACCGGCGGCATCTGCCCGGGGGCCTGCCACGACGCCTGCCCGGGAGCCGGTGGGGACGCCGGGGTCTGCGGGGGCGACTGGGGCGGGGGAGGGGTCGGGCTGCTCATCGCGTGTTCTCCTGCGGCTGTGCGTACGACGGGGACTGCGGTGCCGCTGCGCCCGGCGGCGGTCCGAAACCGCCCTGTGCCGGCGGGCCCCAGCCCTGCGGCGGGGGTGCGTATCCGCCCTGCGGCGGGACGCCGGCGGCGGGCATCTGGAGGCCGGCGCGCGGGTCGGCGGTCGAGCGGTAGTCCACCGCTCCCTGGGTCATCCGCATGTACGCCTCCTCCAGGGACGCCTGGTGCGGCGACAGTTCCCAGAGCCTCACGTCGGCCCCGTGCGCGATGTCGCTGATGCGGGGCAGCGGCACACCGACGACCCTCAGGGCGCCGTCCGGCTCCGGGTGCACCTGGCCGCCTGCCTCGCCCAGCGCCTTCACCAGCCGGTCACGCGCCTCGGCGTCGTCCTCGGGGGTGCGCACCCTGGCGTAACCCGTGGAGTTCTGGACGATGAAGTCCTGCACCGGCAGGTCGGCCATCAGCTGGCCGCGGCCGATCACGATCAGGTGGTCCGCGGTCTGCGCCATCTCGCTCATCAGATGGCTGGAGACGAACACGGTCCGGCCCTCGGCGGCCAGCTGCCGCATCAGCTGGCGCACCCAGCGGATGCCCTCCGGGTCCAGCCCGTTGACCGGCTCGTCGAAGAGCAGCACCTGGGGGTCTCCGAGCAGCGCCGCGGCGATGCCCAGCCGCTGCCCCATACCGAGCGAGAACCCCTTCGAGCGCTTGCCGGCCACGTCCTGCAGTCCGACGACGCCCAGGACCTCGTCGACCCGCCGGAGGGGAATGCCGGACAGCTGCGCCAGGCACCGCAGGTGCGCCCGTGCGCTGCGCCCGCCGTGCCGTGCGTTGGCGTCCAGCAGAGCCCCCACCTGCCGCGGGGCGTTGGGCAGCCGGCGGTACGGGTGGCCGCCGATGGTGACGCTGCCGTGGGTGGGCGCGTCCAGACCCAGAATCATGCGCATGGTGGTGGACTTCCCGGCGCCGTTCGGGCCGAGGAAGCCGGTGACCTTGCCAGGCTGGACGTGGAAGGTCAGGTCGTGCACGGCTGTCTTCGAGCCGTAGCTCTTCGTCAGACCGATGGCCTCGATCATCGTGCTTGCCCCTGTGTGTTCGGTCGGGGCGTGATCGCACAACCTGTGTACCGCCCCCGTGGAGCTCCGACCCTATCGGCGGCGCACCGCCGTGGGCAGCCCCGGAATGCAACAGTCCGTCCACAACCCGGGCCGGTCCGTTTTCCGGCTCCACGCGCGACGGCGCCGGAGCCGCGCCCGGCAGGGGCTGCGGCTCCGGCGCCGTGGAACGGTCCGGCCGGAGTGCGGATCAGCGCGACTGCTGAGCCGGCACCCCCTTGGACAGGCCGTCGTCGCCGTCGTCGCTGTCGCCGAGCCCGGCCGCCGCGGCCACCTGGGCACCGGTCAGCGTGGCCAGCATCTCGCGGACGTTGGTCAGCTGGGCGTTGATGCTGTCCCGGCGGTTGGTCAGGGCCGCCAGTTCGCGCTCGGACTCGCTGCGGACGCGGTCGGCCTTGGCGTTGGCGTCGGCCACGATGTCCTCGGCCTGACGCTGCGCGGTCTCCACCGTCTGGCGGGCGCGGCGCTCGGCGTCGGTGCGCAGCTTCTCGGCCTCCAGGCGCAGCTGCTCTGCCCGGTGCTCGATCTCCGCCAGCCGCTTCTCGGCCTTGGCCTGCCGGGAGGCGAGGTCGCGTTCGGACTGCTCGCGGCGCTTGGCGAGGTTGGTCTCGAAGTCCGCGGCGGCCTGGGCGGCCTTGGCACGGGTGTCCTCGAAGAGGGAGTCGGCCTCCTCCCGCTTGGCCTGGGCGTCCTTCTCGGCCTCGGCGCGCAGCGAGGCCGCGTCGCCCTTGGCCTTCTCGATGATCCGGTTGCCCTCGTCCTCGGCCTTGGCCTTGCGGTCCGTGGCGTAGGACTCCGCGTCGTTGCGGACCTGCTGGGCGGCGGCCTCGGCGAGCTCGCGGTGCTGCTCGGCGGCCCGCCGGGCCTCCTCGCGCAGGTCCTTGGCCTCCTCCTCGGCGAGGCGGAGGATCTTCTCGACGCGCGCACCGAGCCCGGCGTAGGACGGCTCGGAGTCGTTGATCTGGGCCTGCGCGTTCTGCGTCTCGAGGTGCAGCTCCTCGATCCGCTTCTCCAGGGACGTGATGCGAGCAAGCGCGCTGTCGCGGTCGGCAACGAGCTTCGTGATGCGGTCGTCCACCTGCCCGCGGTCATAGCCACGCCGCACGAGCTCGAAGCCGAAGGGGGAGGATGTGTCGCTCATGGGGTTCCTGTCGATTCAGACGGGTGAGTCAGACGGGGTGCGTCTCAGAGTGCGTCCGGCCGGAGCACCCGGATATGCCCTCGGGGGAATCCTAGGGGGCAAACCGGCGTGTCATCGAGCGGATGCGCGTTCTCTGTGGAGAATGTCTGGTCCGGCGGCTCTTTTCCGCCCGTTCGGGTGTCAGGGCGGAAGCCGGCCCCCGAAGGCCGCTCCGGCAGTGCTCCGCCGGGTCGTCAGCCGCCCGATTGCTTGCCTCCCTGACGTCCGGCGGCCCCGGCACCGACGGCACCGTTGGAGGTCGTTCCCTTGCCCGGTGCGGGCGGTGCCTCGAAGGACACCAGGGCCTCCAGGACGTCCTGCACCCGGGAGATCTCGGCGTTGATGTCCTCGCGCCGACGGGCCAGCTGGTCCAGCTCGCGCTTGCCGGCCTCCACCGTGCGCTTGGCCTCCTGCTTCGCGTCGGCACGTGCCTTCTCGGCCTCGCGCAGTACCTCGGCACGCTTCTTCTCGGCGTCCTTCAGCAGCGACTCGGCCTTGCGCACCGCGGCGATCCGGACCTTCGACGCCTCGGCGTCGGCCTCGGCCAGCATCTTCTCCGCCTCGGCACGGGCCTGCGCGCGCTGCTCCTCGGCGGCGCCCACCAGCTTGTCCACCCGCTCCCCGGCCGCCCGGGTGGCCTCGGCGGCCTCCCGCCGCGCCCGGTCGTGCAGCTCCTGGATCTCCGTCTCGGTCCTGGTCCGCAGCTCCTCGGCCCGCTCCCTTATGGCGGCGGCGTCCCGGCGGGCCTCCTCCAGCAGGGTGTTGGCGTCGCCGCGGGCGGTCTCCACCAGTTCGGCGCCGGTGGCCCGAGCCTCCCGGACGACCCGCTCGGCCTCGGCGCGGGCGGCACTCACCATCCGGTCGGACTGCTCCTCGGCGGCGGCGGTCGTGCGCACCGCTTCCTGCTGCGCCTTCGCCAGCAGTCCGTCTGCCTGCCCGGCTGCCTCGCTGCGCGTGCGCGCGGCGTCGGCGCGCGCGGTGTCCCGCACCTCGTCGGCCTCCGCCCGGGTGCGCTCCGCCTCCTCCTGGGCCGCGGCCCGGGTGCGCTCCGCCTCGGCGATGGCCTCCGTGACGGTGCGCTCGGCCAGCGCCGCGGCGGCTTCCTTCTCCTCGGCGGACACCTTCAGCACCCGGGCCGCCTCCCGCTCGGCCTCCGCGCGGCGTTCGGCGATCTCCGCCAGAGCCTCCTCGCGCAGGCCGGAGACGGAGTCGCGGACCTTCTGGGCCTTCTCCTCGGCGGCCGAGACGAGCGCCTCGGCCCGCCGCTCGGCCTCCTCCACCTGCGACCGGGCGGAGGCCAGCAGCTCCTCGCTCTGCTCGTGCGCCCTGGTCCGCTCCTGGTGCGCGGCCTCCCGTGCCTCCTCCAGCAGAGTGTCGGCCTCCCGGCGCAGGCGGGCGGCCTCCTCCTGGGCGGTGCTCAGCGCCTCGGCGGCCTCGGCGCCGGTCCGTTCGGCCGCGGCGTCCGCCTCGGCCCTGACCCGGTCGGCGGCCTGCCGGGCCTCGGTCCGCAGCCGCTCGGCCTCCGCCGTCGCCTCGCCGCGCAGCCGCACGGCCAGCTCCTCGGCCTCGGCGCGGGACCTGGCGGCGTCCGTGGCCGCCTCGTCCTTCAGCTTCTGAGCGGCCTGCTCGGCCTGTTCGGTCAGCGCCCGGATGCGTTCGGCGGACTCCGCGCGCAGGCGTTCGGTCTCGGCGGTGGCCTCGCTGCGCAGCCGTTCGGCCTCCGCACGGGCCTCGGCCAGCGCCGTCTCGGCGTCGGCCAGCCGCTGCCCGGCCTCCTCGCGCAGCCGCGCCAGCTCGCCGGCGGCGGCCTCCCGCTCGGCCCGCACGGCCCGCTCGGTGTCGGCGCGCAGCTTCCGGACGGCCTCCTCGGCCTCCTCGGTTGCCCTGGCGGCCTGCCGGTGGGCGTCGGCCAGCAGTTCCTCGGCCTCGGACCGCGCCTTCTTGAGCGCCTCCTCGGCCTGGGTGCGCAGAGTCCGGGCCCGGTCGATGGCCTCGGTGCGGACCCGCTCGCTCTCGGCGACGGCGGCCGTCCGCGTCTCCTCGGCGTCGGCCTTGGCCCGGGTCAGCAGCTCCTCGGCGCTGGCCGCGGCCTCCTCGATCTGCCCGACCGCCTCGCTCCGGGCCTCGGCGCGGATGCGCTCGCCCTCGGAGTTGGCCTCGGTCCGCAGCTGCTCGGCCTCGCCGCGCAGCCGGCGTGCCTCCTCCTGCAGCTCGACGGTCTTGGCGCGGTACTCCTTGGTGTCGTCCTTGGCCGTGCCCTTGAGCTGCTCGGCGGTGTCGTGCGCCTCGTCGATGAGCCGGGCGGCCTCCGCCTCGGCCTCCGAGCGCAGCCGCTCGGCCTCCTCGCCGGCCGCCCTGGTGGTGGCCCGTGCCTCGCGGGCCGCCTTGTTCAGCACCTCCTCGGCGGTGCGGGCCGCCTCGGCGAGCTGGGCCGCGGACTCCTCGGCAGACCTCGTCCTGGCGTCGTCGGCCGCCTCGGCCAGCAGCTGCTCGGCCTTGGCGCGGGCGTCGGCCAGCAGCTGCTCGGCCTCGGCCTTCAGTCCCTGGGCCTCCTCGGTGGCCCCGGCCACCAGCCGGGCCACCTCGGCCTTGGCGGTGGCGGTGCGCTGCTCGTACTGCGTGCGGGCACCGGCGAGCTGCTTCTCGGCCTCCTCCCGCGCCCGGGCGACGACCAGTGCGGCCTCCTCGCGGGCGGCGCGCAGGGCGTTCTGCGCCTCCGTCATCCGCTCCTCGGCCTTGCGGACCAGTCCGGCGGCCTCCCGGCGCCCGGACTCCGCCTCGGCGGTGGAGGTGGAGCGCAGCCGCTCGGCGTGTTCGGTGGCCTCCTGGGCCTGCGCGGAGGCGGCGGCCAGCATCCGCTCGGCGTCGGTGCGGGCGCGGCGCAGCAGCTCCTCGGTCTCGGCGCGGGCGCGCTCGGTCTCCATGGCCAGCCGGCGGCGGGACGCCTCGGCCAGCTGGTGGGCCTCGGCGCGCGCCTGTGCCAGCGCCCGCTCGGCCTCGGCCCGGGTCTCCTCCAGCAGCCGCCGGGCCTGGGCCTCGCTGCGGGCCCGGACCTGCTCGGCCCAGGCGACGTTCTCGTTGACGTGCGTCTCGACGGTCGCCCGGCGCTGCGCCAGCTCCTCGTCGAGCTGCTGCCGCCGGCGCACGCCCTCGGCATGCAGCTCGGCCTCCATGCGGGCGCGCTGCTCCGACTGCTCCTGCAGCACGTGCTGGGTGCGCGCCCGGGCCTCGCGCAGTTCGCGCTCGGCCTCCGACCGCATCTGGTCGGCCTGCATCTGGGCATTGCGCAGCAGCTGCTCGGCGTGGCCCGAAGGGTCGCCGTAGGCGGGCCGGAGAGCCAGATGGCGGCGCGCCTCGTGCAGCTTGGCACGCAGGACCTCGACCTGGTAGCCGAGGTCGTCGGCGTGATCGACGGCCTTGTCCCGCTCCTTTTTCAGCCGTGCCATCTCGGCTTCGAACTTCGAGAGGTGGTCGTCAGCCTCGTAGCGGTCGTTGCCCCGCACTGCGCGGTCCCATCCGTCCCCTGGTCGTCGTCACATCGATCGGTCTGCCGGATCATCGGCCGAACATGGGACGAGAGAAGCGAGCCCATTGCCCCGGCTCGGGCCACTCTACCGGCCGGGGCAGCCCACGTCAGTGCTCCGCGGATCCATCCGGTGACGAACCGGCGGCTGTGACCAGTTCGGTGAGAACTCCGTGACAGTCCTTGGGGTGCAGAAACGTGATGCGGGAGCCCATGGAGCCGGTGCGCGGCTCGTCGTAGAGCACCCGGACACCCTTGTCGCGGATGGCGTCGGCGTCGCCGTCCACGTCCGCGGTCCCGAAGGCGATGTGATGTACGCCCTCCCCGTTCTTCGCCAGCCACTTGCCGACCGGCGAGTCCTCCCGCACGGGCTCCAGCAGCTGCAGGTAGGAGGCACCGCCGTCGTCGGTGCCGTTGATCCTGAGCATGGCCTCCCGGACCCCCTGCTCCTCGTTGACCTCGGTGTGGAACACCTCGAAGCCGTACGTGGCACGGTAGAACTCGACGGTGGTGTCCAGGTCGAAGCAGGCGATTCCGATGTGATCGATACGCGTCAGCATCTCTCCAGTCCAACGCCACACCGGGTGATGGCGCAACGTGCGCACCGTCACAGCCTCCAGCCGGTGACCGGAGCGGAAGCCGCTCAGTAGATTGGCGTGAACCCTCGTTCACTCCTTCAGTAACCAAGGAGCCGCACCATGACCGGAACCAACGGCACCACGTCAGTGATCGTCTCGGGGGCGCGGACCCCGATGGGCCGGCTCCTCGGCTCCCTCGCCTCCTTCTCGGGCGCCGACCTGGGCGGATTCGCCATCAAGGCGGCCCTGGAGCGGGCCGGTATCGGCGGCGACCAGGTCCAGTACGTGATCATGGGCCAGGTGCTCCAGGCCGGGGCCGGGCAGATCCCGGCGCGCCAGGCCGCCGTCAAGGCGGGCATCCCCATGAACGTCCCGGCGCTCACCGTCAACAAGGTGTGCCTGTCCGGCCTGGACGCCATCGCGCTGGCCGACCAGCTCATCCGGGCCGGCGAGTTCGACGTGATCGTCGCCGGCGGCCAGGAGTCCATGACCAACGCGCCGCACCTGCTGCCCAAGTCGCGCTCCGGCTACAAGTACGGTGCCGTGGAGATGCTCGACGCCATGGCGCACGACGGCCTGACCGACGCCTTCGACAACATCGCGATGGGCGCCTCCACCGAGCACCACAACACCCGCCTGGGCATCGGCCGGGCCGAGCAGGACGCGATCGCCGCCGCCTCGCACCGGCGGGCCGCCGCCGCGCAGAAGAACGGCCTGTTCGAGGCCGAGATCACACCCGTGGAGATCCCGCAGCGCAAGGGCGACCCGGTGCTCTTCTCGCAGGACGAGGGCATCCGCGGGGAGACCACCGAGGAGTCGCTGGCCAAGCTGCGCCCGGCCTTCTCCAAGGACGGCACCATCACCGCCGGCTCCGCCTCGCAGATCTCCGACGGCGCCGCCGCGGTGGTCGTGATGTCCAAGGCGAAGGCCGAGGAGCTGGGCCTGGAGTGGCTCGCCGAGATCGGCGCCCACGGCAACGTGGCGGGTCCGGACAACTCTCTGCAGTCGCAGCCCTCCAACGCCATCCGGCACGCCCTGGGCAAGCAGGGCCTGGACGCCGGCGACCTGGACCTGCTGGAGATCAACGAGGCGTTCGCCGCCGTCGCCGTGCAGTCCATGAAGGACCTGGGCGTGGACTTCGGGAAGGTGAACGTCAACGGTGGTGCCATCGCCCTGGGACACCCGATCGGGATGTCCGGCGCGCGGCTGGTGCTGCACCTGGCGCTGGAGCTCAAGCGGCGGGGCGGTGGCACCGGGGCCGCGGCGCTGTGCGGCGGCGGCGGTCAGGGCGACGCCCTGATCATCAGCGTCCCCCAGCAGTAACCACTCCGCGCACTGACGCGGCGAAGGCGACACGAGGAGCACAGCAGCGATGGCGGTCGACGTCCCCGATCTTGTCAGCAGGGCCCGGCAGGGGCAGCCACGGGCGGTTGCCCGGCTGATCTCGCTGGTGGAGGGGGCGTCGCCGCAGCTGCGCGAGGTGATGGCGGCGCTCGCGCCGTACTCGGGCCGCGCCTATGTGGTCGGGCTGACCGGCTCGCCCGGCGTCGGGAAGTCCACCTCGACGTCGGCGCTGGTCAGCGCCTACCGCCGGGCGGGCCGGCGGGTCGGTGTGCTGGCCGTGGACCCGTCCTCGCCGTTCTCCGGCGGCGCGCTCCTGGGCGACCGGGTCCGGATGGGGGAGCACGCCTCCGACCCCGGCGTCTACATCCGGTCCATGGCCACCCGCGGCCACCTGGGCGGACTGGCCTGGGCCGCCCCCCAGGCCGTCCGGGTGCTGGACGCGGCGGGCTGCGACGTCGTCCTGGTCGAGACGGTGGGCGTCGGGCAGTCGGAGGTGGAGATCGCCTCCCAGGCCGACACCTCCGTGGTCCTGCTGGCGCCCGGAATGGGCGACGGCATTCAGGCGGCCAAGGCCGGGATCCTCGAGATCGGTGACGTCTTCGTGGTCAACAAGGCGGACCGGGACGGCGCGGACGCCACCGTACGGGAGCTGAACCACATGCTGGGCCTGGGCGAGTCGCGGAGCCCGGGCGACTGGCGGCCGTCGATCGTCAAGACGGTCGCGTCCCGCGGAGAGGGTGTGGACGAAGTCGTGGAGGCACTGGAGAAGCACCGTGCCTGGATGGAGGAGCGCGGGGTCCTCACCGAGCGCCGGCGGCGCCGCGCGGCGCACGAGGTGGAGACCATCGCCGTCACCGCCCTGCGCGAGCGCATCGGCGACCTGCGCGGTGACCAGCGGCTGGGCGTGCTCGCCGAGCGCATCGTGGCCGGGACGCTCGACCCCTACGCGGCGGCCGACGAGCTGGTCGCCGCGGTCACCGAGGACCGCTGACCCGCCGGAACCGGGCCCTCAGCGGGCCCTGGTGCCGTAACGGGGCCCGAGGTCCGGCTCCGCCGTGCTCTGCAGTTCGGTGACCAGCCGGTGCCGGGTGACCAGGTCGTGCAGCAGACGGCGGGTCTCCCCGGCCGGCAGACCGGCGGTCCGGGCGACCTCCTCCAGATGCACCTCCTCCCCGCCGTGGCGGTACTCGGCCTGCGCCACCGCGCCGAAGACCGCCGCGTGTGCCTCGGTGTACCGCGCGCCGGCGGAGGCGCCGGGAGCGGGGGCCGCGCGCCCGTCCGCAGGCCGGCCCTGCCGCTCCTGTCCGTCCTCCCGCCACCGCTGCTTGCCGCGGTGCCGGGTGGCCAGGCGTTCGTCGTGCCGCACCGCGTGGCGGTGCGGCAGGTGCGTGCGTTGCTTGGACGCGCCTGTCGTCACGCCCCGGGCGCTGGGCTCCTCGCCCTGCTCCCGGGCCCGGCGCCCGGCGGCGCGGCGCTGTTCCTCGTTGCCCTCGACCTTCTTGCGCACCATGGGATCGACCTCCCGTGAGTGGTCGGCGAGCCGGCCGCCGGCCGCTGCCCGCCGGGTGGGCGCCTTGGGTCCGGCCACCGGCCGGACGGCGGAGCGCCGTCCTCGGCCCGCTCCCGGCACCCCTTCGGTGTGTCGCTTCGTCCGTGTCTTCCAGCGTACGGGCTGCCCGCCGCCGGGTACGAAAGCGCCCGCGGTGCCGGTCGGAGGGCGGCGCGCGGTTTCGTACGTGATCAGGGGCGGGCGCGTTCGGCCCGCAGGTGCTGGGCGACCGGTTCCAGGGACGCGCGCAGCGCCGCCAGGTCCTCGGGCGGGAGGAGATCGATGAAGTGGCGGCGGACGGAGGCGACGTGGTGCGGGGCGACCTTCCGCATGGTGGCCCAGCCGTGCTCGGTGAGGACGGCGAACAGGCCGCGCTTGTCGGACGCGCAGTTCTCCCGGCGCACCAGCTCCGCCCGCTCCATCCGGGTGATCTGGTGGGAGAGCCTGCTCTTGGACTGCAGCGTGGCGGCCGCGAGGTCGCTCATCCGCATCCGGTGATCCTCGGACTCGGAGAGATTGACCAGGATCTCGTAGTCGTTCATGGTCAGCCCGAAGGGCTGGAGGTCCCGCTCCAGCCGGAGCGTGAGCAGTTTGCTGACGTCCAGGTGGGTGCGCCAGGCGCTCTGCTCCGCGTCGGTCAGCCAGCGGGTCCCGGTCTCGGTGTCCATGCTGCGAACTCTATCCAGCCGGACCCCCGGGCCGAGATCGCCCGGAAGGCTGCCACAATGAGAGAGCTTGTGCATCCGTTCACATGACGCGAAAGTGGCCCCCATGGATCCCAAGACGGCTTCCGCCCTGCGACGGCTCCGGCTGGTGTCCGCCCCCGAGGCGGTCTCCTTCCTCCTGCTCCTGGTCGCCTCCGTGCTGAAGCGCACCACCGAGTTCAATGCCGTGCCGGTGCTCGGCGCCGTGCACGGTCTTCTCTTCGTCGTCTACGGCCTGCTGTGGCTCGACGCCTGGAACCGGGCCCGCTGGCCACTGACGACCGCGGGCTGGTACTTCCTGATGTCGGTCGTGCCGGCCGGGGGCTTCTTCGCCGAGCGGCGGCTGCGCCGTGAGGAGGAGGCCGGGGTCATCGCGGCCCGGGCCCGCCGCGAGGGCGTCGTCAACGCCTGACGGGCCGGGTGTGGCCGCCCGCACGGCCGAGCGCCGGGCTCCTCCCGCCTCCCCGAGCCCTTCTTCCGGGCGCCGCGATACCCGCCAACACCTGGGCCCCCGGGCCGGTTTGCCGCCGGCCGGGGGCCCCAGTGCTGCCCGTCGCAGTCCCTAAACCCGGACGTGGCGTTTTCGCCCGGACGGCCCCTCCCGGTTCGACTTCGTCACCCTCCTGCCGTGTGGTGGAGGTGTCGGCTTTGTCGAATTCCTGGAGGGCATGGTGCGGCGAGAGGGCTACGACTACGAGACCTACAGCCGTCTCGCGGGACCGTTCACCGAGCCGGGCCCGGACTACCGGGTGCAGTTCCGGAGCCTGATATCCCAGGAGCCGCACCGCATACGGGCGGTCCTGCTGATGACACTGGCACCACTGCTGTCCCTGGTGCTCCTGCTGTGGCTCGTCTGGCCGAGCCACTGGACGGACCGGGACAACGCGCCGCTGTGGCTGCTCGTCGCGGATGCCACGATGCTGCTCTGCATCGGGCTGATCGAGAGCTTCCGGCTGGTCAACATCCTCTCGATCGGCCACGCCACCATGGTCGCCCGCGACCCGGTCCCGGTGCTGCCCGAACCCGGCACCAAGGTGGCCTTCCTCACTACGTACGTACCGGGCAAGGAACCCCTGGCGATGGTCCGGGCCACGCTGGAGGCGGCCGTCTCGCTGCGGCACGACGGCCTGCTGGACGTCTGGCTGCTCGACGAGGGCGACGACCGCGAGGCCAGGGAGCTGTGCACCGAACTCGGGGTCCTGCACTTCAGCCGCAAGGGCGTCGAACGCTGGAACCGGCCCACCGGGCCCCATCGCGCGAGGACCAAGCACGGCAACTACAACGCCTGGCTGGACGCCCACGGCTGGTCCTACGACTTCTTCGCCTCGGTGGACACCGATCACGTGCCGCTGCCGAACTACCTGGAGCGGATGCTGGGCTACTTCCGCGATCCCGACGTCGCCTTCGTGGTCGGCCCGCAGGTCTACGGGAACTACGACGGGCCCGTCACCAAGTCCGCCGAGAGCCAGCAGTTCCTCTTCCACGCGCTGATCCAGCGGGCCGGAAACCGCTACGGCGCCGCGATGTTCGTGGGCACCAACAACGCGGTGCGGATCTCCGCGGTGCAGCAGATCGGCGGGCTGTACGACTCGATCACCGAGGACATGGCCACCGGATTCGAGCTGCACCGGTCCCGCAACCCGGTGACCGGGCAGCGATGGCGTTCCGTCTACACCCCCGACGTGCTGGCGGTCGGTGAGGGCCCTTCCACCTGGACCGACTTCTTCACCCAGCAGTTGCGCTGGTCGCGCGGCACCTACGAGACGATCCTGCGGCAGTACGGCAGGGGCGGCCGGCGGCACTCGCCCGGCAAGCTGCTCAGCTACTCGCTGATGCTGGCCTTCTACCCGATGGCCGCCCTCACCTGGATGCTGGGAGTGCTCGGATGCGTGCTCTACCTCAACCTCGGTGCCTCGGGGACGCAGGTGCCGGCCGCCGTCTGGCTGATGCTCTACAGCGATGTCGCGGCCCTCCAGATCGGCCTGTACATCTGGAACCGGCGCCACAACGTCAGCCCTCACGAGCCGCAGGGATCCTCGGGCCTGGCAGGCATGATCATGTCGGCGCTCTCCGCGCCGGTCTACGCCCGCTCGCTGCTGGACGCCCTGCTGCGCCGCAAGAGTTCGTTCGTGGTCACCCCCAAGGGGCAGGAGGCGAGCCCGGACCGGCTCGCCACGTTCCGGCTGCACCTGTTCTGGGCAGCCGTCCTGGCGGCGTCCTTCGTCGTCTCCGTGTGCCTGAACCACACGCACGTGGCCATGCGCACCTGGGCCCTGCTGGCGCTGGCCGTCTCCCTGGCCCCCCTGACCATCTGGGCGGTGGCCGGCCGCCGTGCCCGCCGGGCGGCCGCCGTCCCCCGTTCCGCCGCCGGGACCGCCCAGCCCGCGACCGTGTCCGTCTCCGCCCCCGAGCCGGCGGAGGACCCCGACGAGGCGCGGGAGGACAGGCCCGCGCTCGCCGCCACCAACCGAGGGAGCTGACCCATGCAGTACCGCCCCGGCCCCCGCCTGAAGAAGACCGCCATCGGCACCGGAGTGACCCTCCTGCTGGCGGGGCTCAATCTGCCGGCCGCCATGAGCTTCGCGCAGGACCGGCTGCACGAGTACCGGATCAGCCGGCCCGCCTACCAGGCGCAGTACGGCTCCTGGGAGATCGTGGACGTACCGGAAAAGTACCGCACCAATGCCATCCACGCGGCGCTGCTGCGTACCGGAAAGGTACTGCTCATCGCCGGCTCCGGGAACGACGAGGAGATGTTCGAGGCCGGCACCTTCGAGTCGGTGCTCTGGGACCCGGCGGACAACACCTTCCGTCACGTTCCGACCCCGGACGACCTGTTCTGCGCCGGCCACGCCGCGCTGCCGGACGGCCGGCTGCTGGTTGCCGGCGGCACCGCCCGGTACGAGATCCTCGGCGACGCGGTGCGTCACGCCGGCGGGGCGATGGTCATCAAGAACGAGGATCCCGACCGCGGCAGGGAGTTCCCCGAGGGGACCCGGTTCCGCTCCCCGGCGGGTGTGGAGTACGTCAGCGAGACAGCCGTCACCGTTCCCCCCGCCCGCAAGGAGACGGTGCCGGCGGAGGAAGGGGAGCGGGGCGAGGAGCAGGAGCGGATCACCGCCTCCGAGGTGCGGGTCTTCGTGGTGGCCACGGTCGAGGGGGAGGAGGGCGTCACCACCGGGCCGGGGCAGTACGAGATCGTGGGACTGCGGGGCAAGGACGCGGACAACCTCTACGGGCTCGCCGAGGAGATGACCCTGGAGGACCAGGACTTCCACGGCCTGAACGTCGCCTACGAGTTCGACCCGGAGGCTGAGCGCTACGTGCCGGTGGCGCCGATGGCCGAGGCGCGCTGGTACCCCACCCTGACAACCCTGCCCGACGGCAAGGTCCTGACGGTGTCGGGGCTGGACGACATCGGCCAGGTGGTTCCCGGCATCAACGAGATCTACGACCCGGAGACCAAGGAGTGGACGACCGGCCCGGAACGTTACTTCCCCACCTACCCGGCACTGTTCCTGGCCGAGGGGGGCAAGATCTTCTACACCGGCTCCAACGCCGGATACGGGCCGGACGACCAGGGCCGCGTGCCGGGTATCTGGGACCTGGAGGAGAACAGCTTCACCGAGGTCGGCGGGCTGTCCGACCCGGACCAGCTGGAGACCTCCGCGTCGCTGCTGCTGCCTCCCGCCCAGGACCAGCGCTTCATGGTGCTGGGCGGCGGCGGGGTGGGCGAGTCGGAACTGTCCACCGCGCGTACCGCGCTGATCGACCTGAGCGAGGAGGACCCCGCCTACCGGGACGGGCCCGAACTGCCCCAGGGCACCCGCTACCTGAACAGTGTCATCCTCCCGGACGACACGGTGTTCACCACCGGTGGCTCACGGGACTACCGGGGCCGCAGCCGCAGCGACATCCTGGCGGCCCAGTTCTACGACCCGGTGGAGAACGCGTTCCGTCCGGCCGCGGACCCCACCGTCCCGCGGAACTACCACGCGGAGGCGCTGCTGCTGCCCGACGGGAGGGTCGCGACGTTCGGCTCCGATCCGCTGTTCGCCGACAAGGACAACACCCGGATGGGCCGCTTCGAGCAGCGCATCGAGGTGTTCACCCCGCCCTATCTGCACGCGGGCAACGAGGAGGACCGTCCCGTGCTCGGTGACGGCCCCGGGGAACTGGAGCGGGGCGGCGAGGCCACCTTCCGCACCGAAGACCCGCAGCGGGTGGCCGCCGCCCGGCTGATCCGGCCCAGTGCCGTCACCCACACCACCGACGTGGAACAGCGTTCCCTGGGGCTGGAGGTCGAGCGGGGGGAGGACTCCGTCACGGTGACGGTGCCCGAGGACCCGTCGCTGGCCCCTCCCGGCTGGTACATGCTGTTCGTCACCGACGACGGCGGCACCCCCTCGGAGGCGGTGTGGGTCCGGCTTCCGTGACCCGCGGCCGGCCCCCGGCCCGCCGGGCGTCGTCTCAGTGCGACGCCCGGCGGGCCAGCTCCAGGGCGTACTCCGGCCACCACTGGCCGGGCGCCGGCCCGCCGCGGCACTCGCCGTCGGACTCGCCGGGCCGCTTGATCCACAAGTAGGCGTCGATCAGTTCGTCACCCGTGTCGGTGGTGGGCGGGACGCCCAGGCCGCGGCCCGGCGGATTGCACCACGCCTCGTCACCCGGCTCGTCCAGCGGGCCGTTGCCGTTCCGGCTGGTGTCGATGACGAAGTGCGCGCCGTCCAGGAGCCCGGACAGCTCCCGGCCGTACCGCGCGCTGTCCTGCAGGGTCTGGAAGTTGGAGACGTTCAGGGCGAAGCCGTCGGCGTGCGCGATGCCGGACCGCCACAGCGGTTCGGCCAGCGCGCCGGGGTCGGGGATCCAGCTCGGGTTGCCGGCGTCGATGTAGACCCGGGTGTTCGGCTGTGCCTTGAGCCGGTCCACCGCCTCCGACAGGACCTGGTAGCGCTCCTCGTGGTACATCGCGTCGGTGCAGCCGTCGGCGAGGTGCGGTACCGCGTCCGGTTCCAGCACGACGATGGCGTCGGCGTCCTCCAGGTTGTCGGCGAAGGAGCCGATCCACTCCTGGTAGGCGGCCACATCCGGGGCGCCGCCCTGGGAGTACTGCCCGCAGTCGCGGTGCGGGACGTTGTAGGCCACCAGCACCGCCGTGCGGCCCTCGGCCCGTGCGGCCTCGGCGATCAGCTTCACCTCGGGGCCCGGATCGTCCTCGCCGGTGGGCCAGTGGGCCAGCGGCTGCTCGGCGATCCGGCTCAGCACCTCGGCCTCCTCGGAGCGGCCCTCCCGTTTCCACCGCTCGACCTGCTGGGCCGCGGGGCTGTCCGGGTCCACCCAGAATTCGCCGGACTCGGCGCTCTCCGGTTCGCCCGGACCGGACGGCTCCGCGCCGGCGGAGGCGGCGCCGTCCCCGGGGGACGAACAGCCGAGGACGAGAACCAGGGCGCCGGCGAGCACGGCGGCCGCGGCGGCCCTCGGCCCGCGGCCCGGGCGGGCACCGGGGGGAAGGACGGATCCGTACATGGAGCAATCGTGCCATGACACACCGTCATGGACCGGTATCCGCGCGGGCCCGCCGCGCTCCGGCGGGCCGCTGAGGTCTCCCGGTCCGTGAGACGAGGGCTCCCGGAGGGTGATCAGCCGGTATGGTCGCTGCCGTGCCGAAACCGCTCAGTCTGTCGTTCGATCCGATCGCTCGTGCCGAGGACCTGTGGAAGCAGCGCTGGGGACCGGCGCCCTCCATGGCGGCCATCACCTCGATCATGCGGGCGCATCAGATCCTGCTGGCCGAGGTCGACGCGGTGGTCAAGCCCTACGGGCTGACTTTCGCGCGCTACGAGGCACTGGTGCTGCTGACCTTCAGCAAGGCCGGTGAGCTGCCCATGTCGAAGATCGGCGAGCGGCTGATGGTCCACCCCACGTCGGTCACCAACACCATCGACCGGCTGGTCAGGTCCGGTCTGGTCACCAAGCGTCCCAACCCGCACGACGGCCGGGGCACGCTGGCGTCGATCACCGACCGGGGCCGTGAGGTGTGCGAGCGGGCCACCGGGGAGCTGATGGCCATCGACTTCGGGCTCGGGGTCTACGACGACGACGAGTGCTCGGAGATCTTCGCCATGCTGCGGCCGCTGCGGGTGGCGGCCCGGGACTTCGTGGAGGAATGAGCCGGGTTACGCTCTGGAGCATGAAGCAGAGCGTTCTGACCCGCTACCGGGTCATGGCCTACCTCACCGCGGTGATGCTGCTCGTGCTGAGCACCTGCATGGTGTTCAAGTACGGCTTCGACATGGGCGAGGGTGTCACCTTCGTGGTGTCGCAGACGCACGGGCTGCTCTACATCATCTATCTGATCTTCGCCTTCGACCTGGGGCAGAAGGCCCGCTGGCCGGTCGGCAAGCTGCTGTGGGTGCTGCTGTCGGGCACCATCCCGTTCGTCGCGTTCTTCGTGGAGCGGCGGATCACGGCCGAGATCAGGCCGCTGATCGAGGGTGCCGAGCAGCCGCCGGCGGGGCCGGAACGGGAGACCTCGCAGCCCGTCGGGGCCTGAGCCCTCGGGGCCCGTGGGAGCCCCCGCGGGCGCCGGGTTTCCGGCCGCCGGGCGTACCCCGGTCGACAGTTAGTTGGACGTCCAAGTAAATTGGCCGTATGGACGCTGACGCCATCGCTCAGGGCCGCCGTCGGTGGCAGGCCCGTTACGACGCCGCCCGCAAGCGGGACGCCGACTTCACCACGCTCTCCGGGGATCCGGTGGAGCCCGTCTACGGCCCGCTGCCGGGGGATTCCTACGAGGGCTTCGAGCGGATCGGCTGGCCGGGGGAGTTCCCCTTCACCCGGGGCCTGCACCCGACCGGCTACCGCGGCCGCACCTGGACCATCCGCCAGTTCGCCGGCTTCGGCAACGCCGAGCAGACCAACGAGCGGTACAAGATGATCCTGGAGGCCGGTGGCGGAGGGCTGTCGGTCGCCTTCGACATGCCGACCCTGATGGGCCGCGACTCCGACGACCCCCGCTCGCTGGGCGAGGTCGGCCACTGTGGGGTCGCCATCGACTCGGCCGCCGACATGGAGGTCCTCTTCCGGGACATCCCGCTGGGCGACGTCACCACGTCGATGACGATCAGCGGACCCGCCGTCCCGGTCTTCTGCATGTACCTGGTCGCTGCGGAGCGGCAGGGCGTGGACCCGGCCGTGCTCAACGGGACCCTCCAGACGGACATCTTCAAGGAGTACATCGCCCAGAAGGAGTGGCTCTTCCAGCCGGAGCCGCACCTGCGGCTCATCGGCGACCTGATGGAGCACTGCGCCCGCGGCATCCCGGACTACAAGCCGCTGTCGGTGTCCGGATACCACATCAGGGAGGCGGGCTCCACCGCGGCGCAGGAGCTGGCGTACACCCTGGCGGACGGTTTCGGCTACGTGGAGCTGGGGCTGAGCCGCGGGCTGGACGTCAACACCTTCGCACCGGGCCTGTCGTTCTTCTTCGACGCCCACCTGGACTTCTTCGAGGAGATCGCGAAGTTCCGCGCCGCCCGCCGGATCTGGGCCCGCTGGATGCGCGACGTCTACGGGGCGACCAGCGAGAAGGCCCAGTGGCTGCGTTTCCACACGCAGACCGCCGGGGTCTCGCTGACCGCGCAGCAGCCCTACAACAACGTGGTGCGCACCGCTGTGGAGGCGCTGTCCGCGGTGCTCGGCGGGACGAACTCGCTGCACACCAACGCGCTGGACGAGACCCTGGCGCTGCCCAGCGAGCAGGCCGCCGAGATCGCCCTGCGCACCCAGCAGGTGATCATGGAGGAGACCGGCGTCACCAATGTCGCCGACCCGCTGGGCGGCTCCTGGTACGTCGAGCAGCTCACGGACCGGATCGAGGCGGACGCCGAGAAGATCTTCGAGCAGATCAAGGAGCGCGGCCGCAAGGCGGTGCCCGGCGGCGACCACCCGATCGGGCCGATGACCTCGGGTCTGCTGCGCGGCATCGAGGACGGCTGGTTCACCGGGCAGATCGCCGAGGCCGCCTTCCGGTACCAGCAGGCCCTGGAGAAGGGCGAGAAGAAGGTCGTCGGGGTCAACTGCCACACCGGCTCGGTCACCGGTGAGCTGGAGATCCTGCGGGTCAGCCACGAGGTGGAGCGCGAGCAGGTCAGGGCGCTGGCCGCCCGTAAGGCCGCCCGCGACGAGGGGGCGGTCCGGTCGGCACTGGACGCCATGCTGAGCGCGGCCCGTACCGACGCCAACATGATCGGCCCCATGCTGGAGGCGGTCCGCGCGGAGGCGACCCTGGGCGAGATCTGCGGTGTCCTGCGGGAGGAGTGGGGCACCTACACCGAGCCCCCCGGCTTCTGAGTCCCACCGGTGCCTCTCGCCGGCGCGGCCGCCCGGCCCGCCGGGCGAGGGGCACCGGCGCACCCGGCGCCGGGAGAAAGCCCGGCGCGAGGCCGTCAGCCGGTCCGCGGACCGGCCCCGGTGAGACCGCCGGTCACCAGTGCGGCGAAGTCCCTGGCCCAGTCCTCGTCCACCGGCTCGCTGCTCACCAGCGCCCGGTGGATCACCGAGCCGGCCACCACGTCGAATATGAGGTCCACCGTACGGGCGGCCTGCCGGGCCCCGGCGTCCCCCGGCGGGTCGGGGGCCAGTTCTCCGCGGTCCTGCGCGCGGGCCCGGCCGCGCAGCACCAGCGCCTTCTGCCTGCCCACGATGGCCGAGCGGATGCGGGCGCGCAGTGCCTCGTCACGGGTGGCCTCGGCGAGGACCGCCATCAGGCCGGTCTTCGTCTCCGGCTGCTCCAGCAGCGCGGCGAAACGCAGGACCACCCACTCGATGTCCGCCGCCAGGCTGCCCCGGTCGGGCAGCTCCAGGCGTTCGTCGAAAAGGTCCGCCACGGCGTCCACGACCAGCTCGCTCTTGCCGGGCCAGCGCCGGTAGAGCGTGGTCCTGGCCACCTGGGCACGGCTCGCCACGGCGCTCATCGTCAGCGCGGACCAGCCCAGCTCGACCAGGGCGGAGCGGGTGGCGGACAGGATCGCCCGGTCCGCCGCCGCGCTGCGGGGCCGGCCCGCGCCGCGCGGCCGGTTCTCGGGTGGAGATGCCATGGCGGAACCTTACCGGCGAGTAGGGGGCTTGCCGTAATACGCTACGACCCGTAGCGTAAGGGTCGGCGTACAGAATCGCGCCGCGAAGGGGGGAGACTGGTCTCATGCAGCCACGCAACATGTCCATGAGCGGAGCAGTCGATCTCTCCGCGGTGAAGGCCGCCGCCGAGGCCAAGGAGAAGGCGGAGCGGGCCCGGGCGCAGCGCGCAGCGCAGCCCGGCGGGCAGCAGGCCGCCGGTGCCGCCCAGCTGGTGATCGATGTCGACGAGGCCGGTTTCGAGCGCGAGGTGCTGCAGCGCAGCGCCGAGGTCCCGGTGGTCATCGACTTCTGGGCGGAGTGGTGCGAGCCCTGCAAGCAGCTCGGCCCGCTGCTGGAGCGCCTCGCCCAGGAGTATGCCGGCGGCTTCGTGCTCGCCAAGGTCGATGTCGACCGCAACCAGATGCTCTTCCAGCAGTTCGGTGTGCAGGGCATCCCCGCCGTCTTCGCCGTGATCGCAGGCCAGGCGCTGCCGCTGTTCCAGGGCGCTGCCCCCGAGGCGCAGATCCGCCAGGTGCTGGACCAGCTGATCCAGGCGGCCGAGCAGCGTTTCGGCATTGCCGGCGCCCGTGTGGAGCCCGGGCAGGCGCAGCCGGGCGAGCAGGGTCCGCCCGAGCCGCCGGAGGACCCGGTGCTGGCCGCTGCCCACGCGGCCCTGGACGCGGGCGACCTCGGCGGCGCGGTGCAGGCCTACCGGAACGTGCTGGACGGGGATCCGCAGAACGCCGAGGCCCGTCTCGGTCTCGCCCAGGCCGAGCTGCTGGGCAGGGTGCAGGGGGTGGACGCCCAGCGCGCCCGCAAGGACGCCGCGGACCGCCCGGACGATGCCGCCGCACAGCTCGTGGTGGCCGATCTCGACCTGGTCGGCGGCCATGTCGAGGACGCGTTCGGCCGGCTGGTGGACACCGTGCGGCGCTGCGCCGGCGAGGAGCGCGAGCAGGCCAGGCTCCGGCTGCTGGAGCTCTTCGAGGTGGTCGGTCCCGAGGATCCGCGGGTGACCGCTGCCCGTGGCGCGCTCGCCCGGGTGCTTTTCTGAGACTGTCCGGCCCGGACGGCAGGCGGCGGCCGCGTTTTACCAAATCTTGGCATTAGCGGCCGCCGCTCACGCTCGGTGAAGTGACAGGCGCGTTTCCCGGATGTTTCGCCCGGTTGAGCACCGCCTGTCCGCCTCTCTCCTCCTCACGCTGTGTGCATACCGGCGGGGGTGTCGCGGCCTGCCCGGACGCTCTCATTACTCGTTAGTAACCAGCCCCTTGTGCGGTGCGGTGAGATGCACCACGATCGGCCGAGCCGACATGGGTCACGTGTCGGCTCCGGCACAGGGGGGTTCCCGCCGCCGGCGGGACCTGTCCGGGGGCTGCGCCCCGCGCGGCCAGTGACTGTCACCCGGGGAGCTCCCCGGGGGCATCGCGCTTCTCCTCTCCAGGCTCCGAGGCGGTCCACGGACCCCGGGCGGCGAGGGCCGGAGATGTTTGTCCGAGAAGGAGGAAAGTCATGGAGTCACAGGCTCGTGGCGGCACCAGATGGAAGCGGTTCGGGCTGGTCATGGTGCCCAGTGTGGCCGCCACCGCCGCGATAGGTGTCGCCCTGTCCCAGGGCGCGCTCGCCGCGTCGTTCGCGGTCTCCGGCCAGCAGTTCAAGGTCACCACCGACCGGCTCGAAGGCACCGGTTTCAGCCAGTACGGCGCCGTCAACATCAAGCACGACGACGAGATGGTCCCGGTGGCGGTCTCGGCCTTCAACCAGGCCACGATCACCAATCTGTGCCAGTCGGTGGTGGTTCCGGCGCCGGTGATCGGTGACATCACCGTCAAGCTCGGCGCCGGTGGCAAGGGCCACAAGCCGGTGGAGGCCAAGAACCTCTTCATCGACATCGCCGACCTGAACGCCAACGCGACCTTCACCAACATCGACATCGGTGTGAGCTCGGACCACCTGACCAAGGGCCCCAAGCCCAAGGCCGGGGAGCACCGGGTGCCGGGTTCCTTCGCCCAGCAGGCCGAGAAGGCCGTGCTGACCGACGTGAAGCAGACCGCGTGGGCCACTTCCGCAGGCACGTTCAAGCTCAACGGGCTCAACATGAGCCTGCACCGCGGCAAGAACGAGTGCTACTGACGGTAAGCACCACCACCGGTGGCGGGGGTCGTGCGGACCCCCGCCACCGGCAGGGCCCCCGGGCCTCCCCACGATCCGCCGATGTTCTGCGCCACCCAGGGAGTTCCGCGCAATGAGCACCACCACTGATCAACCGAGCACCGCCTCACGCCTTGCCCGGGGCCGCGCCGCGTTCCGGGACTGGAGAGGGCAGCGGCCCTTCTGGGCCGGACTGTTCACCCTGCTCGCCGGGCTGCCCATCGGGTACTTCCCTTACGCGAACGTCACTTTGGGCGAGGTCACCATCCGGATGGCCACCACGGCGGGCGGCGGTTCGCTGGTCATCGGCGTGCTGCTGGTCGTCCTGGGACTGACCATGTGGTTCCAGCGGCACGCCCGGATCTTCGCCGGCGTCGCGGCCATCCTGCTCGCACTGGTCTCGCTGGTGGTCTCGAACTTCGGCGGGTTCGTGGTCGGTTTTCTCCTGGCGATGTGCGGTGGCGGCATGTCCATCGCCTGGGCGCCGGGAGAGCGTGAGGAGGAGCGGGAGGAGGGGGCCGCACCGGCCCCCCGGACGCCCGCCGGGCCGGTCCGCGGCACGGGCAGTGCCCTGGACGGCTTCACGGGGATATCGACGGAGCAGGGGAAGGGAAGGCATCGTGCCGAGTGACGGACCGGCCGGGCGTGAGGGCGCGCGGCACGCCGCCGAGCGGAAGTCGTTGCTGAAGCGACTGAACAGACCTGTGGGCAGGGCCGCCTCGCTGGCGGTCATGCCGTCCGCGATGCTGCTCGGCATGGGGGTGGGCTCTCCCCTTGCCAAGGCGGAGCAGCAGCCGGAGAACCCGTTCCGGGACGGTCCGTGCGTCGAGATGCCGGACGTCACCGAGGAGGAGCGCGACGCCGCCGCGGAGCAGGAGTCCGCACAGGACGCCGCCGTGGAGGAAGCGGCCGAGGAGGCCGCCGCGGAGTCCGGACGCGAGGACGGTGCGGCGGACGGCGGAGGCACACCGGAGCGGACGGCGCCCTCGCCCTCCCCGGAAGCCGGGACCGGCGGCGACACCCAGGGGGAGACCACCGAGCCCCGGGAGCCGGCCGGCGACGGTACGGAGCAGGAGCCGGAGGCCGCAGCGGAGCCCGAGCGGAACCCGCTGGACCCGCTGGGGCTGGGCCCTCGCCTGGAGCAGTTCGGCCAGGACGTCACGGACTTCTTCACCGGAGGAAGGAAGAAGAGCGAGCCGGGGGAGGAGACCCCCGCCGCCGAGGTGCCCGCCGAGGAGCCGGCCGCGACCCCCGGTCCTGCGCCCTCCGCCGGGCAGCAGGAGGCCGGGACGCCGGAGACCGTCCCGGCGGGCGGATCGCCCACCGGGGAGCCCGCGCCCGCACCGTCCTCACCGGCCGGTGAGGAGGCCGCGGGGGAGGACACGCAGCCGGAGACGGACGAGGCCGAGGAAGCCGATCCCTTCGCACCCGACGCCGACGGCAAGGTGCCGTTCCCCTGCCCGGAGACGATGGAGGTCCCCGGGGAGGACGAGGCCACCCCGGTGGTGCTGCCCGACGAGGCGTGGTTCCTGGACGCGAAGTACCTCACGCTGCGCGGCCTGAAGTACCACGGCGTCGTCAACGTCAGCACGGCGAACGGCTCCGTCAAGCAGGTGCTGAAGTTCACCGCCGACCGGCTGGACATCGGCAACCTGCACCAGATCGTCAACGGTGAGGACGGCCTGCGGTACCACGTCCAGGCCGCCGACGGCAGCAACTCGACCTTCCGCAACGGCAAGGTCACCATGTACACCGAAAAGCTGGAGGGCAAGCTCTTCGGGCTGATCCCGATCGTCTTCGACCCCGAGCACCAGCCGCCCCTGGACATCCCGATCGCGCACTTCACGGACGTGTTCGTGACGCAGGCCGGCCAGTTCGGCGGGGAGCTGACGATACCCGGTATGCGCCAGTACATGACCCACGGCTGACACCGCGGAACGCCGCGGGCCCGGCTTCCTCACCCTCCGGCGGAGGGCGGGGGAGCCGGGCCCGCGGCGGTCGCGCCGAGGTTCACACGCCCTGGCCGCCACCCAGGTGGTGGACACGCACCATGTTGGTGGTGCCGGCCACTCCGGGGGGAGAGCCGGCGGTGATGATCATGATGTCGCCCTCGTTGTAGCGGTTGAGCTTCAGCAACTCGGCGTCGACCAGGTCGACCATCTCGTCGGTGTGGTCCACATGCGGCACCAGGAAACTCTCCACGCCCCAGCTCAGGGTGAGCTGATGGGCGGTCGCCCGCTCGGTGGTGAAGGCCAGGATCGGCTGGACCGCCCGGTAGCGGGAGAGCCGGCGCGCCGTGTCGCCGGACTTCGTGAAGGCGATCAGGGACTTGCCGTTGAGGAAGTCGGCCATCTCGCAGGCCGCCCGGGCCACCGAGCCGCCCTGCGTGCGGGGCTTCTTGCCGGGCACCAGCGGCTGCAGACCGCGCGAGAGCAGGTCCTGCTCGGCGGCCACCACGATCTTGGACATCGTCTTCACCGTCTCGACCGGGTACTGTCCCACCGACGATTCCGCCGAGAGCATCACCGCGTCCGCGCCGTCCAGGATGGCGTTGGCCACGTCGGAGGCCTCGGCGCGGGTCGGCCGGGAGTTGGTGATCATCGACTCCATCATCTGGGTCGCCACGATCACCGGCTTGGCGTTGCGGCGACACATCTCGATCAGCCGCTTCTGCACCATCGGGACCTTCTCCAGCGGGTACTCCACCGCCAGGTCGCCGCGGGCCACCATCACGCCGTCGAAGGCGAGCACCACCTCCTGCATGTTCTCCACCGCCTGCGGCTTCTCCACCTTGGCGATCACCGGCACCCGGATTCCCACCCGGTCCATCACCTGGTGCACGTCGCGCACGTCGGCGGCGCTGCGGACAAAGGAGAGCGCGACCATGTCGCACCCCATCCGCAGGGCGAACTCCAGGTCCGAGACGTCCTTCTCGGACAGCGCGGGGACGTTGACGGCGACGCCGGGCAGGTTGATGCCCTTGTGGTCGGAGATGACCCCGCCCTCGATGACGATGGTCCGCACCCGCGGGCCGTCCACCTCGGTGACCTGCAGGGCGACGTTGCCGTCGTTGATCAGGACGGTCTCGCCCTTGGAGACGTCGCCCGGCAGCCCCTTGTAGGTGGTGCCGCAGATCGTCCGGTCGCCCTCGACGTCCTCGGTGGTGATGGTGAACTCGTCCCCGCGGGAGAGCTCCACCGGACCGTCGGCGAAGGTCTCCAGCCGGATCTTCGGGCCCTGGAGATCGGCCAGCACACCCACCGGGCGGCCGCACTCCTCCGCCGCCTTGCGGAGCCGGTGATACCGGTCCTCGTGCTCCGCGTGGCTGCCGTGGCTCATGTTGAAGCGGGCTACGTTCATGCCCGCGTCGATCAGCGTCTTGAGTTGCTCGAAGGAGTCGACGGCGGGACCCAGCGTGCAGACGATTTTGGAACGGCGCATGGAAGCGATCCTATTCGATTTGTTCCGTGCCTGAATAATGTAGCCGGGCGTCAGCCGTTGACCAGGGCGAACGCCTGTGTGGCGATCTCCAGTTCCTCGTCCGTGGGCACCACGGCGACCGCCGTCGCGGCGTCCTGCGGAGAGATCAGCCGGGCCGAGTCCCCGGGCGCCGCGTTCAGCTCCGGATCCACCGTGATGCCCAGCCCTTCCAGCCCGGCCACCGCGGCCTCCCGCACGGCGGGGTTGTTCTCCCCGACGCCCGCGGTGAACGCCACGGCGTCCACGCGGCCCAGGACGGCCAGGTAGGCACCGATGTACTTCTTGATCCGGTACACGTACACGTCGAACGCCAGCCGGGCCGCCCAGTCGCCCTCCTCGACCCGCCGGCGGATCTCCCGCATGTCGTTGTCCCCGCACATGCCCAGCAGGCCGGAGCGCTGGTTGAGCAGGGTGTCGATCTCCCCGACGGACATTCCCGCCACCCGCGACAGGTGGAAGACCACCGCCGGATCGATGTCACCGCTGCGGGTACCCATCACGAGCCCTTCCAAGGGGGTCAGCCCCATGGAGGTGTCCACGCACCGGCCGCCGGCCACCGCGGACGCCGAGGCGCCGTTCCCCAGATGGAGCACGATCACGTTCACCTCGGACGGGTCCCGCCCCAGCAGCCCGGCAGTGCGGCGCGACACGAACGCGTGCGAGGTGCCGTGGAACCCGTACCGCCGGATCCGGTGCTCGTCGGCGGTCCGCATGTCGATGGCGTACCGCGCCGCGTGCTCCGGCATCGTGGTGTGGAAGGCGGTGTCGAAGACCGCGACCTGCGGCAGGTCCGGATTCAGCGAGCGGGCCGTGCGGATGCCGGCGAGGTTCCCGGGGTTGTGCAGCGGCGCCACCGGCACCAGCCGTTCGATCTCGGCCAGCACCTCGTCGTCGATCAGCCGTGGCTCGCTGAACACCGGCCCGCCGTGCACCACCCGGTGTCCGACGGCCGCCAGCCGCGGCGAGGCGGGACCCACCCCGTCCGTGTCCAGCTCCTCCGCGATCAGCCGCAGCGCCTCCTCGTGGCCGGGCACCGATGTCTCCCGGACCCGCTCGCCGCCGTCGGCGGTGCGGTGCACCAGGCGCGCGCCGCGCTCCCCGATGCGCTCCACCAGCCCGGCCGCCGCGCGGGACGGGCCGTCCATGTCCAGTACCTGGTACTTCACCGACGACGAACCCGAGTTGAGCACCAGTACGCAGCTCGCCCGGGCGGGGAGACCGGTCACGCGGGGGGTTCCTTCCGTTCCGACGGGGGGTCGCCCTGTGCCTGGACGGCCGTGATGGCGACAGTGTTGATGATGTCCTGCACCAGGGCACCGCGGGACAGGTCGTTGACCGGCTTGCGCAGCCCCTGCATGACCGGTCCGACGGCGACCGCGCCGGCCGAGCGCTGGACCGCCTTGTAGGTGTTGTTCCCCGTGTTCAGGTCGGGGAAGATCAGCACCGTCGCCTGCCCGGCGACCTCCGAGCCGGGCAGCTTGGCCGCCGCCACCACCGGCTCGACCGCCGCGTCGTACTGGATCGGTCCCTCCACCAGCAGCTCCGGGCGGCGCTCGCGGACCAGTTCGGTGGCCCGGCGGACCTTGTCCACCTCCGCGCCCGAGCCGGAGTCACCGGTCGAGTACGACAGCATGGCGACGCGCGGCTCCACGCCGAACTGCCGCGCGGTGGCGGCGGACTGGATGGCGATGTCCGCCAGCTCCTCGGCGTCCGGCTCCGGATTGACCGCGCAGTCCCCGTAGACCAGGACCTTGTCCGCCAGACACATGAAGAAGACGGAGGACACGATCGAGGTGTCCGGCTTGGTCCTGATCACCTCGAAGGCGGGCCGGATGGTCGCCGCGGTGGAGTGCGCCGCCCCCGAGACCATGCCGTCCACCAGCCCCTCGTGCACCATCAGAGTGCCGAAGTAGGAGACGTCGCAGACGACGTCGTAGGCGAGCTCGTAGGTCACTCCCCGGTGCCGGCGCGCTTTCGCGTAGACCTCGGCCAGCCGCTCGCGCAGCGGGGAGGTCTGGGGGTCCACCACCCGGGCGGTGACGCCGTCCTCCGCCGCCACCTCGTCCGCGCTCAGCAGCCGCAGGTCCAGGCCCAGATCCGCGGCCCGCTTGCGCACCGCCGTCTCCTCGCCCAGCAAGGTCAGATCACACACGTTGCGGCGCAGCAGCACCTCCGCGGCGCGCAGCACCCGCTCCTCGGTGCCCTCGGGCAGCACCACGTGGCGGCGGTCGGTACGGGCCCGCTCGATCAGCTCGTGCTCGAACATCATGGGCGTCACCCGGTCGCTGCGCACGACCGACAGCCGCCGGCTGAGCGCGGCGGTGTCCACATGGGACTCGAACAGGCCCAGCGCGATCTCCGCCTTGCGCGGTGAGGCCGCGGTCAGCTGGCCCTCCAGCCCGGAGAGCTCGGTGGCGATCCTGAAGGAGCCGCCGGGCACCAGCAGCACGGGGGTCCCCGGGGCCAGCCGCTCGGCCAGCCACAGGGTCTCCCGGCCCGGGTGCAGGTCCAGGGTGAGCAGGATGCCGGCGATCGGCGGGGAGCCCGCGGAGTGCGCGGCGAGCGCGCCGATGACCAGATCGGCGCGGTCCCCGGGGGCGAGGACCAGGCAGCCCTCGGTGAGCGCGGGAAGGAAGGACTGGATCGTCGCGCCGCCGAAGACGAAGTCGCGCACATCCCTGGCCATGCCGGTCTGATCGCCCTGGAGCACCCGGGCGCCCAGCGCGTCGGCTATCTGGCGGACCGTCGGTGCGGAGAGCGCCGGGTCCTCGGGCACGACGTGGACGGGTTCGGGCAGTTGCTCCCCGAGCGACAGCGCGGCACGCAGGGCCTCACTGTCGGACACCCGGTTCACGACGGTGGCCAGCACCTCACAGCCCAGCGAGGTGTAGGCGTCGTGCGCGTTGCGCACCTCGGCGACCAGCGCCTCGGCGCTCTGCCCCCTGCGGCCGGTGCCGCCTGCCGGAGGCGGACCCGCGAGACCGCCGACCACCGGCAGGACGACCGCGCCGAACTCGTTGGCCAGCCGGGCGTTGAGCGCCAGTTCGGCCGGGAGCCCGGTGTCGGCGAAATCGGTGCCCAGCACCAGAACGGCCTCGTGGTCCCGGGCCACGGTGTGGAAGCGGTCGACCAGCCGGGTGATCAGTTCGTCGGTGCCGAGGTCGGCCTGCAGTGCGGCGGCCTCCGCGTAGCTCATCCCGGTCGCGTGGTCCCCCGGGCCCAGCCGGTAGCGGCCGGTCAGCAGACCGAGCACGGGGTCGGTGCCGTCGTGGCCCAGCGGGCGGAACACCCCCACCCGGTCGACCTGACGGGTCAGCAGTTCCATGATGCCGAGCTCGACCACCTGCCGGCCGTCACCGCGGCCGATCCCGGTCACGTACACGCTGCGGGTCACCGCCCGGTCCTCTCCGCCTGGCCCACCTGCGCCCTCTCCTCGGTTCCTGCCGCCGCGCCCGTCCGGACGGCAGGGCCGCGCCCCGCGCCGCATATCCCCCATAACGGAACGTCCGTACTCTTGACCTTACCCGCGCGTCCGCTCCACCGGGGACAATGTGGGGAGTGTGACGCGTTCAACGGGGCCCGCGGGCCGTGAAAGAATCCGGCTGGCCCCGAGGATGCGGCCGGACCACCCAGACCAGCGACCAGGAGAGAGTCCTCATGCGCATCGGAGTCCTCACCGCCGGCGGTGACTGCCCAGGCCTCAACGCCGTGATCAGGTCGATCGTGCACCGCGCCGTCGTGGACCGGGGCGACCAGGTGATCGGGTTCGAGGACGGCTTCAAGGGGCTGCTGGACGGCCGCTACCGGGAGCTCGACATCAACGCCGTCAGCGGCATTCTGGCCCGTGGCGGGACCATCCTGGGATCGGCCCGGCTGGAGCGCCACCGGTTGCGCGAGGCGTGCGACAACGCGGAGCAGCTCCGCCAGGAGCTCGGCCTGGACGCGCTGATCCCGATCGGCGGCGAGGGGACCCTGACCGCGGCCCGGATGCTGTCGGATGCCGGCCTCCCGGTGGTCGGAGTGCCCAAGACCATCGACAACGACATCTCCGCCACCGACCGCACCTTCGGCTTCGACACCGCCGTCGGCGTGGCCACCGAGGCCATCGACCGGTTGAAGACCACCGCCGAGTCCCACCAGCGGATCATGGTGGTGGAGGTGATGGGCCGCAACGCCGGCTGGATTGCCCTGGAGTCCGGGATGGCCGGCGGCGCGCACGGCATCTGCATTCCCGAGCGTCCCTTCCGGGTCGACGGCCTGTGCAAGATGGTCGAGGAGCGCTTCGCGCGCGGCAAGAAGTTCGCGGTCATCTGCGTGGCCGAGGGAGCCGCGCCCGCCGAGGGCGAGATGCCCTACCGGAAGGGTGAGATCGACCAGTACGGCCACGAGCGGTTCACCGGCATCGGCAACCAGCTCGCCGTGGAGCTGGAGCGGCGTCTGGGCTACGAGGCCCGGCCGGTCATCCTCGGTCATGTGCAGCGCGGCGGCACCCCGACGGCCTACGACCGGGTGCTGGCCACCCGGTTCGGCTGGCACGCCGTGGAGGCCGCGCACCGGGGCGAGTTCGGCATGATGACCGCGCTCAGCGGAACCGACATCGTGATGGCACCGCTGTTCGACGCGACGGCCGTGCTGAAGACGGTCCCGCAGCAGCGGATGGACGAGACCGAAGCCGTCTTCTGACCGGCCCTCATCACCTCCTCGCCCGGCCGGGCGAGGAGGGGGTGGGCCGCCGCGGCGCCCCGCGGCCGCGAACGGGGGGCACGGCGGATTCGCGGCGCTCCCGCGCTCGCTGTCGCCCCCGGCCCGGTCCGCCCGGCCGGGGGAACGGTTAGGTTGCTGGCCATGGTCGATACAGCAATCACGAACGGATACATCGTCCCCGTCGCAGGAGACCCCATCGACGGCGGCACGGTCCTCATCAGCGACGGCCGCATCGCCGCCGTGGGACCCGCGGCGGAGGTGACGGTCCCCGAAGGCGCCCGGACCGTCGATGCCTCGGGAAACTGGGTCCTTCCCGGCTTCGTGGAGGCTCACGGCCACCTCGGGGTGCACGAGGAGGCCGAGGGGTGGGCGGGCCAGGACACCAACGAGATGACGGATCCCAACGGCGCGCGGATGCGGGCCCTGGACGCGATCAACCCCGCCGACACCGGCTTCGCCGACGCGCTCGCGGGCGGGGTGACCAGTTCCGTCATCAAGCCGGGCTCCGGGAATCCGATCGGCGGGCAGACCGTCGCCGTCAAGTGCTGGGGACGCAGCGTCGACGACATGCTGATCCGGGAGCCGGTCAGCGTGAAGAGCGCGCTCGGCGAGAACCCGAAGCGCGTGTACGGCGACAAGAAGCAGCTGCCCTCGACCCGGCAGGGAGTCGCGGCGGTGATCCGGGACGCCTTCACCCGGGCCCAGGACTACCGGGCCAAGCGGGACCACGCGCTGGCCGAGGGCACCCCCTTCGAGCGTGACCCGAGCCTGGAGGTGCTGGTGCGGGTGCTGGACCGGGAGATTCCCTGGTGCCAGCACACCCACCGGGCCGACGACATCGCCACCGCGATGCGGCTGGCCGACGAGTTCGGCTACCGGCTGGTCATCAACCACGGGACGGAGGGTCATCTGCTGGCCGACGAGATCGCCCGCCGGGAGATACCGGTGATCACCGGTCCGCTGTTCACCACCCGGGTGAAGGTCGAGGTGCGCAACCGGACGCTGGCCAACCCGGGCATCATGGCCCGCGCGGGGGTCAAGCTGGCCATCACCACCGACCACCCGGTGGTCCCCGTCAACTTCCTCGTCCACCAGGCCACGCTCTGCGTCAAGGAAGGGCTGGACCGGGAGACGGCGCTGCGCTCGATCACCGTCAACCCCGCCGAGATCATGGGCCTCGACGACCGGGTGGGCTCCCTGCGGCCGGGGCTGGACGCGGACGTGGTGATCTGGTCCGGCGACCCGCTGGACGTGATGAGCCGGGCCCTGCGGGTCTTCGTCTCCGGCCGGGAGGTGTACCGGTACGACACCGCCACGCGGCAGGGCACCGTCGCCGACCCCTACTACCGGGACGCCGGGTGACCGCGGGGCCGGGCGGGAGCGGCGGGACCGCACCTGCCGCATTCTCCCCGTCCGGCCCTACACTCGTGGCCAACTGTGTGCCCGTCGTATGGAGATGACGGGCAGAACCGGGGGAGAAGAGACGATATGACCGGCGAGACCGCGTTCAGCCGCAACTACCGCGACCTGTCCCGCAGACAGGGAACGGAGGCCGGATTCCAGTTCGAGTTCTCCTGTTCCCGCTGCCGCGACGCCTGGCGGTCGCCGTTCGAGCCGTACGGCAGCGGCCGGGCGGCCGGCTGGCTGGGGCGCGGCGCCGGAATGGCCCGCAGCCTGCTCGGCGGGCAGACCGGCCACACCCTCAGCCGCGCGGCGGACGGGCTGGCCGGCGCGGGCTGGGGCAAGGCCCGTGACGAGGCGTTCGGGCGGGCCGTGGACAGCGCCCAGCGGCACTTCAGCCGCTGCGCCCGGTGCACCGGCCAGGTCTGCGGCCGGTGCTGGGACGCCGACCAGGGCCTGTGCCTGAAGTGTGCCCCGGACACCGCGGCGGAGGTGCTGGCGGCCAAGCGCCGGGGGCTGAACCGGGAGGCGGCCAAGCAGGCCCAGCAGGCGGGCGAGGCCCAGGGCGCCCGGTACGACGTGGACACCGCGCGCCAGCTGGTGTGTCCGCAGTGCTCCACCGAGACCGGGGGAGGGGCCTTCTGCCACGGCTGCGGACACCGGCTGGCCCAGCAGGACGCCTGCGCGTCCTGCCACACGGACCTGCCGGCCGGCGCCGCGTTCTGCCCCGGCTGCGGCACCCCGCGAGGACAGGGCGGCTGAGCCCGGCCCGGGACCGGCGCGCCGGTCCCGGGCCGGTGGGTCCGCGCGTCCGGCCGGTCAGCCGACCGGACGCAGCCACAGGGTGGCGAGCGGAGGCAGGGTGAGGAGGACGCCGGCCTCCCGGCCGTGCCACGGGACGGGCCTGGTGGGAATCGCCTCGCCGTTGCCCACGCCGCTGCCGCCGTACCGTCGTGCGTCGGTGTTGAGCACCTCGGTCCAGGCCGGGACGCCGGCGGGCACGCCCAGCCGGTGGCCGTGGCGGACCACCGGCGAGAAGTTGCAGACCACGATCAGCGGGGATCCGTCGGCGGCGAACCGCAGGAAGGACAGCACGTTGTCCTCCCGGGCCCGGTGCGAACCGGCGTCGATCCACTGGAAGCCGCCGGGGTCGGTGTCCCGTTGCCACAGTGCCGGGGTCGCCCGGTACGCGCGGTTGAGGTCGCGCACCAGGTCCTGGACCCCGCGGTGGTCGCCCGCCGCGCTGTATCCGGGGTCCAGCACCCACCACTGCGGCCCCTCGGCCTCGGACCACTCCGCGCCCTGGGCGAACTCCTGCCCCATGAAGAGCAGCTTCTTCCCCGGGTGGGCCCACATGTACCCGAGGTACGCCCGGTGGTTGGCGCGCCGCTGCCACCAGTCGCCGGGCATCTTGGATACCAGCGCCTGCTTGCCGTGCACCACCTCGTCGTGCGAGATCGGCAGCACGTAGTTCTCCGAGTAGGCGTACACCATGGAGAACGTCATCTCGTCGTGGTGGTGGGCGCGGTGCACCGGATCCTTGGACATGTACACCAGGGAGTCGTGCATCCAGCCCATGTTCCATTTGAAGCCGAAGCCCAGCCCGCCGAAGCCGCCGGGGCCCGTGTGGTGCGTGGGACGGGTGACCCCGTCCCAGGCGGTGGACTCCTCGGCGACGGTCACCACGCCGGGACAGCGCCGGTAGACCGTGGCGTTCATCTCCTGCAGGAACGCCACCGCGTCCGGGTTCTCCCGCCCGCCGTGCGCGTTGGGACTCCAGCCGCCCTCCTCGCGGGAGTAGTCCAGGTAGAGCATCGAGGCCACCGCGTCGACCCGCAGGCCGTCGATGTGGAACTCCTCGCACCAGTACACGGCGTTGGCGACCAGGAAGTTGCGGACCTCCTTGCGGCCGTAGTCGAACTCCAGCGTTCCCCAGTCCGGGTGCTCGGCCCGGCGGGGGTCGGCGTGCTCGTACAGCGCGGTGCCGTCGAACCGGGCCAGTGCCCAGTCGTCCTTCGGGAAGTGGGCCGGCACCCAGTCCATGAGCACCCCGATCCCCGCCCGGTGCAGGCGGTCCACCAGGTACTTGAGGTCCTCGGGGGTGCCCAGCCGGGCCGTGGGGGCGTAGTAGCCGGTGACCTGGTAGCCCCACGAGCCGCCGAAGGGGTGCTCGGCCGGCGGCATCAGTTCGACGTGCGTGAAGCCCATGTCCGTGACGTAGGCGGTCAGTTCATCGGCCAGCTCGCGGCAGGAGAGTCCGGGCCGCCAGGACGGCAGGTGCACCTCGTAGACGGACACGGGGGCGGTGTGCGAGGAGCGTGCGCCCCGGCCGGCCATCCAGGTGCCGTCCCCCCAGCGGTAGCCGTCCAGGGGATGCACGACGGAGGCGGTGGCCGGCGGGCATTCGGTGCGGCGGGCCATCGGATCGGCCCGCACGGTGTGCGAGCCGTCGGGCCGGCAGATGTCGAACTTGTAGAGCGTGCCGGGACCGACGCCGGGCACGAACAGCTCCCACACCCCGCTGGATCCCAGTGAGCGCATGGGGTGTCCGGTGGGGTCCCAGTGGGTGAAGTCGCCGGTGACCCGCACCCCGCGGGCGTTGGGTGCCCACACGGTGAACCGGGTGCCCCGCTCGCCCTGATGGGTCATCGGGCAGGCCCCCAGGGCCTTCCACAGCTCCTCGTGCCGGCCCTCGGAGATCAGGTGCAGGTCGAACTCCCCGAGCGCGGGAAGGAACCGGTAGGGGTCGCCCGTCTCGTGGGCGGGCACGTCCTCGCCGTAGTCCACCAGCAGCCGGTAGGCGGGGATCTCCTCCAGCGGGAGCACGGCGGCGAACAGCCCGTCGCCCTCCGCGGCCAGGCGGGCGCGCAGTCCGGCGGCGAGGACCGTGACGCCCCGGGCGTGCGGGCGCAGCGTCCGCACCAGCACTCCCCCCTCGGCGCGGCGGGCGCCCAGCAGCGCGTGCGGGTCGTGGTGTTCCCCGGCCAGCAGCCGGACGCGGTCCTCCGCGGGCAGGGCGGCGGCCGCCCGCGTGCCCTTCAGCAGCGGCCGGGAGCCGGGCGCCGGACCCGCGGGAGCGGAGGGCACGGGCGCGCTGCGGCCGGCCGGGAGGGGGAGGGGCTCGGGACGGGTGGCGGACGTGTGCGGTCGCACGGCGGATGACCTCCGGGGCAGTGGCGGTGAGGAGCGGGCGGGGGCGGGTTGGTCAGCGGTGCGCTCCGGCCGGCGGCAGGGCGGCCAGCCGGCGGATGGCGGACATCGGGACGTGCAGCCAGCCGGGCCGGTGCCGGGCCTCGTACAGCACCTCGTAGACGGCCTTGTCCGTCTCGTAGGCGCGCAGCAGTTCGGGCTGGCCCAGCGGGTCGGTTCCGCCGGCCTCGGCGTAGCCGCGGCAGTACGCGGTCCGGCTGGCCCGGGCCCAGGCCTCGGCCCACGGTCCCGAGGCGACGTGCTGGCAGGCGGCGTAGTCGAAGGAACGCAGCATCCCGGCGATGTCCCGGACCGGCGGCTGCGGGCGCCGGCGTTCGGCCAGCGGACTGGCGGGTTCCCCCTCGAAGTCGATGACCGTCCACCGTCCGGTGCCGCCGTCGGGGCCGGCCGGGCGCAGCACCTGGCCCAGATGCAGGTCGCCGTGCAGCCGCTGTGCGGTGCAGCGGCCACCGCGCCGGGCGAAGTCGGCCAGTGCCTCGAACGAGCGGCGCAGCCCCGCGCGGTAGGGGCGGAGCGCGGGGACCGCGGCGGTGGCCGCGGTCAGCCGTTCGTGCATGGCGGTGGCGGTCTGCTCCAGCTGGGAGCGGTGCAGCACCTGGGTGGGCAGCGCACCGGCGAGCGCGGTGTGCACCTCGGCGGTGGCGCGTCCGAGCGAGTGCGCGGCGGCCCCGAAATCGGCGCGGCGGGCGAGTGCGCCGGTGGCGAGCTGCCAGCCGTCGGCGCAGCCGGGCAGGTAGGGCTGGAGGACGCCGAGCGTCATGGGGTCGGTGCCGGTGTCCGGGCCGGCGGCCTCGAACCAGGCCGAGGGGGCCGGCACCCGGGTGCAGCCGGCCCGGGCCAGGGCCAGCGGGAGTTCCAGGTCCGGGTTGATCCCGGGACTGACCCGGCGGAACACCTTCAGAATGTGGGAGGTGCCGTAGACGACGGAGGAGTTGGTCTGCTCGCCGTCCAGCAGCCGGGCCGGCGGGGCGGTGGGGATCGCGCTGCCCGGTGCGCGGGAGAAGGAGAGCGGGCCCAGGGTGCCGGGGGTGCGGAACCGTTCCAGCAGCAGTGAGGCCAGCCGGGGGTCGGCGAGCGCCTCGTACACGGACCGGCCGTGCAGAGGTCCGTCCGCGGGGCGTCCGACGAGCGCGTGGGCGAGCGCCGGCGGGAGTACCGGACGCACCCCGAGGAGCAGTTGGTAGCAGTCGTCGCCGGCCTCCCCGGGGGCTCCGGCGGAAGGAGCGGGCACCTGCTGGGCGGCCGGAGGCCGGTGATCCCGGCCGGGGAGGGTGCGAACCAGCAGGTGCAGCAGCCCCGGTACGGTGCCGTCCGCCCGGCAGGGCAGCACTTCCGTGACGGAGACCAGCGTGAGACCGCCCAGCGGACGGCCCTTTCCGGCGAACCAGCGCTGCCGGGGCAGCCAGCGCGCCAGCAGCCCGGTCAGGGACCGCAGCAGCGCACCGCCGTCAGCGGCGGCAGTGAAGGGAAGCGGGGGCGGAGCCGTCCGGGGCGAGGAGCTTTCCGACATGGCGTCCTTTCCCCGGGCACACTGAAGATATGCTGAAAGTGTCCCGGATGTCGGCTTGTGTCGTCCGATGGCGGGGGACGTGTCGCGAAGGACCGGCCGTGCGAGTGAGGGCCGTCGCGCATGTGGGACTGTGCCGGGGCGCGGGCCGGTGGCGCGGACGCCGTCCCACGGGTCCGGGACGGTCTCCCGGACCCGTGGAGAGCGACGCCGTGTGGACGCCGTCAGCCGGCCGGGGGCCTGCGCAGCCGGAACCAGTAGAAGCCGTGGCCGGCCAGGGTCAGCAGGTACGGCAGGTCTCCCACCGGGGGGAAGCGGACGCCGCCGATGAGCTCCACCGGATGGCGGCCCGCCCATGCCTGCAGATCCAGCTCGGTGGGCTGGGAGAACCGGGAGAAGTTGTGCACGCACAGGACGACGTCGTCCTCGTGCTCCCGGAGGAAGGCGAGAACGGCCGGGTTGGAGGAGGGCAGTTCGGTGTAGGTACCCAGCCCGAAGGCCGGGTTCTGCTTGCGGATCTCCACCATGCGCCGGGTCCAGTGCAGCAGCGACGCCGGTGAGCTCATCGCGGCCTCGACATTGGTGACCTGGTAGCCGTGGACCGGGTCCATGATCACCGGCAGGAACAGCCGGCCCGGATCGCAGGAGGAGAAGCCCGCGTTGCGGTCCGGCGTCCACTGCATGGGGGTGCGCACCGCGTCCCGGTCGCCGAGCCAGATGTTGTCACCCATGCCGATCTCGTCGCCGTAGTAGAGGATCGGCGAGCCGGGCAGCGACAGCAGCAGTGCGGTGAAGAGCTCGATCTGGTTGCGGTCGTTGTCCAGCAGGGTGGCCAGGCGCCGCCGGATGCCGATGTTGGCCCGCATCCGGGGATCCTTGGCGTACTCCGCGTACATGTAGTCGCGCTCCTCGTCGGTGACCATCTCCAGGGTCAGCTCGTCGTGGTTGCGCAGGAAGATGCCCCACTGGCAGCCGTAGGGGATCTGCGGGGTCTTGGCGAGGATCTCCGAGACCGGGTAGCGGGACTCGCGCCGCACCGCCATGAAGATGCGCGGCATCACGGGGAAGTGGAACGCCATGTGGCACTCGTCGCCGCCCCGGTCGAAGTCGCCGAAGTAGTCGACGACATCCTCCGGCCACTGGTTGGCCTCGGCCAGCAGCACGGTGTCCGGGTAGTGCGCGTCGATCTCGGCCCGGACCCGCTTGAGGAAGGCGTGCGAGGCCGGCAGGTTCTCGCAGTTGGTGCCCTCCTCGGCGTACAGGTAGGGCACCGCGTCCAGGCGGAAGCCGTCGATGCCCAGGTCCAGCCAGAACCGCAGGGCGGAAATGATCTCCTCCTGGACGGCCGGGTTCTCGTAGTTGAGATCCGGCTGGTGCGAGAAGAAGCGGTGGAAGTAGTACTGCTTGCGCACCGGGTCGAAGGCCCAGTTAGACGCCTCGGTGTCGACGAAGATGATGCGCGCGTCGGCGTACCGCTTGTCGTCGTCGGCCCAGATGTAGTAGTCCCCGTAGGGGCCGTCGGGGTCGCTGCGGGACTGCTGGAACCACATGTGCTGGTCGCTGGTGTGGTTCATGACGAAGTCGATGATGACCCTGATGCCCCGCTGGTGCGCGGCGTCCACGAACTCCACGAAGTCGGCCAGGTTGCCGAACTCCGGCAGTACGGAGGTGTAGGCCGACACGTCGTAGCCGCCGTCACGCAGCGGTGATTCGAAGAAGGGCGGCAGCCACAGGCAGTCGATGCCCAGCCACTGCAGATAGTCCAGCTTGGCGGTGAGGCCTTTCAGGTCGCCGATTCCGTCGCCGTTGCTGTCCTGGAAGGAACGCACGAGGACTTCGTAGAAGACCGCGCGCTTGAACCACTCGGGGTCGCGGTCGCGGGCGGGCGTGTCCTCGAACATGTCGAGGACCGGCTCATTGACGCTCATGGTTGGGTGACCCTCCGGTCGGTGAGGACGGTCGCAGAGCAAAGATGTGAGCCGACGAGGCGTAGGCGTCCCTACGGCCCGGCTCCAGCCGCACATAGTTGTCCCTGCCCCAGTGATAGGTCTCCCCGGTCAGCTCGTCGAGCACCGGGAAGGGCTCGGCTCCGCCCGCCTGCGCGGGCGTGAGTCCGAGCTCCGGCAAGTCCAACGACACCGTTGCTTCGTGGGTATCGTGCGGATCGAGGTTGACCACGATCAGCACCGTGTCGGCGTGTGGTGTCCGGGTCCGCTTGGAGTAAGCCAGGATGTGCTCGTTGTCGGTGCGGTGGAAGCGCAGACCACGCAGCTGCCGCAGGGCGGGGTGCCGCCTGCGCAGCCGGTTGAGGGCCCCGATCAGCTCGGTGATGGAGGTGCCCTCCCGCTCGGCGGCTTGCCAGTCGCGCGGGCGGAGCTCGTACTTCTCGGACGCGGCGTACTCCTCGCTGCCGGGCGCCGCGGGGGTGGCCTCGCACAGTTCGTAGCCGGCGTACATGCCCCAGGAGGGGGAGAGGGTGGCCGCGAGCACTGCCCGCGTCTCGAAGGCGGGGCGGCCACCGCTCTGCAGGTGGACGGGCAGGATGTCCGGGGTGTTCACGAAGAAGTTGGGGCGCATCCAGGCCGCTGCGGGGCCGCTGAGCTCGGTGAGGTATTCGGTGAGCTCGCGTTTGGTGGTGCGCCAGGTGAAGTACGTGTAGCTCTGCTGGAATCCGATCGCGGCCAGCGTGTGCATCATCGCGGGCCGGGTGAACGCCTCGGCGAGGAAGATGACGTCGGGGTCGGTGCGGTTGATCTCGCCGATCACCTTCTCCCAGAACACCACCGGTTTCGTGTGCGGATTGTCGACCCGGAAGATCCGCACCCCGTGGGACATCCACAGCCGCAGAATGCGCACGGACTCGGTGACCAGCCCGCGGAAGTCCTCGGTGAAGTCGACCGGGTAGATGTCCTGGTACTTCTTGGGCGGGTTCTCGGCGTAGGCGATGGAGCCGTCCGGGCGCTTGCGGAACCACTCGGGATGCTCCTTGACCCAGGGGTGGTCGGGACTGCACTGGAGGGCGAAGTCCAGCGCGATCTCCATTCCGAGCTCACGGGCGGTGGCCACGAAGGCGTCGAAGTCGGCGAAGGTCCCCAGGTCGGGGTGGAGCGCGTCGTGTCCGCCGTCCTCGGAACCGATTGCCCAGGGACAGCCGACGTCATCCGGTCCGGCGGTCAGGGCGCCGCCCGGCCCCTTGCGGAAGGTACGGCCGATGGGATGGACGGGCGGCAGATAGACGACGTCGAATCCCATCGCGGCGATCTCCGGCAGCCTCCGGGCCGCCGTGCGGAAGGTTCCGGAGACCGGAGCCGAGCCCGCGTCGCCGGCGCGCGCGCCCTCCGAGCGCGGGAACATCTCGTACCAGGAGCCGAAGAGCGCCCGCTCACGCTCCACCACGAGCGGAAGCGGCCGGGAGGTCGTCACCATCTCGCGCAGCGGGTGGCGGTCCAGAACGGCGGTGACCTCCGGAGCCAGGGCGCCGGCAAGTCGGGTCGCGCCCGGCACGGAGGTGTCCCGCAGCGTCCGCGCGGTGTCCAGGAGGAGGCGCCGGCCGTCGCTGCGGGGCACTCCCGCGGCGGCCCGCTCCAGCAGCTGTGCCCCCTCCGCCAGCGTGAGCTCGGTGTCGGCGCCCGCCGGGATCTTCACCGAGGCACAGTGCCGCCAGGTGGTCAGCGGGTTCCCCCAGGCCTCGACGGCGTAGGTCCAGCGCCCCTCGGCGTCGGGGGTGACGTCCGCGCCCCAGCGGTCGGTGCCGGGCGCCAGTTCGCGCATCGGGATCCACGGGCCGCTGCGGCCGCGCGGGTCGCGCAGCACGACGTTGGCCCCGACCGCCTCGTGCCCTTCCCGGAAGACGGTGGCAGTGACCTGGAAGGTCTCGCCCGGAACGGCCTTGGCCGGGCGGCGCCCGCAGTCGACGAGCGGCTGGATGTCCAGAACAGGGATGCGACCGATCATGGGGGATCACCTGGAGGGTCGGGGTGGCTATTTTCGTCATTTTTATGGGGCTTTGTCCTTTGTATCTGCTCGGTGGCCGCCTCGTGGCCCGGGGGCGTGGCGGCTCCAGTGCGCGTTCACCCGTGTGGGGGTGTATGAGGCAGGGTGTTGACATCTGGCGGTGCTCCGGAGGCCTCGGCGGGCGTCCGGCGGAGAAGACGGGGCGGTGCCGGGGTCCGATGGCGCTCTTGCAGGGAGCCGTGCACGCCTGCTTCCCGCGCCCCGGCGCGAACCGTCCTGTCCGCTGTCGCCGCAGGTCCGGGCCCGGTTGCCGAATACCGGGCCCGGGGCTGGTCTCAGCTCGGTATCACCGTCCGGCAGCCCGTTCACAACTATGTAGATGCGCAGTAATGTGCGGACGTCCAACACGCCCGACCACACCACCGACCCCTGAGGTGGACGATGCGAATTGCACGAACAAAAGCCGTCTCGGCGCTGGCTGCCACGCTCGCGATCGGCGTGATCGCGACCGGCTGCAGCAGCGAGCGCGGCGACGATGGCGCCGACGGCGGCGCATCGGAGACCTTCGTCTTCGGCGCGGCCGGGGACCCGGCATCCCTGGACCCGTCGCTCGCGAGCGACGGGGAGACCTTCCGGATCTCCCGTCAGGTCCTGGAGACCCTGCTGGACCACGAGTCCGGCGGCTCCGAACTGGTCGGTGGCCTGGCCGAGACCTGGGAGCAGAACGCCGAGGGCACCGAGTGGACGTTCAACCTCCGTGAGGGTGTGACGTTCCACGACGGCGAGGAGCTGACGGCCGAGGTCGTCTGCCAGAACTTCGAGCGCTGGTACAACTGGACCGGCACCTACCAGTCCAAGGCGCTGTCGTACTACTGGCAGGCCGAGTTCGGCGGCTTCGCCCAGAACGAGGGCGAGGACATCCCCGACGCGAACTTCGCCGGCTGCGACGCCCCGGACGAGCTGACCGCCGTCATCAACCTCCACCAGCCCTCCGCCGTCTACCCCGGCGCGTTCTCGCTGGCCGCCTTCGCCATTCACTCGCCCAAGTCCCTCGAGGCGTACGCCGAGGACGAGGCCACCGGTGAGGGCGACGCCATCAACATGCCCGACTACAGCCAGGAGGCCGGCACCATCGCCGGCACCGGGCCGTTCCAGCTCTCCAAGTGGGACAAGGGCAACGGCGAGGTGACCATCGACCGCTTCGACGACTACTGGGGTGACGAGGCCGGCGTCGAGCGCATCGTCTTCCGCACGATCTCCGACGAGGGTGCCCGCCGTCAGGCGCTCCAGACCGGCGAGATCCACGGTTACGACCTGGTCGCTCCGGCGGACGTGGACACCCTGGAGTCCGAGGGCTTCCAGGTCCCGGTCCGCGGCGTGTTCAACCTCTTCTACATGGCGATCACCCAGGAGAGCCACGAGGCCCTGGAGGACCTGGACGTGCGCACCGCCATCGCGCACGCCCTGGACCGGGAGACCCTGGTCAACACCCAGCTGCCGGACGGCGGCGTGGTGGCGACCCAGTTCGTCCCGGACACCGTCGACGGCTACTCCGACAACGTCACGCTCTACGACTACGACCCCGAGCGGGCGCGTGAGCTGCTCGCCGAGGCCGGAGCCGAGGACCTGACCCTGGAGTTCTGCTACCCGACCGAGGTCACCCGCCCGTACATGCCGGCCCCGGCCGACCTGTTCGAGCTGATGAAGGCCGATCTGGAAGAGGTGGGCATCACCGTCCAGCCGCGGCCCATGAAGTGGACCCCGGACTACCTGGACACCACCCGCGACGGCGGATGCAACCTGTATCTGCTGGGCTGGACCGGTGACTTCAACGACGCCTACAACTTCCTGGGCACCTGGTTCGACGGGTACTCCAAGGAGTGGGGCTTCCGCAACGACGAGATCTTCGACGCGCTGGCCGAGGCGTCCGTCGAGCCGGATGTCGACACCCGGGTCGCCATGTACGAGGAGATCAACGAGCTGGTCATGGACTTCCTGCCCGGCGTCCCGATTTCCTCCTCGCCCCCGTCCATCGCGTTCGCCGACAACGTGAACCCGCCGAACGTCTCCCCGCTGACGCAGGAGAACTTCGCGGAGATCTCCTTCAAGTAGGACGCGTCTGCCCAGGTCCGCCCGGCCACGGCACATCCGTGGCCGGGCGGACTGCTGAGCGTGAATCGTAAGAAAGGGGCGGCACCGGGGTGTTGCGTCTCATCGTCCGCAGACTGCTGCAGCTCATCCCCACGCTGCTGGGTCTGTCGGTTCTGTTGTTCCTGTGGTTGAACCGATTGCCCGGCGGCCCGGCGGCCGCCCTGCTCGGGGAACGCGCCACGGCGGCCGACCGGCGGCAGGTCGAAGCCATGCTCGGGCTGGACCAGCCGGTGTGGATCCAGTACGGCCGCTTCATGCGGCGGCTGGCCGAACTCGACCTGGGCACCTCGGTCCGCACCGGCCGCCCGGTCTGGGAGGAGTTCACCCAGCGTTTCCCGGCCACTGTCGAACTCGGCATCGCGGCGATGATCATCGCCATTCTCGTCGGTGTCCCGCTCGGCTACTTCGCGGCCAAGCGCCGCGGCAACTGGCTGGACGTCTCGGCGGTCTCCGGATCGCTGATCGGCATCTGCATTCCGGTGTTCTTCCTCGCCTTCATCCTCAAGGCGATCTTCGCCGTGAACCTCGGCTGGTTCCCCAGCGTGGGACGCCAGTCCACCGGCATCAACGCCACGGAAGTGACCGGCCTCCATGTGCTGGACGGTCTGCTGACCGGTGAATGGGACGCGTCCTGGGACGCGCTGATGCACCTGGTGCTGCCCGCCATCGCGCTCTCCTCCATCCCACTGGCCATCATCACCCGGATGACCCGGGCCAGTGTCCTGGAGGTCCTCCAGGAGGACTACGTCCGCACGGCCGAGTCCAAGGGACTCCACCAGCGGGTGGTGCGGGCCCGGCACGTCATGCGCAACGCCCTCCTCCCCGTGATCACCGCGGTCGGCCTGCTCACCGGCGGCCTGCTGTCCGGAGCGGTGCTGACCGAGTCGGTGTTCGCCTGGGGCGGCATCGGCTCCTTCATACGCATCGCCATCGACGCCCGCGACTACCCGGTGCTCATGGGCTTCATCCTGTTCATCGCGCTGACCTACGTCCTCATCAACCTCCTGGTCGACCTCGCGTACAGCGTCATTGATCCGAGAGTGCGGGTGCACTGATGAGCACGAAGACCGACAAGATCGACCGGCTCGCCGAGCTCACCGCCGCCACCGAGACCTCCGGCGGCGCGAGCCTGTGGGTGGAGGCCCTGCGGCGGCTGCGGTCCAGCAAGATGGCCATCATCGGCGCGAGCATCATCGCGGTGTTCGTGGTGCTGGCCGTGATCGGACCGTGGATCGCCCCCTACAGCCCCACCGCCCAGCTCTGGCGCGGCGAGGTCTTCCCCAACCAGGGCCTGTTCATCGGCCCCCGTGCCGACAACTGGCTGGGCCTGGACCACCTGGGCCGCGACGAGATGTCCCGGCTGCTGGTCGGGGCCCGGCAGACGCTGCTGGTGGGTGTCGTGGCCACCCTGATCGGCTTCACCGTGGGAGCGCTGATCGGCGGTGTCTCCGGTGCCGCCCTCTCCCTCGGCGGCGCCTGGGGCCGGCGGCTGGACGCCGTGCTGATGCGCGTCATCGACATGATGCTGGCGCTGCCCTCGCTGCTGCTGGCGGTGAGCATCGCCGCGATCCTCGGCCAGTCCCTGACCACCGTCATGATCGCCGTCGGTGTGGTGCAGATCCCCATCTTCGCCCGGCTGCTGCGCGGCTCCATGCTGGCCCAGGGCGGCTCGGACTACGTGCTGGCCGCCCGCGCGCTCGGCGTGCGCCGGCGCCGGATCGTGATGGCCCACGTGCTGCCGAACTCGCTCGGCCCGGTCATCGTCCAGGCCACCCTCGCCCTGGCCACCGCCATCATCGAGGCCGCCGCGCTGTCCTTCCTCGGCCTGGGCAACCCGGACGCCGCCCAGCCCGAGTGGGGCGTCATGCTCGCCCAGGCACAGCGGTTCTTCGACCAGGCGCCCATGATGGCCGTCTATCCCGCGCTGGGCATCATCATCACCGCCCTCGGCTTCACCCTGCTGGGCGAGGCCATGCGGGAAGCGCTCGACCCGAAACTGCGGAGCTGACCTGATGCCACTGCTTTCCGTGGACGAACTGACGGTGACGTTCACCGGCCGCGGCCGGCGCGACGTGACCGCCGTGTCCGGCGTGTCCTTCTCGGTCGACCAGGGCCAGGTCGTCGGCCTGGTCGGGGAATCCGGCTGCGGCAAGAGCGTCACCTCGCTGGCGCTCATGGGGCTGCTGCCCCGGCAGGGGGTGCGGACCGGGGGCCGGGCGGACTTCGACGGGCAGGACCTGCTGCGGATGAGCAACTCCGCGCTGCGGGACCTGCGCGGCAAACAGCTCGCCATGATCTTCCAGGACCCGCTGTCCTCCCTGAACCCGGTGGTGCCGATCGGCCTCCAGGTCACCGAGATCCTCACCCGGCACCGCGGCCTGCGCGGCCAGGCGGCCCGCAAGGAGGCCGCCCACCTGCTCGACCGGGTCGGCATACCCGACCCCACCCGGCGGCTGAAGGAGTATCCGCACCAGCTGTCCGGCGGCATGCGGCAGCGCGCCCTGATCGCGATGGCGGTGGCCTGCGCCCCGCGGCTGCTGATCGCCGACGAGCCGACCACCGCGCTGGACGTCACCATCCAGGCCCAGATCCTGGAGCTGCTGAAGGAGCTGGTCGACCAGGAGGGCACCGCCCTGCTGATGATCACCCACGACCTCGGCGTGGTGGCAGGCCTGTGCGACGAGGTCAACGTGCTGTACGCCGGGAAGGTCGTGGAGGCGGCCGGCCGGCGGCCGCTGTTCGCCGCGCCCGCCCACCCCTACGCGCACGGCCTGCTCGGCTCGATCCCCCGGCTGGACGCGCCGCGAGGTGAGCCGCTCACCCCCATCCGCGGCTCCATCAACGACACCATCGCCTGGCGGGACGGCTGTGCGTTCGCGCCGCGCTGCGACTTCTACACCCTGGAGTGCCTGCAGGGCACCATCGAACTGACCGAACCGCACCAGCCCGGCCACCAGGTCCGCTGCGTCCACCCGGTGCCGCCCGCGAAGGCGCCCGGACACCACGTGCTGGAGAAGGAGGACGGGGCATGAGCCTGCTGGAACTGGACAACCTGAAGGTTCACTTCCCGGTCAAGAAGGGCATCGTCTTCGACCGCACGGTCGGGCACGTCTACGCCGTGGACGGGGTGTCGCTGGCGGTCGAGGCCGGCCAGACCTACGGCCTGGTGGGGGAGTCCGGCTGCGGCAAGACCACGCTGGGCCGGGCCGTCCTGCGGCTGGTCGACATCACCTCCGGCGCGGTCGTCTTCGACGGCACCGACCTTGCCGGGCTCCCCGAGGAGGAGATGCGCCGCTCGCGGCGCCGGCTCCAGATGGTCTTCCAGGACCCGCTCGGCAGCCTCAACCCCCGGCAGAACATCGAGTCCATCCTCTCCGAGGGCATGGCCGCGCACGGCATCGGCGCCGACCGCGGCGAGCGCCGGGAGCGGATCCGGGAGATCCTCACCCGGGTCGGTCTCCCGGCCAACGCGCTCTCGCGCTACCCGCACGAGTTCTCCGGCGGCCAGCGGCAGCGCATCGGCATCGCCCGCGCGCTCGTGCTGGAGCCGGACGTCATCATCTGCGACGAGCCGGTCTCCGCGCTGGACGTCTCCATCCAGGCCCAGGTGATCAACCTGCTGGAGGAGCTCCAGGAGTCCATGGGCCTGACCTACCTGGTCATCGCCCATGACCTGGCCGTGGTGCGGCACATCTCCGACGTCATCGGGGTGATGTACCTCGGCGCCCTGGTGGAGGAGGCCTCCAGCGACGACCTGTACGCCGCGCCGAAGCACCCCTACACCCGTGCGCTGATGTCCGCCGTGCCGGTCCCGGACCCCGAGGTCGAGGACACCCGGGAGCGGATCCTTTTGCTGGGGGACCTGCCCTCGCCGGCGAACCCGCCGGCCGGCTGCCGCTTCCACACCCGGTGCCCGTGGAAGCAGGACACGCTGTGCACCACCGAGCGCCCGGAACTGCGGGACCTCGGCGACGGGCACAAGGTGGCCTGCCACTGGGCGGCCGAGATCGCCGACGGCACCCTGCGGCCCACCGCCGAGCTCGCCCCCACCCTCCTGAAGGAGGAGGCCGGCGAAGGGACCGGCGAGGAGAGCGGTCCGGCGGACCCGGCGTGAGCCGTGCGCGTGTCCCCGCCCCGCAGGGCGGGGACACGCGCATCCGGGCGCGGGGTTCCCCGTGCGGGTGGTTATCGGCGCCGTTCCTCAGCAATCGGGCGCAGCGGTGCGGTGCGGGGCGATATGCCCGGTCTACCGTCGAGCTGTGAAGGCCATCCGTCGTTTCTCCGTACGTCCCGTCCTTCCCGACCCCCTCGGCCCCCTCCAGGAGCTGGCGCTCAACCTCCGCTGGTCCTGGCACCCCGAGAGCCGCGAACTGCTCAGATCCGTCGACCCCGAGGGCTGGCGGGCCGCGGGCCGCGACCCGGTGCGTCTGCTGAGCAACGTGACCGCCGACCGGCTCACCGCACTGGCCGGCCGCCGGTCCTTCCTGAGGCAGCTCCGGCTCGCCCAGGAGGACCTGCGGGACTACCTGACCGGCCCCCGCTGGTACCAGCAGGCGGACGACCCGCGGCTGCCCCGCGCCATCGCCTACTTCTCGCCCGAGTTCGGCATCACCGCCGCCCTGCCGCAGTACTCCGGCGGACTGGGAATCCTCGCCGGGGACCACCTCAAGGCCGGCAGCGACCTCGGCGTCCCGCTCATCGGTGTCGGCCTGCTCTACCGTCACGGCTACTTCCGTCAGAGCCTGTCGCCCGACGGCTGGCAGCAGGAGCAGTACCCGGTGCTCGACCCGTACGAGATGCCGCTGGTGGAGCTGACCGGCCCCGACGGCAACCAGGTGCGGGTGAGCCTCGCACTGCCGGGCGGCCGCACCCTGTACGCCCAGGTGTGGCAGGTCCAGGTCGGCCGGGTGCCCCTGCTGCTGCTCGACTCGGCACTGGCGGAGAACGCCCCCGCCGAGCGCGACGTCACCGACCGGCTCTACGGCGGGGGCAGCGAGCACCGCCTGCTTCAGGAGATGCTGCTGGGCATCGGCGGCGTCCGCGCGGTCCGCGCCTTCTGCCGCATCACCGGGCATCCCGAGCCCGAGGTCTTCCACATGAACGAGGGCCATGCAGGCTTTCTCGGCCCGGAGCGGATCCGCGAGCTGGGCGAGGCGGCCCGCCTTCCCTTCGACGCCGCGCTGCGGGCGGTGAGGGCCGGCACCGTCTTCACCACCCACACGCCGGTCCCGGCCGGCATCGACCGCTTCTCGGAGGAACTGGTCGCCCGTCACTTCGGGCAGGGCGCCGAACTCTCTGGCCTGGACCGCGAGCAGCTGCTCGCCCTGGGCCGGGAGCCGTCCGGGTCCGCCGCGCCCGGCGGCGGGACGACCGCGGGCGAGGAGCCTCCCTCGTTCAACATGGCAGTCCTGGGGCTGCGCACCGCCCAGCGCGCCAACGGGGTCTCGACCCTGCACGGCGGCGTGAGCCGGGAGATGTTCGCGGGACTGTGGCCCGGCTTCGACCCCGCCGAGGTGCCCATCACCTCCGTGACCAACGGCGTGCACGCCCCCACCTGGACCGACGACGCGGTGCTGCGCGCCCGCACCGGCAAACTGTCCGACGCGGCGCTGTGGGACCTGCGCCGCGCGCTGCGCGAACAGCTGGTGCACGAGGTGCGTGCCCGGGTCCGCACCTCCTGGACGCAGCGCGGCGCCGGACAGGCCGAGCTCGGCTGGGTGGACGACGTCCTCGACCCGGACGTGCTCACCCTCGGCTTCGCCCGGCGCGTCCCGGCCTACAAGCGCCTCACCCTCATGCTGCGCGATCCCGGCCGGCTCCGGGCCCTGCTGCTCCACCCCGAACGGCCGGTGCAGCTCGTGGTGGCGGGCAAGGCACATCCGGCGGACGAGGGCGGGAAGCGGCTCATCCAGGAGCTGGTGCGGTTCGCCGACGACCCCGGGGTCCGGCATCGCATCGTCTTTCTCCCGGACTACGGCATGGCCATGGCGCTGCCGCTGTACGCCGGCTGCGACGTGTGGCTCAACAACCCGCTGAGGCCGCTGGAGGCGTGCGGCACCTCCGGCATGAAGGCGGCTCTCAACGGCTGTCTCAACCTGTCGGTGCGCGACGGCTGGTGGGACGAGTGGTACGGCCCGGACTTCGGCTGGGAGATCCCCACCGCCGACGGCCCGGCGGCCGCCGACCCCGCCCGGCGCGACGCGGTCGAGGCCACGGCGCTGTACACCCTGCTGGAGGAGCAGGTCGCCCCCTGCTTCTACGAGCGCGGACCGGACGGGGGCCGGCTGCCGCGGCGCTGGCTGGAGATGGTCCGGGCCACGATGGAACGGCTGGGGCCGATGGTGACGGCGGAGCGGATGCTGCGCACCTATGTCGAGGAGCTCTACGCCCCGGCCGCCGCCGCGCACCGGGCCCACGGCCCGCAGGCCGCCCGGGAGCTGGCGGGCTATGCCGCCCGGCTGCGCCGGGAGTGGCCCCGGGTCGCCGTGGACCACGTCGGCACCGGACCGGAGCCGGCGGCGCTCGGCGGCAGGCTGTCGCTGCGGGTGCGGGTCGCGCTCGGCGATCTGGAACCGGAGGCGGTGCGGGTGCAGGCCGCCGGCGGCCGGGTGGACGGAGACGACCGGCTCACCGACCCGGTGACCGTCGACCTGGAGCCGGCCGGCGGGCCGGACATCTCCGGCCGCTGGACGTACGAGGGCAAGCTGGCACTGGACCGGGCCGGGCCCTTCGGCTGGACCGTCCGCATCCTGCCGGCGCACCCCCTGCTGGTCTCGGACGCCGAACTGGGCCTGGTCGCCCAGCCCGAGGAGGCGGTCACCGAGACCCCCGGCGTGCTCTTCCGCTGACCGCGCCCGGGCAGGACCCGCCCCGCCGGTCAGCCGGCGAGGCTGTCCCGCCAGGCGCGGTGCAGGCCGGAGAACTGTCCGCCGCCGCAAATCAGTTCCTGTGGGGAACCGTCCTCGACGATGCGTCCGCCGTCCATCACCAGCACCCGGTCGGCGATCTCCACGGTGGACAGCCGGTGGGCGATGACGACGGCCGTGCGGTCCTTGAGGACCGTCGTCATGGCGTCCTGCACCGCCTTCTCACCGGGCACGTCCAGCGAGGAGGTGGCCTCGTCGAGAATCACCACCGCCGGGTCGGCGAGCAGGACCCGGGCGAAGGCGACGAGCTGCCGCTGGCCGGCCGAGATCCGCCCGCCGCGCTTGCGGACATCCGTGTCGTAGCCCTCGGGCAGGGCGGCGATGAACTCGTGGGCACCGATCGCCTTCGCCGCCCGCTCGATCTCCTCCCGGCTCGCCTCCGGCTTGCCGATGGCGATGTTCTCGGCCACCGTGCCCGAGAACAGGAACGCCTCCTGCGTCACCATCACGACCCCGCGCCTGAGGTCGGCCGGAGTGAGCCGGCGCAGATCCACGCCGTCGAGCAGGACCCGGCCGAGCGTCGGGTCGTAGAACCGGGCCAGCAGCTTGGCGAGGGTGGACTTGCCCGCCCCCGTCTCGCCCACCACGGCCACGGTCTGTCCGGCCGGCAGCGTCAGGGAGAAGCGCGGCAGCACCTCACCACCGGTCCGGTAGGAGAAGGAGACCTGGTCGAAGACGACCTCGCGGCCGGGCATCGAGGCCGTGCGGGACGGCAGCGGCACCGGGTCCCGGGGCGCGGGCACGTCGGGGCTCTGGGCCAGCAGCCCGGCGATCTTGTCCAGCGAGGCGGAGGCCGACTGGTAGTAGTTGAGGATCATCGCGAACCGGTCGAGCGGGTCGTACAGCCGCCGCACGTACAGCACGCCCGCGGCGAGCACGCCCAGCGCCAGATCCCCGGCGGCCACCCGGTGGGCGCCCCACAGCGCGATGACGGCCAGGGTGACGTTGGCGATGATGCGGGAGGTGATCACGAACCGCGCCATCTCCAGGATGGTGCTGCCGTTGACCTGCTGGTGGTGCCGGTTGAGCCGTTCGAAGGCGGAGTCGTTCGCCTTCTCGCGGCGGAAGGCCTGCACCGGCCGGATGCCGCCGAGCGTCTCGTTGAACCGCACGATGACCGAGGCGATGGCGGTGGACCGCTGCCGGAACAGCTTGCCGGCCCGCCGGCGGTAGCTGCGGGTCAGGAGGTAGACGGGGTAGAACGACAGCAGGGCCGCCGCTCCCAGCCCGAAGTCGAGGTAGAACAGCAGCGCGGTGATGTAGACCACCGACACCACCACGGTCAGCAGCTCCTGCAGCCCTTCGTCGAGCAGCTCGCGCAGCGACTGGACGTCGCTGGTGGAGCGGGAGATCACCCGCCCCGAGGTGTACCGGTCGTGGAAGTCCAGGCTCAGTGCCTGGGCGTGCCGGTAGATCCTGCCGCGCAGGTCCAGCAGAACGTTCTGGCTGACCCGCGCCGCCAGCCGCACGAAGGCGTACAGCAGCAGCCCGGCTCCCAGCGCGCACACCAGGTAGACGGCGGCCAGCACGCCCAGCGGGCCGAAGTCGTCCGCACGGACGGCGGGCACCCCGCGGTCGATGGCCAGGGCGATCAGCAGGGGGCCCGCCTGCACCGCCGCCTGCTGCAGCAGGAGCAGCACCGCCACCAGCAGCACGGAACCCCGGTGCGGGCGCAGCAGGGAGCCCAGTAGCCTGCGGGAGGCGCCGCGCGGAGCGGGAAGGTCGTCGTCGGCGACCGGATCGGGAGCGGCCTGCGGACCGCCGGGGGAGGCGCCGGCGCCCTCGCGCGGTTCGGGCCGGTCGGTGACTGCGGTGGTCAACGGACGGACACCTCCTGCCGCTCTCCGGTCATCAGAAAGCGGTACTCGGGGCTGCTCCGCAGCAGTTCGGCGTGGGTGCCGACCGCCGCGATGCGGCCGCCGGAGAGCAGTGCGACGCGGTCGGCCAGCATGACGGTGGACGGCCGGTGCGCCACGATCAGCGCGGTCGAGGTCGCCAGGACGTCGCGCAGGGCGGCCTCCACGCGGGCCTCGGTGTGCACGTCGAGCGCGGAGAGCGGGTCGTCGAGCACCAGGAACCGGGGGCGGCCCACCACGGCCCGGGCCAGGGCGAGGCGCTGCCGTTGCCCGCCGGACAGGCTCAGCCCCTGCTCGCCGACCTCGGTCTCGGGGCCGTGGGGCAGCGCGTGCACGAACTCGGTGGCCTGGCAGATCGCGAGGGCGCGCTCGAAGGCGGCCCGCTCTTCCTCCTCGTCGGCTCCGGGACCGGCGCCCATCATGACGTTCTCCCGGACGGTCGCGGAGAACAGGGTGGGCTCCTCGAAGGCCATGGCGACCCGGCGGCGCACCTCGTGGCGGGGGAGGGCGGCGATGTCGGTGCCGTCCAGTGTGATGGTGCCGGAGGTGGCGTCGTGCAGCCGCGGGACCAGCGCGGTGAGCGTGGTCTTTCCGCTGCCGGTGGCCCCCACCAGCGCCATCGTCTCGCCGCTGCGGATGTGCAGGTCGATGCCGTCCAGGACGGGCGGGCTGCCGGGGGGTGCGTCGGGGTGCCGGAAGACGACGCCGTCGAACCGCAGCCCGTCGCCCGTCCGGCCCTCCGGCGCGGTCCGGACCGCGGCCGGGGCGGACCCGGGCGCTGCGGGCTCGGGCGGGATCTCCGAGTCGAGCACCTCGAAGTACCGGTCGGCGGCGGTGGCGGCCTCGTTGCACATCGCGAGGATGAAGCCGATCGACTCGATCGGCCAGCGCAGTGCCAGCGCGATGGCGGTGAAGGCGACCAGGGTCCCGGCGGTGAGCGTGCCCTGGGCGACCTGCACGACGCCCACCACCAGCGCGGCCCCCAGGAACAACTCGGGGACGATCATGATGACCGCCAGGATCCAGCCGAGCAGCCTGGCCTTGCCCAGTTCGGTGCCGCGCAGCTTTCCGGAGAGCGCGCGGAACGCCTCGGCCTGGCTGCGGTGCCGGCCGAATCCCTTGATGATCCGGATGCCGAGGACCGCCTCCTCCACCACCGTGGTGAGGTCGCCCATCTGGTCCTGGGCGCGGCGGGCCGCCAGCGAGTACTTCTTCTCGAAGGCCGTGCACACCCAGATCAGCGGGAGCACCGGTGCGATGAGGATCAGCCCGAGGGTCCAGTCCAGGGAGAGCAGGATGACGCAGCCGACCGCGATGGTGGTGCCGTTGACGATCAGAAAGGTAAGCGGGAAGGCGAGGAACATCCGCAGCTGCTGCAGGTCGCCAGTGCCCCGGGAGAGCAACTGGCCCGAGGACCAGCGGTCGTGGAAGGAGACCGGCAGCCGCTGGACGTGCCGGTACAGGCCGGCGCGCAGGTCGGCCTCCACACGGGCCAGGGGCCGGGCGACCAGCCAGCGGCGGAGGCCGAACAGCAGGGCCTCGGCCAGGCCGACGGACAGCAGCACGGCGCCGCCCAGCCAGATGCCGGCGGTGTCCCCCTCGGCGATCGGGCCGTCGACCATCCACCGCAGGATCAACGGGATGACCAGAGCCATGGACGAGGCCACGATGGCGACACCGGCCGCCGAGAAGAGCCGGAACCGCACGGGCCGCACATACGGCCACAGGCGCAGCAGGGAGCGGACGACGGAGCGTTTGCGAGCGGCGGGCGCCGCGGGTTCGGCGGTGTGGGGGGCTGAGGCAGGCATCAGGGGCGATCCTATGTTTTGCCACTGACACTTCTCATGGGGTTTTCGGCAGTGCCGGGCGTCCGCCGCCGGTGTCGGTGGTCGCCTCTATGGTGGGAACCATGAGTGTCAGGCAACAGCAGGCGGAGCTGGAGGAGCTCCAGGCGGCGCTGCGCGTCGCCTACGACCTCGCCTTCGACCAGGAGCCGCCGGCGGGAGAGCAGGCCGAGGTTCTGGTGGACGCGTTGCGCAGGGCGCTGGTCGCGGCGCAGGCCCTCAGCGACGGCCCGGGGGAGACGGGCTGCCGGGAGCATCCGCGCGGGGCGGTGGACCCGCTCCACGGTGACAAGCAGGATCCGCTGCCGCCCGGCTGGGGCAGGTGCCTGCTGTGCAACGACCGCCGGCGTCGGGCGGCCGGGAGGCGCCGGCGCTGACCGTTCGCGTCCGGCCGCGGGTGCCGGGCGGACCGGCGGGGATCTCAGCCGGTGCGGCGGCCGGTCACCCTCATCTCGAACCAGGTGCACTTGCCGCGCGGCAGCAGGTCCACTCCCCAGCGGTCGGCGATCGCGTCGACCAGGAAGAGACCGTGTCCGCTGGTCTCCAGCCCCCGGATGGGCAGCAGGCAGGGCAGCGCACGGGAAGGGTCGCGGACCTCGGCCCGGATCCACCCGCGCCGTCGGCGGATCCGCAGCCCGAGGAACTCGGCCCCGGTGTGCTGGATCACGTTGCCGGTCAGCTCGGAGACCAGCAGCACCGCGTCGTCGGTGAGGCGGGGAGGCAGCAGCCAGTGCTGCTGCAGCAGTTCCCGGGTCCAGGCGCGCGCGGTGGCGGCGGACTCGGGGCGGGCCGGCAGGCGCAGCTCGGCCGATGCCGGAACCCCGGCCGAGCGGGCCGCGGACCCGGCCGGTTCGTCGATGTCCGTGATGCCTCGCGCCCGGGCTCCCGCCGTTGCTCCCATGCCCCCATCATGGCCGGTCCGGGAACCGGGCGCCGGTCGTTCGGCGGGATGCGCGGACAGTGGAGGAGTACGGCCGGTACGGGGGGCGGGGGCGGCGCGTCCGTGATGCCCCGAACGTCCGGCGATGCCCGGGCGGGGAGGGCCCGGCGCGCCCGCCGGCCGGCACGGGCGGGCCCCCGCCTCCGCACACACCTGCGACGGGCGTCAGAGGAACCGCGCCTTGCCGGGGCCCTCCTCGACGAAGCTGCGCATGCCGCGCTCGCGGTCCTCGGTGGCGAAGAGCCCGGCGAACCAGGTGCGCTCGATGGCCAGGCCGGTGTCGATGTCCGTTTCCAGGCCGGCGTCCACCGATTCCTTGGCCGCGCGGAGCGCGATGGCCGGTCCGGCGGCGAGCTTCGCGGCCCAGGCGTGCGCCTGCTCGTAGACCTCGGCGGCCGGGACCACCCGGTCCACCAGTCCGATGGACTGCGCCTCGGCGGCGTCCACCATGCGTCCGGTGAAGATGAGGTCCTTGGCCTTCGACGGGCCGACCAGCCGGGCCAGCCGTTGGGTCCCGCCCGCGCCGGGGATGAGGCCGAGCAGGATCTCCGGCTGGCCGAGCCGGGCGTTGTCCGCGGCGATCCGGAAGTCGGCGCACAGCGCCAGCTCGCAGCCGCCGCCCAGCGCGTAGCCGGTGACCGCGGCGACCACCGGCTTGGGGATGCGGGCCACCGCGGTGAACGCCTCCTGGAGGTCCCGCGAGCGGGCCACCATGGCGGCGTGGTCCATCTCCCGCATCTCCTTGATGTCCGCGCCGGCGGCGAAGACCTTCTCGCCGCCCCACAGGACCACCGACCGCACGTCCTCGCGCCGGGTGATCTCCCCGGCCAGTTCGCGCAGCCGGTCCTGCACCGCGATGTCCAGGGCATTCATCGGCGGCCGGTCCAGCCGGATGGTCCCGACGCCGTCCGCAACGTTCAGATGCACAGTCATGGCGGCAGGGTAACGCGCGTTAACGCGCGTCACCCCGCCGCCTCCCGGTGCTGACGGGTTACTGCCCGGCGCCCCACTCGCTCCACGGCATGTTCCAGCCGTTGATCCCGTTGTCCGGGGCGATCTGCTTGTCGTCGGAGTTGATGACCTCGACGACGTCACCGATCATCGTGTTCTGGTAGAACCAGGCGGCCGGGGTGCTGCTGTCCCCCCGGCCCTGCACGTCGCGCAGGCCGATGCAGCCGTGGGTGTCGAGCCGGCTGCCGAAGGTGTCGGCGCTGGACCAGTAGTTGCCGTGCAGGAAGGTACCGGACTGGCTCAGCCGCATGGCGTGCGGCACGTCCGGGATGTCGTAGTCGTAGCCGACGGTGGCCCCGTCCATCCGCAGTTCCTGGTGCAGCTCGCTGACCACCATGATGCCGTTCCAGGTTTCCTTGCCGGGCGCGCCGGCGGTGACGGGGATCGTCTTCAGCGGCTCGCCGTCCCGGACCACTTCCATGGTCAGGGAGTCGATGTCCACGGTGCTGACCTGGCTGCGGCCGATGGTGAAGGACACGTCCCGGTGCAGGGTGCCGTAGACGCCGGGAGCGCCTTCGACGCCCCGGACACGGAACTTGACGTCGACCTCGGTGCCCGGCTCCCAGTAGCTCTCCGGGCGGAAGTCCAGCCGCTGGTTGCCGAACCAGTGGCCGCGCACCTCCACCTCGGGCTCGGTGGTGATCTCGATGGCGTCCCGTACGGCGGCGGTGTTCTCGATGGGGGTGTCGAAGGTCAGGGACAGTGACATGCCCACCCCGACGGTGGCCCCGTCGGAGATGTTCCACGAGCTGGCGAACGTCGCACCGGCCGCCACGGTGGTGAAGGACGAGGTCTCGGTCACCTGCTCGCCGGAGCCGTTCTCGCCGACCGCGCGGACCGTGTACGCGGTGTCGTTGGCCAGGTGCTCCGAGGGCTCCCAGTCCGTCCCGTCCTCGGAGAGCCGCCCGGGTATCTCCTCGTCCTCGTCGCCCGTGACCGTCACCTCGGACAGCGTGCCGCCCTCCGCGGTGACCCGCAGGCCGCCCGAGGTGGGCACGTCCTGGCTGCCGTCCTCGGGGGTGATCGCGATCTGCACCCCGGCGGTTTCCTTCTCGCCCCCCTGGCCGGCCTTCTCGCTCGCCTCGCTGCTCGCGCTGCACGCCGTCACCAGCAGCAGCAGTACCCCGAGCAGTGCGGTGGCCGCGGCGGAAGCCCTGCGGCTCCCCGGCTGCGTCCTCACCATGGTTCTCCCCTCACGCGCACCTCAGCGGCGTCCTCGACCCCGTGGGAACGCCGCTTCTCATGCCAGGTAATCACACTGATTCGGTGTCAACACCCCCGGATTGTCACTGTTCCGTCGCAGTTCCCGGCGGCACCGGGGGGGTACGGACGCGGCCGCGGCGGCAAAGCGCCGATTCCGGGACAAACCTGATTGAATGTCATGCGAAGTCGGCCCTTGCCGAAGGGCGGGCGGACCACCGTGAAGAGACCCCGGGAGAACCGGGGAAGTCCCGGCCACCGGCCGGGCGATCCCCCAGGAGGCGGGCACGTGTCGCAGGCACCCGAGCAGCGCGCAGCCGCCGGCCGCGGCGGCACCGGTCCGGCAACGGTGGGCGGTCTGCCCGCCCAGCCGGTGGACGGCGCACGCCCCGCGTCCGGGCTCTCCCCGGCCGGCCGGCCGGAGCCGCGGAGGGCAGTGTGGCCCGGAAGTCCGCATCCGCTCGGCGCCCGCTTCCTGGCAGGCCCGGACGGCACGGAGGGCACCAACTTCGCCCTGTGGTCGGCCGGCGCCGACGCCGTCGAGCTCTGCCTGTTCGACGAGGAGGACCGCGAGATCCGCTGTCCGCTGACCGAGCTCACCCACGAGATCTGGCACGGCTTCGTGCCCGGGGTGCGCCCCGGACAGCGCTACGGCTACCGCGTGCACGGCAGCTGGGACCCGTGGAGCGGTGCCCGCTGGAACCCGGCGAAGCTGCTGCTCGATCCCTACGCGCGGGCTGTCGACGGGGAGTACGCCCTCCCGGCCGAGGTCTACGGGCACGCCCGCGACTGGCCGGAACAGGAGCTCGCCGACACCGTCCGGGACGACCGGGACTCCGCGCCCTTCGTCCCCAAGGGCGTCGTCGTGCACGACCAGGACACCTGGGCGGACGACCGGCGGCCGAAGACCCCCTGGGCGGATTCGGTCATCTACGAGCTGCACGTGCGCGGCTTCACCATGCGCCACCCGGGGATCCCGCCCGCGCTGCGCGGCACGTATGCCGGACTGGGGCACCCGGCGGCCGTCGAGCATCTGAGCCGGCTCGGGGTCACGGCCGTCGAGCTGCTGCCCGTGCACCAGTTCGCCCACGAGGACCACCTGCTGCGCCGCGGCCTGCGCAACTACTGGGGCTACAACTCCATCGGCTACTTCGCCCCCCACTCCGGCTACAGCGCCGCGGGCAGCCGGGGGCAGCAGGTCGGCGAGTTCAAGTCCATGGTGCGGGCCCTGCACGACGCGGGGATCGAGGTCATCCTCGACGTCGTCTACAACCACACCGCCGAAGCGGGCGAGCTGGGGCCCACCCTCTCCCTCAAGGGCATCGACAACGCCGGCTACTACCGGCTGGCCCACGACCTGCGCCGCTACGCCGACTACACCGGATGCGGCAACACCCTGCACGTCGTCCAGCCGCACGTGCTGCGCCTGATCACCGACTCGCTGCGCTACTGGGTCCAGGAGATGGGTGTCGACGGCTTCCGCTTCGACCTGGCCGCCGCGCTGGCCCGCTCCATGCACGACGTCGACATGCTCTCCCCGTTCCTCGCCGTCATCGCCCAGGATCCGGTGCTCCGCCGCGTCAAGCTGATCGCCGAGCCCTGGGACATCGGCAGCGGCGGCTACCAGGTCGGCGCCTTCCCGCCGCTGTGGACGGAGTGGAACGACCGCTACCGCGACACCGTCCGCGACTTCTGGCGCGGGGCGGTGCCCGACGTCCGGGACCTGGGATACCGCCTGTCCGGGTCCAGCGACCTCTACGCCTGGGGCGGCCGCAGGCCCTACGCCTCGGTCAACTTCATCACCGCGCACGACGGTTTCACCCTGCGCGACCTGGTTTCCTACGAGCGGAAGCACAACGAGGCCAACGGCGAGGACAACCGGGACGGCAACGACGACAACCGGTCGTGGAACTGCGGTGCGGAGGGCGGGACCGAGGACGGGAAGGTGGCCGCCCTGCGCCGCCGCCAGCTGCGGAACATGCTCACCACCCTGCTGCTGTCCACCGGGGTGCCGATGCTGGTGGCCGGCGACGAGATGGGCCGCACGCAGCGCGGCAACAACAACGCCTACTGCCAGGACAACGAGCTCAGCTGGATCGACTGGTCACTGCCGGAGGACCCGGCCTGGCGGCCGCTGCTGGAGCTGACGACCCGGCTGATCGCGCTGCGCGGACGGCACCCGGTGCTGCGCCGCCGGGCCTTCTTCTCCGGGCGCCGGCACGGTCCGCAGGGAATGCGGGACCTGGGCTGGTTCGCGGCGGACGGCCGGGAGATGACCGAGGACGACTGGCACGCACCCGGCCTCACCCTGGGCATGTTCCTGTCCGGCCGCGACATCCCGCAGCGCGACGCCAAGGGCGTCAGGGTGACCGACGACAGCTTCCTGGCGATCTGGCACGCGGCGGCCGGCCGCATCCGGTTCCCGCTGCCCGGACCGCCCTGGGCCGGCAGCTACGAGCTGGTGGTCGACACCTCACGGGAGGACCAGCGCGAGGCGCCCGGCAGTGTGCACCGCGGCGGCGCCGCGATCACCGTGCCGGAGCGTTCGGTGCTGCTGCTGCGGGCGGTCCAGTCCCCGCCGGACACCCGTGCGGCGGACGACGCGCCGCCTTCCGGCGAGACCGACGGAAACGGACGGTGAGCGGCCCCGGGCCGGATCCGCGCCGCCGCGCGGTTCCGCTAAGGTGACCGCGTCCGGGACCACCCGCGTCGGGCGGGTCCGGCCCGGGACACGCGCGAACAGGGGAGCCCCATGGCGGACATCGAGTCGGCACGCACCATCTTCGAGCAGTTCGACATCGACGGCGACGGCTTCGTCACCGCGGCCGAGCTGCGGCAGGTGCTCGCCGAGGTGGGCGGGACCGATGTGCCGGAGGAGACCGCGCAGGCGCTCATCGACGCGAACGACGGCAACGGCGACGGCCTGCTCTCCTTCGAGGAGTTCTGGGCCGCGCGCCAGGCGGCCCGGAACTCCTGAGCGGCCGCGGGGCGCCGGGCTCACACCCGGGGAAAGCGGGCCTCCAGCTGCCAGACCACCGGGTTGTCGCGCAGCTCCTCGTGCATGTCGAAGAGGTCCGCGAGCAGGTCGTGCAGGAAGTCGCGTGCCTCGCGGCGCAGCTCCGTGTGCGTCACGGTCAGCGACGGCTCGCCCTCCGGCCGCCAGTCGGCGGTGATCTCCACATGGCCGAAGCGCCGTGAGAACCGCAGCAGTTCGGTGGACTCGGTGAAGTCCAGCGTGGCCCGCTGCGGGCGGGAGGCGCGGCTGCCCAGCGGGTCGGCGTCCAGCTGCTCGGCGATGTCGCACAGGGCCCAGGCGAAGTCCAGCACCGGGACCCAGCCCCAGGCGGTGGCCAGCTCGTGGTCGGTCCGGGTGTCGGCCAGATAGACGTCACCGCAGAACAGGTCGTACCGCAGCGCCCGCACGCCGACGGTGCGGTAGTCGGTCTGCGGAGGGTCGGGAAAGCGGCCGGAGAGCGCGTAGCCGATGTCGAGCACGGTCCCGATGGTGGCATGCCGCCCGCCGCCGTGGCGCACCGGGCGGACGGGCGGGCTACCGGCGCCGCGCGACGAACACGAACTCCCTGCCCGGCCGGTCGGGCGCGTCCCGGACGTCCTCCACCTCGAACCCCTCCTCGGCCAGGTCCGCCTCCACCTCCCGGCGCTCGCGGAACCGGAGCGTCGAATCCGACGTCAGTACCTGCCCGTCCGCCGCGAACACGAAGGTCCAGCGGAAGGTGACCAGTGGCCCGTCGACCTCGGTCACCTCGCACCAGGTCTCCACCGCGCCGACGCCCGGGAGCCTCGCCACGCGGTGTGTCGCCTCCCGGTTCCATCCCTCCCAGGCGCGCCGGGCCGGATCCCGGGTCTCGAACACCAGGTGTCCGCCGGGCCGCAGCGCCTCGCGGGCGCCCCGCAGCGTCCCCCGCCACGCCGTCGGGCCGGCGATGGCCTGGGCGACGTTCGCCGTCATGGTCGCCAGGTCCGTGCGCAGCGGCGGAAGGGCCGTCGCGTCGCCGCAGATCCACCGCACCCGCTCGCTGCCCGGCTTGCCCCGGGCCACGTCGAGGGACGCCCGCGCGGGATCGACGCCGACGACCTCGATGCCCCGGCCGGCCAGCAGGAGCGCGAACACCCCTGTCCCGCAGCCGATGTCCAGCACCCGGCGGGCCCCGAACTCCTCGGCCATCAGGAGATACGCGTCGAGATCGCTGCGATCGGGGTCGAGCGGATCGTAGACCGCGGCCAGGCGTGGATGCGCGAAACACTCGTCAGCCATGCGGCCGACCGTAGGGGAGCCGGGAGGGCGTGTCTCCCCGTTTTCCCGCGACGGCAGGCCCGCCCGGTGGCCCGGAACCCGCGCAGCGGCTCTGCGATGCTGGGAGTGTGGAGCCGCCCCCCGTCCCGGAACCCGTCCGCGCCGAGCCGCCCGGCTCGACTTCCCGCACTCTGCTCACCCAGTCGTGGCTGGACCTGGCGTTCCTGCACTGGGCCGTCGATCCGGGGACCGTCGCTCCGCTGCTTCCGCGAGGGGTTTCCCCCGACACCCTGCACGGGACCACCTACGCGGGCCTGATCGCCTTCCGGATGCACCGGGTGGGGTGGCTCGGTCTGCCCGGGGTCCCCTACCTGGGCAGTTTCCCGGAGACCAACGTCCGGCTCTACTCGGTGGACCGCCATGGGCGGCGCGGCGTGGTGTTCCTGTCGCTGGACGCCTCCCGCCTGCTGCCGGTGGCCGTGGCCCGGCTGTTCTTCCGGCTGCCGTACGTGTGGTCCGCCATGGCCGTGCGCCGCGAGGGCGACACCTTCACCTACACCAGCAGGCGGCGCCTGCCGCGCCGGGGGGACGCCCGCTGCCGGATCACCGTCCGGGCCGGTGAGCGCATCGAGCGCCCCACCGAACTGGAGGATTTCCTGACCGCCCGGTGGGGGCTGCACTCGGCCTTCTTCGGCCGGCAGCTGTACCTGCCGAACACCCACCCGCGCTGGCCCCTGCACCGGGCCCGCCTGCTGCACTGCGAGGAGAACCTGATGGCGGCGGCCGGGCTCCCCGAGCCCGGGGGCGACCCGGTGAGCGTCCTGTACTCCCCGGGGGTGCTCGTCCGGTTCGCCCGCCCGGCTCGTCTGGCCGGCCTCCCCACACCGTGACCGGGTGGCGGATATCACCTCGGGGAGGCGTTCGCTGAGTGCGCTCACTGAGTATGCTCAGCGATATGGAAGGTGACGCGAAGAACGAGGCGCCCCTCGGCGGTGACATGCCGCCACCCGGCGGTGTCCGGAGGTGGCGCAAGGAGCAGACCCGGCGGGCTCTGCTGGAGGCGGCGCGCGCGGTGCTCGCCCGCCGCGGACTCGCCGGGCTCACCACCCGGGAGGTCGCGGCCGAGGCCGGGGTGGCGGTCGGCACCTTCTTCGTGCACTTCCCCGATCTCGACACGCTGATCGAGACTTTGCTCGACGAACGGATCGCCGCCGCGCTGGAGACGGCCTTCGCCACCCTCCCCGAGACGGACGACCCGGTCGACCGGCTCGTGCACGTCGCCCGGAAGCTCTACGAGAGCTACGACAGCGAACCCGACCTCTCGCGTCACTACCTGTCCGCCTCGCTGTTCCACACCAACCCCCACGGCCCGGCCGAGCGGCGGATGGCGGAGTTCCGGGAGTGGGTGACCCGGTGCCTCACGCAGGCCGAGGCCGCCGGCACCAGCGCCCCGGTCGACCCGGTCCTGGCCTTCACCGGCTACTTCTCGCTGTACTTCGGCATCCTCGTGGCCGGCCTGCGAGGACAACTCGACCGCGCCGCACAGCTCCGGCTGCTGGAGGACTCCCTCCGGCGGCTCCTCACCACCGAGGGACCCGCATGAACATCCTCGTCGTCGGGGGCGGGATCGGCGGTCTGACCGCCGCACTCGCTCTCACCCGGGCAGGCCATCACGTCACCCTGGCCGAGCGCGCCCCCGCGTTCGAGCCCGTCGGAGCCGGCATCATCCTGGCTCCCAACGCCACCGGGGTGCTCGCCGCACTGGGCGTCGGACTGGCCGGTCACGGCCACGCGCTTCCCTCGCTCGACCTGCTGCGGGCGGACGGGAAACTGCTGGGCCGGGTGGAGACCCAGCGGCTCTCCGGCCGCTTCGGACCTCTGTGGTCGCTCACCCGGCCGGCACTGCACGCAGCCCTGCTCGACGCGCTGCCCCCCCAAGTCCAGGTGATCCACGGGCACTCGCCGAGTGCCCTCCGGGACACCGGTACGGCCGTCGAGGTGCGCTTCGAGGACGGCGGTACGGAGTCCTACGACCTGGTCGTGGGAGCGGACGGGATCCGATCCACCGTCCGGGAACTGCTCCTGGGCCCCCTGGCCCTGCGGTACAGCGGGGTCACCTGCTGGCGCGGTATCACCCGCAATCCCGGCCTCACCCGGGCCGCCGAGGCGTGGGGAGACGGAACCCGGGTCGGCACCGTCCCACTGCCCGGGGAGCGGCTGTACTACTTCCTCGTCCGGACCGCCCCGCCGCGCGCCCCCGCCCCCGACTGGCCGGGAGGGTTCCGCGACGTCTTCCGCGGCTACCGGGCGGACGCCGGCGCGCTGCTGGACGCCCTGACGGAGCGGCCCCCGCTCCACCACGACCTGGAGGAACTGCCGGCCCCGGTCTGGGGACGGGGCCGTGTCGTCCTGCTCGGGGACGCCGCCCACGCCATGACCCCCAACCAGGGCCAGGGCGCGGCCATGGCCGTCGAGGACGCCTACGCGCTGGCGCGCGCGCTCGCCCCCGGAGCGGAAGGGGCGCTGAGCCGCTACACCGCGCTGCGCCACCGGCGAGTGCGCCGCGTCCAGCTCACCTCGCGCCGGCTGGGGCAGGCAGCCGGGTGGCGCGGCCCCGTGGTCCGCGCCGCGCGGGACACCCTCGTGCGCGCGATGCCCCGCCCCCTGGCTGACGCCCAGTACCGGCGCCTCGTCCAGCCGGCGCTGGACCTCGTCGGAACCTCCCGCCCGGACGGGACGGGAGTCAGCACTCGATGATGTTGACGGCGAGGCCGCCGCGGGCGGTCTCCTTGTACTTGACGGACATGTCCGCCCCCTGTCGCACTATGCCTTTGACCTGCATATTCGAGGGTAGCCGAGGGGTACTCGGCACCGGCAGGGACTTCTCAGGGACTTTCGGCCGCGAGGGACCTTGCAGCCAGGCGTCCATGGCGGCGAGGCCGCGCTGCCCCGCACCGGGCATGAAGTGAGCGTAGTGGTCGAGCGTGACCTTCGGCGTCGAGTGCCCGAGCCACTTGGAGAGGCTGACGATCGACTCGCCGGCCTCCAGCTGCACGCTCGCGTACGTGTGGCGGAGGACGTGGAACATGTCCTCGCGCGGAGCGGCGTAGCGCAGTACCCGACGAACCCGGTTGCCGTCGTGTCGCACCTTCTCGCCCACTGGCTTGATCAGCCCGGCGGCGGCGAGCGCACGCTTCCAGCTGCGGTCGTTCCAGGTGCGGTAGTAGATGCGGTTGCCGTGCGAAGAGGTGAGGATCAGGCCACGGTGATCGGCTTCCGTTGACGCTCCTCGAGCGCGGTGGACGGAGCCTCGGGGTTCCGCCACGGGAGCGTGCAGGGAGTCGACGGGAACCGGCGGAAGTGAGAGCGCGCCCTCACCGCCAGGTTGGCCGGCAGCGGGACATCGCGGATCTTGCGCCCCTTGGGGAGCGAGAAGTAAGGGCGTCCCTTGATGTCCCACCTGAGCTGGCGGCGGACGTGAACGACGCCGGCCTCGAAGCGAAATCCTCCTCGGCGAGACCGAACGCTTCGCCTTGGCGCAGCCCGAGGCCGATGCCGAGGTCCACCGCGATCTGGTAGCGGTCCTGCAGCTCCGCGCGGACGGTATCGACGACCTCCCTCGACCACGCCTTCGCCTTGCTGTCGGTCGCACGCGGCGGCTTGACGCTGTTCGTGGCCTTCATCGGGTTGCGGAGCAGGCGTTGGTCGTCGACGGCACTCCCGAGTATCGACGACAGATGCCCCCAGATCACCTCCGCTGTCGACTCCTCCACCCTCGCGAGGAGCGCGGTCTTGAAGGTCCGCAGAGCCGAGGCGTCGATCTCGCGCAGTGCGTAGTCGCCCATCAACGGGATGATGTGGTTCCAGATGCGGCTGCGCATCGGGTCCGCCGTCGAGGGCTCGTCGGACCGGCCGGCCCACCAGTGGTCGACGATGTAGTCGGCGAGAAGGATCTCCCCCTTGCGGGGATCGACGAACTCGCCACGGCTGGAGTCGGTCTTGGCGCTCGCGAGCCACTTGGCGTCCTAGCTCGTCTCGAACGACCGGTCCTGGATGCCGGGAATGCCCTTGACTCGGTAGCGCTTGCCGGTGCCGTAGATCGCGGTCCGCTCCCGCTTCCCGGTCACCTTGTCGGGGCGCTTCTTCAGCCATCGGTCCTCTGTGTAACCCGCCATGACGGGGCCCTCCAAGTGGTGCGTGATCATGAACTGGTCAGTGCCAACACGTCCTGCGGCACGTTCCAATCCCCGTTTCGAGGATCTCTTTCGGGGAGCGCGGACGCGGGAGCCGCCGTGTCACCTCGCTGTCCTCGAGCGCCGTTGCGGCTTCCGGTTCAGCGGGTCGAGGGCACGGTTGGAACGGGAATCCGCTCGCTCCTGGTCGCAGACCCACTCGTCGAGCGCCGTGATCCGGTACATCACGCGCCGCCCCATGCGGAAGCTGGGCGGACCCTGTCGGCGGTGTCGCCAGACGTACAGCGTGTTGGGGGAGATGCCGAGGTACTCGGCGGCCCTCGGGAGGTTCAGGAAGGCAGCCTCTTGTGCTCCGCTCGGCTCCGGCATGGGTCGACTCCTGTCGTGTGTGGCGATGACAGGACGAGATTCCAGAGAAAGGGCGAGTTGGACGAACCGGATTCTTGAGATAGAGGGGGCGGCACTGAGGTGGAACTTGTGATGCCGTAGCAGCTGACGGTGTTGTCGGCTGCGCCAAGGCTGAGGCATGGGATGTGTTAACGAGAGGCGGGCCGAACGCTGAACGACAGATGTATCGCGGGAAGTTAGTACTCCAGCCGTAGATGTGGATCTTCATGTTTCGGACTGGCGGCGTCGGTAGTGGCAGTCGCGGGCTCGGGCTTGGTGACGGCGGCGCCATAGTGACCAGCGCAGACGGTGACTCCGTGGGTCGTGGGTGGGCTGTGCCGGGGTGGTGAACAGGTGCTGGATCTCGTTGCAGGTCAGGACGATCAGCCCCTGGGGGGCGGGCCGAAGGCGGTGCTCGGCGGCGCGGACGACGGCGAGGAAGGCGTGGGCCAGCATGGCGAGGGTGGTCCACCGCTGCCACGGGGTGAAGTGGCGGACCTGGTGCTGGTCGAGGCCGACGAGGCCCGTGCCGGACTGGAAGGTCTCCTCGATCCGCCATCGGGTCCCGGCGACGCGCACCAGAACGTGCAGTGGAACCGGGTGCGGGCTGTAGCAGCGGTAGTAGGCCAGCTCACCTGTGGTGCGGTTGCGGCGGATCAGCAGCCGGTAGGTGCCCGGTGTCACCTCGGGCACGAGGTCGATGGTGGCCCAGTCGTAGTGGCGTGGCCCCTTCGCGCCTCGCCCTGCCGACAGGCGCTGCCAGGCCCTGCGCGGCACCTTGCGCATCAGTGCGTCGACGCGGAACTTCCCTGCCGGGGTCGTCACTTCCGTGCGGCACGACGTCGCCATCACGTAACCGAGGCCGTGTGCGGCCATGGTGTCCAGCAGGGCGGGGCTGCCACCGTAGACCTCATCGCCAGTGGCCCACGCCGCTTGGTGACCCGCGTCCAGGAACCGCTCGATCATTGCGGCGGCCAGCTGCGGCTTGGTGGCGAAGAGGACCTGCTCGGGATCCATGCCGGCGGCCCGGCAGCGGTCGGGGTCCTCGACCCACACCCTGGGCATGTACAGCTCCCGGTCCACCGCGGCGTGGCCGTGCGGGGTGGCGCAGACGAGGTGGACCGCTACCTGGGAGTTCTCGATTCGCCCCGCGGTGCCGGTGTACTGACGCTGAACCCCGACGGTCGCCGTGCCTTTCTTCAGGTCTCCGGTCTCGTCCATGACCAGCACGGCCTGGTCGTCCCCGAGGTGCTCGACGACGTAGTCGCGCAGATCGTCACGAACGGCGTCGGCGTCCCACTTGGCCCGCTCCAGCAGGTGCTGCATGCCGTCCGGCGTGGCCTCGCCCGCCCACTCGTCGGGTAGCTCCGGCGCATTGCTGCGCCGGAGCCCCCTCAGAACCGGCCGTGCCCGCTTTCCAGGCAACCGGCTCAAGCAAGCCCTCAGGCTCGCAGGCGTGCAGCTTTCCTGGCCTCACTGTCATCTCTGGTAAGCCGTCGATGACAGTGAGTGTGCGTGAGTCGAAGTACGGCTTGACCGTTCGGCGTGCCATGTCCGGGGATGGCGCTGACCGCGTGTTTGCGCAGCGCCTTCCGGGTGACGGAGAGCCATCGTTCCCATTCCTGCGGGCTCTGTGGCTCCCGGTCGGCGAGCAACAGCAGCCCTCGGCATATGGGGCATCGGCCATGCTGTGCCTGCAGGAGACGGAGCATGGCTCGCGAGACCGGGGGTTTGCTGCGGCGGCGCCGACTGGCCCAGTACTCGGTGAGGGACGGGTCATCCGGAGATGCCGTTCCCGTGACGAGCTGGTGCCGAACAATCTTGGTCCAGGCGAATTTCCGGAGGTAGTAGCCGGTGTCCCTGCTACCGAACACCCATCGGTCCTGCCTGGCGGGGTTGAACATACCGAAGTACCGGTTCACGACCCAGCGCCTCAGTTTGTTCGGATGCGTGAGTCTGGCCCACTTGTAGGTCAGTCTCCACACATGATGATCCAGCGCCTGAAAAGCGCGGCTGGATACCCCGATCCGGTAATAGGCTGCCCATCCGGTGATGATCGGGTTAAGCGTGTGGATCACCCCGTCGGAGTTCGCCCCACGCAGCTTCCTCATCTCGGTGGAGAGCCGTTTCCGGATTCTCTGCAGGGCATCCCTACTCGGCTTGGTCAGCAGCTTTCCGCGGTGTCGGCGGATGTTGAAGCCCAGGAAGTCCACGCCCTGGTCCAGGTGCGTGATCCGGGTCTTGGCCTCGTTGAAGACCAGCCCTCTGGGCTTCAGCCAGCTGGCAAGCCGCGCCTTGACCTGCTCGGCCTGTTCACGTGAGTGACACAGCGCGAGAAAATCGTCGGCGTAGCGGATGACCACGGGCGATCCGGCCGCCACGTGCGCGGCATCCGTGCCGAGCCGGAGATAGACGACCCCGGCAGCAGTCTCCATGCCGTGCAGAGCAACATTCATCAGCGCGGGGCTGATCACACCGCCTTGAGGCGTTCCCTCTTCCGTCGGTGTGAACCAGCCGTCCTCGACCACACCCGATTTCAGCCATTGCCGGACCAGTCCCCGAGCGGGGAAACTGCCCAGCGAGGCATAGATATGGTCGTGATTGAGCCGATCGAATGCCGCTTCCAAATCCGCGTCAAGCACCCACAGGCGTTTGGCATTCCTTCCTTTCCCCGCCTGATGAATAGCCTTGATCGCGTCGTGGCAACCACGGCCGGGCCGAAATCCATACGACCTCGGCTCGAACCGTGCTTCCCACTCGGGCTCCAGTGCGTTGAGCGCGACAGCCTGAAGTGCCCTGTCGGCGATCACGGGAATTCCGAGTGGGCGGCGGCGCCCGTTGTTCTTCGGCACATATACCCGCTTGACCGGCTGCGGTGACCACGGCGCGGTCCGGCGCTGCGCCCAGTCGGCCAAGTCGGCCTTGTCCTGGGCGCTCACGATGACCTTGCCGTCGACACCCGCCGTCTTGCGGCCAGCGTTGACCTCCGTCACCCGCCGCACGCTCATCAGCGCGTTGGCACGCGAACGGAGCATCAATTTCTGCAGGTTACGGACCTTCTTCAGGTCTCCTGCCTGCGATGCCGCGAAGATCCGCTGCCTCAGACGCCGTACGTCCTTCTCAACCGTCCGCCACTGCACAGCGTCCCAGTCGAGCGGCCCGTCCTCAGGTCCGTTCACCCCAGCCGCCGCGGTGTCGACAGCGTTCGCCTGCACCATGGCTGTGGTGTCCAACTTGTCCCTCGGTTCCCGCGTCGTTCGTCATCGTTCCTCGCAGGCTCACCCGACCCGCGTCGGCACCCTTTCGGGTCGGAGCAGGGGCTCCTATCCGGCCAGTTATGCGGGAGCCGCTGACGGAGGAGTCAGCCTCGGTTCCCGGTTTCCTGCTGCCTTTCGGCCACCGGCATTCGCTTCTCAGGTCGTCCTGCACCCGCCACGGACATCCGCGTCCCTCACGGTCCGCCTACCAGGCCAGCGCATGCCCGCCTGGGCCGTGACGGGGTTGTCACGTTCCGCATGAGTGAGCTACGACCGGGTTGGGCGCCCTCTGCACCCCGGGGACGGTGGTGCGCTCCCGGCTGACCTAAGGGCTGTCCCGTAAATGATCTACGGCATGCTCGA
>NZ_BAAAMJ010000007.1:0-37775 GCF_039529215.1 Streptomyces sodiiphilus | reverse complement strand
ATCTCACCCGTGACCAGCAGTTACGGGACAGCCCTTAGGACGGGGAGCGCGGTCAGCTCACCCTCGCCTTCGACAATGGAGGCGATCGTCATCCGCCCCGTTCCGCCACTCAACGGATGTCCTCCCCCAGATCCGGGTTGAGCTGGTCCGAGCGCAGCAGCTCGCCGACCGTCGCCAAGCCGTCCGCGACGACGGAACGGCCCACCGCGTCGACCGGCCCGATTGAGGTGACCCCGTCGCGCGCCACCGCCACGAGAAGGGAGTCGAGGTCGGCCTCCTTGCGGTCGAACAGCTCGGCGCTCTGGCTGGTCGCCAGGATCTGCACGGTCTCACTCGCCTCTGTGAGCGCGTCGAAAAGCACGCCGGCGGCGAGCGGGTGCAGCGCAAGCTCAGGTTCCTCGATTGCCACCAGCGGGATACGGCCGTCACGAGCCGGCGGTTGGTACAACGCGGCGAGCTGACCGAGGGCCCTGATCGTGCCCTCCGACATTGACTCCGCGCCGAAGCGGACGAAACCGCCCCCGCCGTCGGTATCCATGGTCATCGTGGCCGCGATGTAGGGGACATCGACCGACTCCGGACCAACAGAGGTCAGTCGCGGAACGATGGCACCCATGTAGGCGGAGACGCGGTCCCTCTCCCAGTCGGCCATACGGGCGATGACCTCGCCGAGCTGCCCCCCGTCCTCGGCGAGGGTGTCGGCGCCGGTCGGAGGGCGGGCGTCACGGAGGGCGGCGAGGTCAGGCGTGTGGAAGAACATCGAGGTGAGCGCGGAGTACAGCCGGTCATACGGTTCCGTCGTGCCTGCGAGCGGGAGGTACAGCGCGCCGGGGCGCACCTTGCCGAGTGGCCGCTCGGTTCCCGGTTCGAACACCACGCCGCCGTCAGTGAAGAACCTGACGTCCGGTGCCTCACCACCGGGAAAGGCGATCTCGCATCGTTCTCGCACGGCGCCGTGGCTGCTGAAGGAGACCTCGTAGGCCCCTTCCACCAGGCCGTCGAGCGGTTCCAACAGATTCGGAAACGATGACGCCGCGGTCCGGAACTCCAGCGCGATCGTGCAGGTGTTGGCAGGCGTGGGCACGCGCCGCAGGACCGCGTCCCAGCCCCCTCGCTCCTGCGCCGCTTCGGCCGGACCGAGGGAGAGGGCGTCCCGCAGGAAGCGCACCGCGTCGAGCACATTGGACTTGCCGGCGGCGTTCAGTCCGAACAGGACGTTGAAAGCACCGAGCCGGATGTCGCAGTGGGCGACGGACTTGTAGTCCTCGATGCGAAGACGGGTGAGAAAAGGGGCGGAAGGGGCAGTCATGTCACGTCAACTCCTCGGCCGGAAGCGGTACTCACGTCGAACTGGCCGGTGACGGCGGCGGTGATGAGGGCCTGGCGGCGTTCTTCCAATAGTGCGAGCTGCCGATTGAGTACCACACGGACCGTTGCGGTCTTCTGGAGTTCCTCGTTTACTCGACTGACGAGAGCACGCTGAACTTTCAGAGAAGGCAACGGGACAGGGAAACCAAGAATCTTACCGCTATTCGTGGAAGCCAGATTTGTGGTTCGTGTTCCCGTGCTCTCGAAATAGCAGCGCCCATGCAATGTCTGAGTCATTAGTGCCAGATAGTGGCCGTCGAGGAGATTTTTTGCGGGACGCAGCACGAAGACATGGTTCTGATGCAGGCAGTTAGGGAGTTCACCATTCCAGACCGCACCCCTGCCCAACTTGTCGAGATCGCCGCCTTCGGTCATGAGTACATCACCCACGCGAAGGGTTCTTCGTTCCGCAACCGCACGTGGCACTGTAATTTCCGATACGGAATCGAGAGTCAAATGACCCGCTTGCACATTCGCGACTCGCAGGTAAGGGAAGGTTACCGCGTCTTCAGTTGCCTCACGCTTACCATCGACCGTGAGCCCGTTCTGAATGCGACAAACATAGCCCAGCCTTACTAGAGGAAGACCCTCAGGCAGTTCCGGCAGCCAAGGAAATATCCCCTTGCCCACTCCATCACTGAGAGAACCAGGGACGAGAGTCTCAGTAATTGATGCATAATCACGCTCGACGAGCTTGGCCACCTGTGCACGACGCGCCTTCATCAGCCGGTCGATTCGGGCGGTCTCGGCGTCGAGAAAGTCGGCGATGCGGCACTGCTCACCCAAAGGTGGCAACATGATCTTCAGGGACCGGAGCCACTCATTATCGATTTCGACTTGATTCGGCCGAACTCCCCGTGAGAGCGCCGCATATTCTGCAACATAAGGGCCTGACCGAAGGAGCCAGTTCAAGAATCGGTCGTGCTCTTGATGAGCCGGACGGAAGCAAACATAATGACCAGAAACAATTCCTCTGAACGGAGAAATTCCGACCGACCCCTGCCATGCCTTCATGCGATTCACGACAAGCCAACCAGGGTGCACAAGTTGATAAATACTGCGATCCAGGGCCGCCTTGTTGAAGTTGTCGTCGCGACCATCCCGCCGCACCACGCCGTGGTCGCGGTAGACGCTCAGCAGGTCCTCTTTTGGATGGCCGACGTCTTTGACTCGCTCAAACATTGACCAGAGAGGTGTGGATCGCCAGTGTGACGGCCACGAAACCGGGGATCCCTGAGAGAGGCGAACGCCACTATCGTTCATTCTGTAACCGCCTCCAACAGCCCCTGAATCTCTTCCTCCAGCGCCTTCAGCTCCGCGTCGATCTCCGCCAAGGGCCGCGGCGGCTTGTATACGTAGAAATGCCGCGTGAACGGGATCTCGTAGCCGATCTTCGTCTTGCTGTGGTCGATCCACGCGTCCGGCACGTGGGGGTGGACCTCCCGGGCCAGGTACTCCTCGACATCCTCGCCCAGCGGCACGTTCTCGTAGTCGCGGAGCTCCGTGTCCGGCTCGGGCTGGCCCTTGAGGAGCTGGACCTCACCCTCCGGGTCGCGGATGCCGATCACCTCGCGCAGCGCCTTGTTGAACGGAGCTCCCGTGGGCCACGTCCCGCCGGCCTGGACCACGGCATCCTTCAGGGCCAGCCAGGCTTCTTGCTTCGTCGCCCAGCTTGTGTCCATCAGGGACTTGAAGGCGTCGGCCAGAGCCGGAGCCTGCGGAAGCTTCTGGATCGGCTTGGACACCTCCAGGGCCGCCAGCGACTCCTCCGTGATCTCGAAGCGGAGCTTCAGCGGGCGTTCCACCGTGATCCGCTGGTAGCCGAAGTCCTCGTTGCGGAAGACCTTCACCTTGCCGCGCAGCGGGTGCTCCGCGTCGCCAGCCACGGCCAGTGCCTCGCCGTACAGCTTGACCACCGTGGCGATGTGGTCAGCGCCCAGCTGCTTGCGCTTGTCGCCAAGCGACTTGCGCATCTTCTGCCACTGGTCGCGGGCGTCCAGCAGGACGACCTTGCCCTTGTGGTCCGGGCTCTTGCGGTTGGTGAGGATCCAGAAGTAGGTGGAGATGCCGGTGTTGTAGAAGAGCTGGTCAGGCAGAGCGACGATGCCCTCCAGCCAGTCGTTCTCCAGGATCCAGCGGCGGATCTCCGACTCGCCCGAGCCGGCCGCGCCCGTGAACAACGGCGAGCCGTTGAAGACGATCGCCAGACGTGAGCCGCCCCCGCCGCCCACATCCACCGGCTTCATTTTCGAGATCATGTGCTGGAGGAACAGCAGCGAGCCGTCGTTGATACGCGGCAGTCCCGCGGCGAAGCGGCCGGCCTCGCCGAGCCCTCTGTGCTCGGCTTCGACGTCGTCCTTGACCTTCTTCCACTCCACGCCGAACGGCGGGTTGGCCAGCATGTAGTCGAAGCTCTTGCGCTTGTGGCCGTCGTCGGAGAAGGAGTTGCCGAAGGCGATGTTCTCCGGGTCCTGGCCCTTGATCATAAGGTCGGACCGGCAGATGGCCCAGGACTCGGGGTTGAGCTCCTGCCCGAACACCTCCACCGTGGCGTCCGGGTTCAGCTCCGTGATCAGGTCGTCCATCGCGGAGAGCATGCCGCCGGTGCCGCAGGCCGGGTCGAGGACGGTGCGCACCGCGCCCGGAAGCTGGAGCGCGTCGCCGTCAGGGGCGACGAGCAGCCGCACCATGAGCTGGATGACCTCGCGCGGGGTGAAGTGCTCACCGGCCGTCTCGTTGGACTGCTCGGCGAAGCGGCGGATCAGCTCCTCGAAGATGTAGCCCATGTTGTGGTTGGGCACGGTCTCGGGGCGCAGGTCCAGATCGGTGAACTTGCCGATGACCTGGTAGAGGAGTCCCGCGCTGTCCAGCCGCTTGATCTGCTGGGCGAACTCGAAGCGGTCCAGCACGCCGCGGGCGTTGTCGGAGTACGCCCCGACATACACCGCGAGGTTCTTCGCCGCGTTCTGCGGGTCCGCCGCGATCTTCTTCAGGGTCAGGCCGGACCTGTTGTAGAAAGCGTGGCCCGAGGCCCGGCGAAGGAAGCGGTCCGGGTCGATGTCGGTGTCCTTGTACTGCTCCGCGAGCTCGGCGACCTTCTCGCGGGTCGGTTCCAGCACGCACTCCAGTCGCCGCAGCACCGTGAACGGCAGGATGACCTTGCCGTAGTCGGACTGCTTGTAGTCCCCCCGCAGGAGGTCGGCGACGGACCACGCGTGGTTCGCCAACTCCGTGTGCTTGCTGCTGTTCAACTGAATCCCCAAGGTCCTTCCGAGATGTCCCGACCCCGCCGCCCGGACCGATCGAGTCGATCAGCCGGCCGGGACGGTCCGACAAGTGTGGTCCATGTGTGAGGGCCGACGTGCCTAATGAGCCGACTTGTCACCCCGGCCGCGCTTCTCGCTCGTCACCCGCGACGGCAGCAACTGCCCGCCCGTGAGTCCGCTCACCAGCAGCCGTGCCGTCTCCTCCGCCAGCAGGATCGCCCGCCGCGCCTCCGCGCGTAGCTCGTGCACATGCCGGAACGCCTCCCCGTACCGGCGCTGTTCCTCCAGCGGCAGCAGAGGCACGCGCAACCGGCCGGGGTTGACGGTCAGGATCGTGCTGCCCGTCGACGCACCCGCGATGTTCTCCTCCGCACCGAGAAACCCGGCGAGGAACCAGGGGTCCAGGCGTTCCGGGTCCGGCCGGAAGAGGTGGATGTGGTGGCCGAGCAGCGCACCGGCGTCCTCTTCCCCCGCGACCCGGGTCATCGGGCCGTCGGCGCTCGCGACCGCCCGGACAAGGACGTCGCCGACGGCGATCACGGGCGCCGTGTCGTCATGCAGCCCTGTCGGGTCCCCCGTGGGACCGGATCCGGTCGCGATGTCCGGGCCGGTGAGCACCGCCTGTGTCGCGGCTTCCCCGCCTCCGCCGGTTGCGCCGCCCGCGGCCTGTGCCGCCCGGGTGCGCGCGCTGTCCGGCTGTGTCCGCAGCAGGGTGAGCGCTCCGCCGCGGGCGAGGTCGGACGCCGTCGCCGTCCGCCACTCGCGGGCCCTGGAAGCCGCTGCGCTCCAGAGGTGGTGACCGGCCGTCCGCGCGAGGGACCGCGCGGCCTCGACGAGGCCGCGGCGCGCGGCGTCGGCCTCGGCCGACAGGGCCGCCGGGTCGACCTCCGCCCGGGACGCCCGTACGAGTCGTGCCGGGGTCAGATCCACCACGTCGTCCAGGAGGTCGACGAGGCCGACCGCGTGGGCCACACCGGGCTCTCCCTCGAACCTGTCGGGGTTGTCCCCGAAGGCCCGCCACGCGCCCAGGGCACGCGCCGTGATCCCCTCCCAGTCCGGGGAGGCGGTCCGGCCGCTGCCCCGGGTCCTGGCGGTCGCCGTCGTCGCGCCGTGTCCGGCCGCAGCGGAAGCCGTAGCCGTATCCGCCGCCGTGTCCACGAACAGCACCGACTTGCGCTCCGGGCCGCCCGGCTCGGGACGCTGCAGCACCCACAGCTGGAGTCCGATGTGCAGGGGCACGGACGCGCCGGCCGGCAGCGCGATCACCGCGCGCAGCGCCCCGCTGCGCACCAGCTCCGCCCGTACGCGACGGCCCGACGCGCGCCCGGCTGTGGCGGGCGGCAGCAGCAGGACCGCGTGACCGCCAGGTCCGAGGTGGGCCAGCGCGTGCTGGACCCAGGCCAGTTCGGACTCGGCGCGGGGCGGGAAGCCGTACGCCCAGCGCGGGTCGTAGGCCAGTTCGTCATGGCCCCAGTCCCGGTCGCCGTAGGGCGGGTTGCACAGCACGGCGTCGACGGTGAGGCCGGGGAAGGCGTCGGCGCGCAGACTGTCGCCCGTGCACACGGTGACGCCCGCGCCCTCTCCGGCCGCCAGGCTCACGCCGACGGCGGTGCGCCGCGCCTGTACGGGCAGACTGTCCTGCCCGTACAGCTCGCGCGCGCCGTGCGCCGCCGCGGCCGTCAGCAGGGTGCCGCTGCCGCAGGCGGGGTCGAGGACGCGGGCCGGGGAGCCCGGGATCAGGCGGGCCAGCAGGTCGGCGAGCGGGGCCGGGGTCAGGTAGGCGCCGCTGGCTGCGCTGTCCTCCAGCTCCCTGTCCGCGAGTACGCCCAGGGCGGTCTGCGGGCCCTCGTCGCGGACGCAGAGCAGCAGCGCGCGCAGGACCGCGGTGTCGTTGGCGGTGAACCGGACGGGTTCCGTGTCCGGCACCACGTCCGCGACCGCGGCCGCCGCGTCGTTCACCTGCTTCACCAGGTCGTCGTCCGGCAGGGCGAGCAGGCCGGTGAGGTCGTCGGCGGGGCGGCGGGCGGCGGCCAGGACGAGCAGGAGCAGGTCGGAGATGCCGGCGTCGGCCGGTTCGCGGAGGCGCAGGATGGTGCGGAGCTCCCCGCTGGGCGTGGCCGCCGTGTGCTGTCCGCGTGAGGCGAGCCAGGCGCGGACCTCCTCCAGGTCGTACAGCGGGCTGCTGTCGGTGCCGCCCGAGGGCGCGGGGAAGTCGTCGTGCCGGCGTCGCCAGTTGCTGACGGTGGCGCGCGTGACGCCCGCGATGCGGGAGATCTCGGCGGCGGTCACCTGGGCGGAGGGTGCGGAGGGCTGCGACATGGGTGAGTCCTGGCTCCGATGGTCGATGTGGTCACATCCTACAGCACGAGCCAACAGTCGAGAACTGTTGGACAGTGCTTTCACTGGCATGCTTTCATGTAATCGCTTCCGACGGTGAGCGGAACTCCCCGGCGTGAAGCGTCACTTCCCTTGCCACACCCATGTCCTTGAGCCGCCCTGCCCTCGTCCCACCCCAGCTCTGCCCGGCGAGATCCCGGGGGACGGGCGGCCCCCCAGGGCCGGACGACGACCGGCCGATCACCACCACCCACCAGGAGGAAAACTCATGCGTCTGACCATGCCGAGCGGCGCCCCGGAAGGAATCCCGCTCACCGTCATGCCGTTCCGCGAGGATGCCGTCATCGGCACCATGTCCCTGGCGACGCTGGTACGTCTCGTGCCGTCACCGCGCCGGGAGGAGGACCCGCGCGCCCTCAAGGCCGCGTCCGGCCACGACCGGCGTCACGCCGAACTGCGCGCGACCGTGCAGCGGACGCTGAAGTCCCAGAAGGGCAAGAACATCCCGGCCTACGCCGAGTACATCGCCGCCGGCGTCCTCGGCAAGCACGGCTCCGCCTGGTCCACTCCCCCGGTCACGCTCTGGCACGCGGGCGGGATCGCCACCATGAGCGACGAGCTGGTCCCCGACTCGGGCCTGCGGACGCTGACCCTCGCCCCGGACGCCATGGTCGTCGCGATCGACGGCGAGACCCAGACCACCGCCTGGCACGACATCTACCAGGACCCGGAGCCCTTCGGCCTCACCTACAGCGAACTCGGCCGGCGGGTCCGCATCCCCTTCGAGCTCTACCTGGGGATCTCCCCGGCGGACGCGCGGCAGATCTTCTACGACCGCAACGTCAAAGGCATCGACGTCGCCAAGAACCTGGCCATGTCCATGGACCAGCGCGACTTTGCCACCCGCCTCGCCCACATCGTCGGCGAGAAGCTCGAAGTCGAGACGGACGGCCGGCGGATGCCGTTCGGCACGCTCGTCAACACCGGCAAGCGGCAGCTCACCAGGACCGACAAGGAGGTCGTGACGCTCTCCGCGCTGCGGACGCTGATCGTCACCACCGTCTTCGGCAGCAAGGGGGTGCAGTACTCGGCGACCCATGTTCACGAGGGCGACCTGCCGCCCGGCACCGACGCCGACGAGGTGGAGGCGATCGTCGTCCGTCTGGTGTCCCGGCTGGTCGGTGACCGCTTCCCGGACTTCGCCCGGCGCAGCGCCATCAGCGCCCCGGCCGTGATGGCGGGCCTCGGCGTCCTGCTGCACCGCGCCACCCCCTGGTGCGACCCCGGCCACGCGACGAGCTACGAGACGGTCGAGCGTCTGCTCGCCGACGTCCGCTGGGAGCGCGAACCCGCCTACTGGGACGGTGTCTGCGCGAGCGTCGGCTCCACCGGTCGGCTCAACTTCAGCGGCGGCGTGAAGGACTCCGCCGGCCGCGTCGCGGGCGCGCTCCTCGACCCGCACAGCGAGCTGGGCCGGAAGATCCGGGGTCTGCGGAGCTGAACGGATCTGCGGTGCAAGACCCCTGACGCCGGGATGTTCTCGGCCCGGGCCCCTTCGGTCGCTGTCCGACTCACGCTGCGGGGCGGACAGCCGCGGGTGACACCAGGCACCCACACCACGCCGTCTGCGGGCGGCCCTACCCCTGCGAATCCATCTCCAACGGACGAAAGTGAGCGACGCACTTCATGGCCCATCCCCGATGGCACCACATCCTCACGGAGTCCCAGCGTCACGTCCTCAAGGCGCTCGACGAATGGAACTCCTCCAGCGGCGACTACAGCGACTTCCTGACCCACATGCACAAGGCATGGCATTACCTGCTCCACGCGGAGTTCCACAAGGACAAGATCGACTACCACTACCGGGATCCCAAGACCGGCCTCCACCGCATGATCGACGGCGAACCAAAGGCCTGGGACCTCGAGAAGTGCTTGAAGGAGCGCTATCCCGACAGCGGCAACACGGTACGCCTCAACGCGGAGCTCTTCGTCGCCCTGCGCAACAAGGTGGAACACCGCTACGAGCACAACCTGAGGATTGTCACCGGCGGCAAGGCGCAGGCCTACGTCATCAACTACGAGCAGGAGATGACCGGGTACTTCGGCGTCGGCTACAGCCTGGCCGACCGGCTCCGCTTCCCTCTCTCCGTCCAGGCGTTGACCGCGGACGGATACGAGGAGATGAGGAAGGCCGCCAGAGAGCTGCCCAGGAAGACCCGTGATCTGGTGGCCAGATACGAGGCGGGCATCGAACAGTCCGTCCTCGACGATCTCAGGTACGACTACCGCGTGCGCCTGGTGCCCATCACCGGCTCCAAGACGGACGCCGACCTGGCGGTCAACTTCGTCAAGTTCGACAAGCTGACCGAGGAAGAGCGCAGGACCATGGTCGAGGCCGGGCGCAAGGGGACCGTCATCATCCGGGACCGCTGTGTCGAGGTCGCGGACCTGGACAGGATGCGCCCGGCGCAGGTCGCCGCACGTGTCGAGGAGCAACTGCCCTTCCGCTTCCGGGCCTCCGTGGAACACGTGGAGATGTGGAAGCGGCTGGAGATCCGTCCGGCCAAGGGCTCCGGCGCCCCGCATGCCACCGACACCAGGTACTGCTCGTACAACGAAGCATTCGACCAGTACGTCTACACCGAGGCATGGATAGGCAAGATCCTCAGGGAGATCGGGACGGTGGAGAAGTACCGCGCGTTCTTCGGCCGGGAGCCGCGCGTCAAGACGAGGGCCGCCACGTCGGCGGAGGCAGCATAGAGGCTGGCGACACCTGTCGGGTAGACATGGCGGCAGTGTGACGGCTCCCGCCGTAGGATGCCCGGATGGAGCGGAGTGCGGAGCGGGCCTTCGACGGGGTGATCTTCGACTTCTTCGGGGTCCTGACCTTCAACATGGTCGAGGTCATCACGGCCTTCGAGGACAGAGAGGGCCTGCCCCGGGGCGTCTTCCTCGAAGCCTGGGCGAGCGCACGCGGGCAGGACCTCTTCCACCGGGTTGAACTCGGCCAGATCTCGCAGACCGAATGGAACCGCAGCTACGCCGACCTCATCGGCGTCCGTCCGGACAACCTGATGGGGCGCTACCTCCATGACGCCTTTCCCGCCTACCAGGTGCTGAAAGCCGCCCGCCGGCTACGAGCCGCGGGAGTCAGGACGGCGGTGCTCTCCAACAGCCTGGGACGCGAACCGTACGACCCCTACGCCGGTTTCGACCTCTGGGGGACCTTCGACGAGGTCGTGCTCTCGGCCGACCACGGCGTCCGCAAGCCGGACCCGGAGATCTTCCGGCTCGCCCTCGCACGGCTCGGCGTGCCTGCGGAACGCTGCCTGTTCATCGACGACAGCGAAGAAAACCTTGCGGCAGCACACAAGCTCGGCATCACACCACTGCTCGGCCTGGACGAGGACGTGACAGCGAAGCGGCTGCACACCACGTTCGCCCTACCCGTCCTGTAGGAATTCGCGCACTCCGGAGTGCGCTGTGTGCACCGCCAGCTTCTCCCGCAGCCCGCTGAGTTCAGTGGCAGAGCGTGCGGAGTCCACGACCCCGAGGCAACGGGCGGCGTGTCGTGCTGTCTCCACCGAGGCATCCAGATCGTGCATGGCGAGGTGTGCCTCAGCCGCGCGGGCCAGGTAGATGGCGTGGCTTCTCGGGTACTCCTCATCGCCACGGTATGAGGCGGCCAGCCCGGCCTCGAACCGGCGCAACGCCTCAGCCGGGTCTCCGAGCCTCAGCGCTGCTGAGCCGGCAATCATCTCGATCTCGCCATGGTCGACCCAGTACAGCGTCTTGGGGTCGTCCTCGTGCGGCCCGTGATCCAGCGCCTGCCGGGCAACCAGCAGTTGGCGCGCACACTCCTTCCGGTCGCCGGTTACGGAGAGCGCGCGAGCAGTCCGTGCGGCGAGCATCGCCCGCATTCGCGGTGTCGCGTTCCGCTTCACCTGGTCGCAAGCCGTTTCGAGCAAAGAGACCGCCTGGCCCGCCTGCCCGGGTGTGGAGTAGCACTGAATCGCGGCAAAGGACAACGCATATGCGCCGCTTATACGGTCGTTCCCTTCGGCCGAGGCCCGGAGAGCTCCGTCGAAGAACCGCTGTGCGATCCCGGGGCGGCCTTGGTCGAAGGCTGCCCATGCCACCTGCCGCGCTGCTTCGGAGGCCATCGAATGGAGGTGTGTTCGCGTTGACGTGTCGTAGTTCCCTGATGTGATCAGGCGAACGATCAGGGAGAGCTCGCCGCGGGCCAGCTGGTAGACCTCCCCGCTTCCGAGCTCGTCATCAAGACGGCGGAGGTGGGCGAGCCGATCGTCGATGTGAGCGACCAGCGTCCGGCCATCAGGCTGATCCCTTACGCGCTCGTGTTCGCCGTCGCCGGCCAAGGCACTCGCCCAGCTGCCCGCTGATACGGACAGTGCCGCGCCGGCGGAAAGGAAACCCCTCCGGTCCACGCTGCTGCCCTTCACCAACTCTGTCAGTGCGGCCATGGTTTCAGACGGATTCCAGGTCGCGCCAGGGGTGCACCTCGAAGGCGAGGCAAGCGCCGAGACGAACCTGCCGCCGGTGTCCAGGACTCTGTCGTACGCGGCCGCGACTTGCTCGGTGACTGACCTGTTGCCGTTCTCGACGTTGCGCAGATACGCCTCGCCGAACCCTGCCTCACGCGCGAAGGAAGCCCACACCATTCGCGACGATCGACGCGCCTCGCGCATGTCGTCCCGTAGCCGGTCAGGCACGACCTCACCGCCCTCTCGTTTGGGATCGGTGCTGGATCGGGGCATTCCATTGTCCCCCAAGCCGTGCCGGTGTGTGCTGGTTCTGACACAGAGAGCGAAGACGTCGAGAGAGAACGAGATGACGCCTGCATCGAAGCGGGAGATCACGATTGCGGTCCAGGGCGCGACTGTGGCTGTCGCGTCGCCACACACGGAGGTCACCGACTGGGTGGCCTCGTACTTCGGCCCCTGGTGGCCCGCCGCCAGGGGTGACACCGTAGCGTTCACCGTGGTCGCGCGCGAGGAGCCTGTCCGGTACGAGGCCGTGACAGTGGCGGTGACCCAGTCGGGTTTCGAGGAGACCGGCTACCCTCGAGTACCTACCCGGTACGCGCGGTACGGAGACGGCACCGTCTACGCAGTCGCGCCGGAGGACCGGATCGCGTACCGGTGGTCGCCTGGGCGCCGCCGAATGACGGTCTACGGCTCCAAGACACTGGTGGACCCGCTGGCGCGTGCTACGGCCCGGGTATCACGGGAGCTCATCCGTGCCCAGCTCATTGATCAGGGCTGGTGTCTTCTGCACGCCTCCGCAGCAGTTCTGCCCGGCGGACAGGCCGTACTGGTCCTGGGCAACCGTGGAGCAGGGAAGACGACCACGGCGTTCTGCCTGACCACTGTCGGCGCCGAGCTACTGGCGAACGATCGGGTGTTCGCCCGGCCGGCGCCTGACGGCGATGGGGTGGAACTCCTGGCGTGGCCATCGGGCGCGGCAGTCGGGCTTGGTCTGATGAACGCGTTGGGCTGGACCCGGATCGCCGCCCGGCGCCTCGCGCAGGGAATGGTTCCGCACACCTCGCAGGACGGAGAGGTTACCGCGGCGCTCCACGGGGAGTGGACGGATCCAGTCCTGGGCGGGGACGGCCGGGAGCTCAAGGCTCATCTGCGACCGGAGGAGTTCGCCTGGTACGGGGTACGCACTGTGGCTACCGGCCGGGTCGCCACGGCCTTGTTCCCCCGAGTGGAGGCCGGAGCCACACCGCACCTTGTCGAGGGCGGGCCGCCTCCGGACGTGGAGCCGGGGCACTTCATGACGGGGTCACAGGAAGACTCCTACCCGGACGTCTTCGGGCTGACCGGAGGACGGGGCGCCGGTCAGCCCGGTGCCCGCGCCGCATTGTGTACGGCGCTCGCCTCAATGCCACGGCGCCGGCTGGTCCTCGGACACGACATCGGGGCCAATGCCGCTTTCGTGGCGGGACTGCTCCCGTGAGCGCGGTGATTCTGACCAGTGGGTCACGGACTTTGACCGTGCAGGCTCCGGCAGGATCCAATACCTGGTGGGCGCACATCGGTCCACACCTGCCCGGTGTCCGTCCAGGCGGAATCACGACCACCGGGCCGAACGTGGAGCCCGACGTGGTCATCCGGCCAGGTACCCCGGCACAGGATGCGCGGCGCCTGCTCAACGCACACCTACACCGGCTGCACTTGGCGCACGGCACGCTGTGCGTGCACGCGGCGGCGATGCGGCATCCGCGCAGAGATGCGGTGATCATGCTGCTCGGCGGCCACGGAGCGGGCAAGACGCTGGTCGCTCTGAAGCTGGCGCTGCAGGGCTGGCAGGCTGTGGCAGGAGATGTATCGCTGCTCGACTGCGCGCCGGGGCGTGCCTCGGTGTCGGGCGGCACACGGGCACTGCTTGCGCGGCGCGCCGCGGTACGACGCTGGTTCCCCGAGTTGGCGCTGCCCGCGCACGGCCAGACCCGGGTGGAACTGGGAGGTCTCCCTGCCCTGGCCGGGCTGGGGTGGTCACGCGGGGGTGCGCTGGAGGCCGCGGTGGTTGTGGCGGTCGACGGTGACCCTCAGCCGGCGGACTGCGCAATGGAGAATCTCAACCCGCACACGGCGGAGACGACGTGGCTGCGTGCCAGCGGTCACCTGCTGGACCGGGTACTGGAGCGCGAAGGGCCAGTACTGCGAGAGTTCGAGGACGCCACCGCTGCCGGACGGCGGCTCGCGCTGCTGCGCGGACTATCGGCGCGTATGCCGTTGCGCGCGATGTGGGGGAGCCCGCATCGGATTGCCGACCGGATCGAGCGATTGGTCGCACGGCCCCGTGCCGGCATGACGGGAGACCAGTGATGACCACCGAGTTGCGTTATGCCGTTGGGCGGCTTCATGCGACCCACGGGCAGGTCGTATTGCTGCCTGCATCCGCCGTTCCCGAGGGCTGGGTGGCGGGCCGGTTCAGCGTGCTGAGCCCCGGAACCGAACGCCGCCACCTGCTCGGTCCGGGCCGTGACGCCGGGTACATGTCACTCGGCCTGGTGGATGACGGAAGGTGGCTGCTGGCGCCTGTACCGCACGGTGCCGCGTTCACGCCGGACTGTCCCGGAATGGTCCGGGCGCCGGACGGGGCGCCGGTCCAGGTCGCGGCGGTCGCCCGCTTCATCCAGATCGCTCTTCTCGGCCTGGACCGCTTGCCTCCCGGCTCGGTGGCCGACGAGGCTGTGGTGATCGGCTCCGGCCCGGTGGCGGTGGGGTGCGCGCTGGAGCTGCTGCGCCGTGGAGTCAAGCGGATCGTGGTAGTGACCGGTCGCCGGTACCCACCGATCCGCTCCGTTCCCGGCGTCGTCTGCACCAATCACCTCGACCAGCAGGCCGGGCTGGTGATCGATGCGACCGGGGAGCCCGGTCGGGCGGTGCCGCTGCTGGCCCCCGGCGCCGTACTCGGGCTCCTGGGAACTCCGGAGAACACGGCGAGCCTGCCAGTGCTGCCGCTGCACCGCAGCGGAGTCACCGTCGTGGGGATGCATGAACTCGCCACCAGTTCGCCGGAGGCGTACCAGGCCGCATACACAACGGCGGCAAGCTGGCTCGACGGGCGTCTCACGCTGCGCCTGGTCGCCTCCTGGTGCCGCATCGTTCCCGGAGAACGGGCACCAGAGGTCTACCGCCTGCTCAACTCGCCTGCCCGCCCGGCCGAGCCGTTCCTTCTCTTCGACTGGGGGGCGTCATGACGACTGCAGTGGGTCTGTACAGCATCTCGGTGCAGAACTTCGACGTCCCGGAGCTGCTGGAATGGGCACACCGGGAGGCCATCCCGTTCGTTCACCTGCGCGGCGGTCCTCGCGGGTACGACCTTGCCAGGCGTCCTGTCCGCACCCTCCGGGCATGGCACGGCCGGTCCCTGGACTCCGTTCCGGTCACCGGAGTCACGGCCGACACCGACCTGTACGACCTCTTCACTCCCGACCACGCGGTACGTACTCGTGCCCGCGCAGATGTGCTCCGGCTCGCCGATGCCGCAGCGGAGTTGGGCGCAGGATGGGTACGGCTGCTTGCCCGGGCCCCCATCCCATCCACCCGGGTGAGCGCGGTCGGCACCCTCGCCGTACCGGAAGCAGCCGTACCGCTGCTCGCCGAGCTGCACCACCCTCACTGGCTGACCACCGCAGCCATAACGTCGCTCGGTGAACTGCTCTGCCAGACACCGTACTTGCGCTTCCTGGCTGACACTGCACAGCTCGCCGCATCCCCTCCCGATGACGGGCACTCGGAAGCGCTTGGCTGGGTGATGGCCAGATCCGACGTACTGCACCTGTCGGACAACGGCCGAGGCCTCACCGACGGGCACCTGTCCGTGGCTGCCGCCGCCGCTGCACAGGTGCGGGCGGGTCACCGCATTGAGGTCGGTGTCGAATGGACCGGCCGGCCCCGCTCCCCCTCCGTTTGCCTCAACCGCTACCGGCGCTCCGTCGCCTGGTGGCACGCGGTTACCGGCCTCCCGATCGAGCCGTAACGTACCCACCCGCCCGCCAGAAACCACCGAGATCGCAGGAGCCTTCCGTGCACCCGACCATCACCCCCGACGCATCCGGGACCGCCCGGCTCCTCGCCGACGCCTACGGGTTCCAGGCCACACTGGAGCGCATCCCGGCCGGGCAGGTCACCGTCAACTACCGGGCCTCCACCGCCGGGGGACGGGGCCTGTTCGTCAAGCAGTACCTGAAGGGCGCCGACCTCACGGCCGAGGCCGCGGCCATCGAACAGACGCGCGCCGCCAGTAACCAAGGCGTGCCGGTCGCCCCCTTGGTACCAGCACAGTCCGGAGCAGTGATCGCCCAGGACGGCGACGTCGCGCTCTCGGTCTGGCATTGGATGCCCGGCCGCACCGTGGAGGACGGTCTCACACCGCCCCAGCAAGCGGCCGCAGGAGAGGTACTCGGACGCATCCACCGCACGTTCGCTGCCCACCCCGCCTCCTCGCGCCCCTCCGCGAAGCTGAACCGCTGGATGCGGCCCGACCTGCCGCAACTGCACCGCACGATCGACCAGCTCCTCGGCATCATCGACAGCCGCACCGAACACGACACCTTCGACGACCACGCCGCGCGCACCCTCACCGAGCGCCGCACCATGCTTCAACGCGTCCCCGGTCTCATCGACACCCTGCCGCCACTGAGCAGTCAGGTGCTCCACGGCGACTACTCCGCCGTCAACCTCCTCCTGAACGGCGACACAATCACGGCAGTACTCGACTTCCGTCCGCCCGAATCCTTTCTGATCGCCTACGAACTCGGCCGGATCGCCTTCGACCCACGCGCCGTCGTGCTCAGCGACGACCCGGTCTCCACCGGCGTCGCCCTGGTCGCCGCCTACCTCTCCGAGCACCGGACGCTCACCGCGGCCGATGTCCGGATGTGCGCCCGCATCGCCGCGCTCCAGCTCATCATCAGCCTCTACGGGATCAAGCAGCACTACCTCTCCCCCGGCCTGATTCAGGCCGACCTCGACGACTTCTGGCTGCTCCGCCACAAGGCCGCCGCCATCCTCCTCAACCACCTGGAGGACTTCGAGAAAGCGCTGGCCGGTACCGCCGACCGCGCCCGGATCAGCTGACCGCACCGACCACCCGATCCGGCCGCCCGCGTACGACGGGTGGCCCAGGAGGCAGCCGTGAACACCGCCCCGCCATCCTTCTCGCGCTGGCGCACAGTGACCGGGCCGCTCAGTGCCGAGCAGGTCCTCGCCGCCGTGGCAAAGGTGGCCGAACGCCACAGCCTCGACACCCGCAGCCTCGGCGGTTCCGCCGTTGCCCTCTCCGAGCCCTGCGGTGGTCGCACCGCGGTAACTGCCCGTTGGCAGGAGTTGCCGCCGCAGCCCCCGCGCACGCTCGGGCACCTCCTGACGCCTCCGCCCGCCATCGAAATCCTTATTGACTCCGGCCCCCCGGGCAGCACGGAGGCTGCCGAGGACCTGTACCGGGAGCTGCGGCGTCAGGCTCTTCCCTACACCGCCGCCGAACTCGACAACATCCGCGCCTCCATGCCGCTACTGGAGCGGTACAGCAAGCCCGGCCCTGACTTCGACGGCTGGGCGCTACTCTTCCGCGACCACCACCTGGAGCATTCGGTCGGGTTTCTCCTGGCCGTGGAGCGGGCGGGTGTACCCGCCGAGTGGATCTTCGTGCTCGACAAGGGCGACCGCACTTACAACCGCGACCGGGTCCGTGCCACCTTCACCGCCCGCGGGTACCACTGGGGCCTGCTCGACAACACCGCTGTCAATGCCGCCGGAAACCACGCCGATGAACTCCGGCGGGCCACCGCCGAGGTCGACGACTTCATCGACCGCGCCCACGACGCCGGCCGCCGCGTCCTGGTCATCGACGACGGTGGCCTCCTCGCCCAGGGCTATGGCTCCGCCACGTCCCCGCGCCGGGTCGACGCGGCCATCGAGCTGACGGTCAGCGGTCTGAAACGCATCAGCGCTGCTGGTGAACTCGGCATCCCCGTCATGAATCTGGCCCGCTCGCAGGTCAAGACCCTACTCGGATACCGAGAGATCGCCGACTCCTGCATGCGCAGCCTCCGTGCTCTGCTGCCGGACCGGAAGTTCATCGGCCGCCAGGTTCTCCTCATCGGCTACGGCACCCTCGGCTCCCGCCTCGCCCCGCAACTACGGACCCTCGGCTGTCGCGTCGCCGTCGTGGACACCGACCTGCCTACGCTGATCCAGGCTGCCGAGGCCGGGTACACCACCTACCGCACCGCCGCAGAAGCCCTCGCCAGCACCGACCCGTTCGTCGTGATCGGCACCACCGGCGCACAAGCCCTGACCGAGGACGACCTGCGCCGGCTTCCCGACGGCGTGCTTCTCGCGCCGTTCGCCACCCGCGACTTCTCCGTCCTCGCCGACCACCAGGCCGCTGCCATCCCCGGCGTCGGCAGCCAGTACCGACTCTCTACCGGCCGCACCCTCACCGTCCTCGGCGACGGCCGCTCCATGAACCTCTACGAGGCCGACTCCATCCCCAACCAAGGCTACGACGCCTACCGTGCCGGAACCCTCATCGCCGCCCGCGCCCTTTGTACTGCCCCCGACCGTCTCCCACCCGGATTGCACACCACACCCGCCGACACTGCCATCGCCGACGCCGGACTCTTCGACACCTACTACAACCTGTACAACGCAACCTTCACCACCCGCCCGGCCGTCGTAACAGCCACCTCCGAACGACCGGCGCAACCGACGCGCGCCTGCATCGTCGGGTACGGCAACGCCGGCCGACTCCACACCCGCATCCTCGGCGACCTCGGTGCCGAACTGACCATCATCGACCCGAAGCACCAGCACCTCCCCGCCCAGCACCGTACCTTCCGCCACGGTGTCGACGGCCTGCCTTCCGGTCTCGCCACCCGGATCGACATCTGGTCGATCTGCACCCCGACTGCCGACCACCTGCCGGTCCTCCGCGCCATCCTCAGACACAACCCCGCCGGGCGCATCCTGCTGGAAAAACCCGCCTGCCAAGGCCACGAGATCGACAGCTTCACCGCCCTGCTCGATCAACATCCCCAGGCCCGAGTAACGGTTGTCGACCAGTACCAGCACTCCACGGCACTGACCACGCTCACCGAGGTCCTGGCCGACCTCGAGCCCGGCGCAGCCGTCTCACGCATCGGCGTGGCCTTCACCAAGGACCGCGGCCCTGACATTGCCGCCGGACGGTTCATCGACCGCACCTACGGTGTCCTCGGCTACGAGTGGCTGCACATGCTGACCGTCCTTGGCCGCATCCTGCCCGGCAACCAGATGTCCTCCTATCTCAACAGCCCACCGGACACCAGCGAGCTATGGGCCACCCATCACCCCGACCTGTTCCTCCCAGCCCTTACCGAACACACCACGCTCACCGCCGAAGAGCCCCCCGTCCGGATCGAACTCTCCTCGTCCATCCTCGCTCCAAGCGTCCCCGTCACCTCTTCCCCAGCCACCACTGCGACTTGGAGACGAGGCCTCCGCCCCGCTGACGCTCAGCAACGCCACGTGACTCTTTACGCCGGAACCACCCGATTCGCCGCCCACCTCGACCCCGTCACCACCGCTGACGGACACCAACTCGACCGTAACCACCATCGCATCACCGCCACACGCGCTGGGCACATCCGTCACGAAGAAGTCCTCCACGATTCCCCACTCGACACCGCCATCGGCAACGCGGTCACCCAACTCCTCGCGGGCACTCCACTCCCCTCCCCCAACCTCCTGCCCCTGCGGCGCATCGCCGCCCTCGCTGACGCCCTGCGCCCTTACGCAGCCGCCACCGCACTGGATAACCGACACCGTGCGCTGTCCGTAGGCAGCGAGGCATGACAGTCACAACGAATCTCCTCGTGCCGTACCTCACCGTTGGCCACGGGAGCCCGGATTCCCTGAGGAACCTGCAGAGGAGCCGCCTCCGGGCTGTCTCAGTCGGGGGCGTGGCGGCTGGGGGCAGGGTGGTGGTGAGGAGGAGGAGGCCGGTGACGCCGAGCACCGCGCCGTTCCCGCGAGGACCGCCCGCAGCGAGCCGGGTGCCGCCAGCGCGGTCGCGGCCGACAGTACGAAGGCCACGCCGGCTCCGACCATGACGGGCTATTCGCCGAACCCGTCGCACCACCGTCCCGCCGGCAGCGCCAGCAGGAAGGCGGAGCAGCGAACATCTCGGTGGCCACGCCGAGCCACGCCCCTTCACGACCCTGGTCGAGGATGGCGTAGGAGATCGTCGGCCACAGGCCGAAACTGATGGCGTGGGCGCACACGGCGTGCAGCAGCAGGCAGTACCACACGGCCTGCTGCCGGCCGGGCCTGGGCCAGTCCGCCTCGCGTACATCCACTCGCGGGGCGACGCTACTGACTCAACAGGTGGGCGACGTGAACGTGTGGCAGGTGATTCTCCATGCACGGTGCACCGGTGGCCGCCCCGGCCAGGCAACAGCCCGGGGCCGCAGCCAGCCAGGAAACACCTCACGTCGCAGGGGCCGCTCAGCCTCGGCGAGATCCCGCTGCCCCACGACGTCTTTCACGAGCCGAGGCCGCGCGCGTCATACGCGACCACACCAGGGGCCGTCCGGCACGAGAGCGCCGAGCACGGTCAGCAACTGCGGCGGTTCGACCGGGTCCGGCAGCGAGGTCAGGTCCGGCCAGGCGATCCAGACATGTGTGTCCAAGCTGGCCTGCTCGCCAGGGAGCAGGCCGGTCCGCACCAGGGACGGTTGCTCCTCGGCGAGCTGTGCGACGAAGAAGTGCTCCGTCGCGATGTTCGCTTGCCGTTCCACCTCACATCACGGTCCACGAGCACCGACCGGTCCAGGACGGCAGCCGGGTCGAGTCCGGTTTCCTCGGCCAGTTCACGCCGTGCCGCCACCAGCGGCGTCTCACCAGGCTCGATGCCGCCACCGGGAGGCTCCCAGAGCCATGTCCCGTCGAACGGATCCCGCCAGCGCAGAAGAAGCAGGCGACGGGCGGCATCCAGGCAGATGACCCGCGCAGCGGGCCGGTGCGTTGTCTCCACCGTTCTCACGCTATGCGGTGCTCATTCAGGGCAGCCGGACGCGAGCGCTGGTGCCTCTCGGCATGCTGCGGGGCAGTGCTGGGTCTCGGCTCTTCCCGGTTGACACTTCAGACACGGGCGGGCCTGAGGCCCTTAACGGGCGCCGGAGGGTTACTGCCTATGAGGCTGTCGCTACGATCTGTTCGGTGCGCGTGGCTTCTCCGTGCTCGTCGGGCGGGCTCCGAGGCTCGGCCCGGCGCTGTTGTGGAGGAGCGGGGCGGGGTGCCGTGATCGACTCTGGGGAGAGGGTGGGGCGTGTGAGCGAGTTCGAGGGGCGTTCGCTTGAGGAGCTGGCCGGCTTGGTGGCGGGGGCGGATCCGCGGGCGCTGATGGCTCGCGGACAGGCGTTGCTGGGGCTCGCGGAGGCGTTGAACGAGACGGGTGCGGTGATTGCGGGCCGGATCGACCGGGTGGCGTGGGAGGGGCAGGCCGCTGACGCGTTCCGTGAGTGGGGGGCGGACATTCCACAGGCAGTCCAAGGTTCTGGATGAGTTCGTCCATCATGTGGGTGAGGCGATTCTGCAGGCGGGGCAGGCGCTGTCGGAGGCACAGTCCTCGATGCCTGCCGTCGCGGCCGGGCCGGTGGTCGACTCCTCCCGGGGTTCGGCGGCGGGGTCGGGTTTCGTGGGGGCGGACTTCCTCGACGAGGTGGCGGCAGCACGGGCGGAGGAGAACCGCCAGGAAGCCATCCGCGTCATGGAGCGGCTCTCCTCGAACTACCGGGTGGCTGCCCAACGCATGACGAGCGCGGAAGAGCCGGTGTTCCCGGAGCCACCGAAAGTAGAGTCGCCAGTTATGGACAGGGGCCCGGCTGCGCGTGACAACGGTTCTTCCCACACCGCACCGGCAGTCCCGCCCGGGCCCCGGCAGTTCGAAATAGCCGACGGGCAGCCGCCGGAGAACAGCGCAAGCCGGGGAATGGCAACACCGGACGTTCGGGCGCCCATGGATGAGGGGCGCGTGGGCACGTCCGTGGGTTCCGTGGGTCAGGGCGTGTACTCGCCCGCCTCGCCCGTTGGAGGAGGTCCCGCCGTTCCAGGAGCCGGAGCGGGGGGACAGGGGGGTGGAGGGCATGCCGCCCTTGGCGCGTTGCCGGTAGCGCAGGCACCTGCTGCGCCGAATCCCAAGGGAGCGTCCCCAGGAGTCCCGGCGACGGGAAGGCACCGAGGAGGGGCGCTCCAGCCAGGAGGGCCGGCGGGCGCAGCGCGTCCACCGGTTGGGCCGACGGATCAGCCTGGTGCCCGGAGCCCGCTGGTAGGGCGTCCTTCACCGGGTGGAGGGGAGGGCGGTGCCGGACGGCCTGCCAACCGCCCCGGAGAATCACAGGCGTCACCGGTGGGACGCCAAACCGGACCCGGCTCTTCAGGCGGCCAGGGCAAGACGGGAGGCCAGGGCGCGAGGAGTGCGCACCCCGGCAGCAAGGGCGGAGTGGTAGGAGGAATCCCTCGGCCCGCCGAGGCCCCACACGTTGTTCGGGGCATCCCAAAAGGCGTTGTCATTGGCCCTGAGGCCCCCGCGGGCACACACAGAAACGGCCCGGACCGACGCACACAGCAGCGTATCGGCCCTGTAGTCAACCCTTCTCCGCCCGGACAGGCGAGAAACAGTACTCAGCGGAAGTCCGGGAAGAGGGCGGCGCCCATCTCAGGAGGACGGAAAGTCCAGGACGACCGCACTGCACGGATACTCCCCAAGGGCAGCAGCAATGTCGCCGGAGTTCCCGGGCCCGATCAGCAGACGGGTCGATAGCGAAAAGCAGACGAGAGGCCTGTTGGGGAATCTCTGGGGGCAACTCATTCATCATATGCAGTATGTAGTGCAACTCCCCCTGCGATCAGCAATATCTCACGACTACGGAAAGGTCAGCAGTGAGGAGAGGAATACAGGTTTTCGGTGCGCTGGCATCCTTGCTCCTGGTAACGATCTCCGCGGCAGACCATGCCGCGGCTGACGAGCGGAATCAGGCGTGGTACCTGGAAGATTTCCGGGCTGATGAGATGTGGCAGCAGTCGCAAGGCCAGGGCATCACTGTTGCGGTCATTGACACCGGCGTCGACCCAACTATTCCCGAACTGCGCGGCCAGGTCCTTGAAGGAATGGATTTTCTGACAGGGGAAGGGACTGGCTGGTTGGACAATGATGGCCATGGTACAGCAATGGCCGCCCTGGTGGCCGGGACGGGAGCGGGCGGAGGAGTACAAGGGCTTGCCCCCAAGACAAAGATCCTTCCGCTCCGGGTAGCCAACCAACCGGACGGGTTCGAACTTGCAGCCCCTGAGGACAGCATCATAAAGGCCATTGAATTCGCGGCGAATTCCGATGCCCAGATTCTGAGCATTGCCGTGGGAAATCGTAGAACCGTGACAACAGAGCAAGCGAGGATCGATGCTGCGATTTCCGAGGCTGCACGTAAGGGCAAGTTGATCTTCGTGGCCGCCGGAAATATCGGCGACGAGAAAGCGAAGGCACCCTTGTTCGCCTTCCAAGAGGGAACCATTGGAGTGGCGGCAACGGGACGTGACGGCGAGCGCGCACCGTACTCGGCTCACGGGTCGTTTGTAGGGCTGGCAGCTCCCGGCAGAGAGATCTCCTTGAGGTGCGACTTTCCCGCAGGTGATGTGTGCGTCCGGGAAGGTGGTACAAGTAGCGCGTCCGCGTTGGCCTCGGCTACTGCCGCGTTGATCTGGTCGGCGAATCCCAAGTGGACGAAGAATCAGGTCCTGCGGGTGATGATGGAAACGGCTGACGGGCCATCAAAGACGCCACGCAATCACTATGTGGGGTACGGGACCGTGCGTCCGGACCGGGTGCTTCTGGACGGCGAGGGGGACCCCGGGGACCCGGACGTCAACCCGATGTTCGAGCGGTATGAGGCGGCGCTGGATCCGCCGGCGACACGGGAGCCTTCGGCCGGGGAGCAGAAGGAGCCGGGGACAAGCGGCGGGGACGACGAAGAGGCAGGCACGGAGTCCGCGAGTGCGTCGGCGGGGACCGGGGACGGCGCGGAGGAACGGGCTGCAGAGAGCGGCGACGCGGACCGGGGTATCGGAGGACCGGCCGTGCTGTTCGGGCTGGCCGGTGTGGTGATCGTCGCGGGAGGGCTGGCTGCCTGGTGGATGCGGCGACACCATGACGGCGGGACAGCCTGAGAGACCGGGAGCCCGCAAGGTGGGGAGCCGGGCCGGCGGGCCCGGCTCCGCAGGAGCGCGGCTGGAACGTGCGCGTCCTTCTCGCCCCCTCGGCCGCCGCGTGGCGGGAACCGAGGATGGCGGAGTCGGAACTCAGTTCACCGGCCGCCCCGCGCAGTTCCGGCGCGGGCTCCTGCGGGCAGGGGCTCCCCCGCCGAACGCGCACACGATGACGGGGAGGCTGATCGGCTCAGTGCCTTGAGTACAGCTCCGCGACCGCCTGGTCATACATGCGCTCAATGCAGTCCGCGCAAGCGAACAGCTTGGTGTCGATGATTCCGTGCAGCCCGTTGAAGCGGGCCGGACCGATCCACGGCACATCCACCCCGGTGCGACGGCATCCCAGCCAGCACGCACCGGTTGTCCACCCGAGCGGGCCCCGGTAGTCGGCTCGTGAAGGCCGTGGCGGCATCTCCCGGCCCTCTCGGCGGCACGGAACTCCACACCTCTGTGAGCTGGCCTCCCGGCCCCGTGAACAGCCGGTCCGGGAACGGCGGGGCCACCGGCTGCCATACTCCCGGGAAGGGCTGCTCGACGGGGTCGCGGTGAGCCGCCCACCCTCGCAGCCCGGACGTCCTCTCCGCTGGTGGCGCAGTACGAGGGCGGGCCCGCATCCAGGCGATGCACTCCCGGATGGAGAGGGCATCGGGGCATGGCAGGATGAGCGACGCGGGAGCCGCTCCACCGTCGCAGCGGACGATCACGCGGTGCGCGTTGCCCTGCAACGTCTCACGCCTGTGCGCGTCGGGTCGCGGCTGTCCGGTCCGCCCAGGGCTTGGACTTGTTTGTCTCGCGAGATCCGCTATCCGGGAAGACGCTACTGACTCGACAGGGGCGACGCACGCGTGTGGCAGGTTGTTCTCCATATATCACCGGCCACAGTGGCCCTGGCACTGGCAGCAGTGTTCCTGGGCACGCTCTTGCTTGTTTCCCTCAGCGTCCGTGCACCGGGAACAACCTCTCGGGTCGCCCGCCTCTTCCTCGTCTTCTGGATCATGCTCATCGGCGCCGCCACCCTGACCATCAGCCAGCCGCTCGGTACCGGCGGAAACACGTTCTGGCCGGTACCGTTCGAGACACTGCTCACACCGGACGATCTCCTGGCTGCCGGCGAGAAAGAGATGTACATCCGGCAGCTGACAGCCAACGCTCTCATGTTCGTGCCCCTCCCGGCCCTCGTCCGGACGTCATTCGGGCGCGCATCGGTGACCCAGACCCTTCTCGCGTGCATCGGCCTCAGCGCATTCATTGAGCTCACCCAATGGCTGCAGTCCGCAGGGAGGGTGGCCGATGTAGACGACCTCCTGCTGAATTCTGTTGGCGCCACGGTCGGCACAGTCATCCATCTCGCAGCCGCAGGCACGGTATACCGGTGGTCGTCTCGACGGATAGGTAACCGGCCCGGGACCACGGTCCGCCGGGAAACGCCTCCCCGCCGCCGCGGCTCCGCCTCAGCGCGATCCCGCTGACCCACGACGCCTTCCACGGGCTCCGACCTCATTTCTCATACACGACCTCACCACGGGCCGTCCGGCACCAGAGAGTCGAGCACGGTCAGCAACTGCGGCGGTTCGACCGGGTCCGGCAGCGAGTCCAAGTCCGACCAAGCGATCCAGACATGTGTGTCCAAGCTGGCCTGCTCGCCAGGGAGCAGGCCGGTCCGCACCAGGGATGGCTGCTCTTCGGTGAACTGAGCGACGAAGAAGTACTCCGTCGCGATGTTCCGCTTGCCGTTCCACTGCACATCACGGTCTACGAGCACCGACCGGTCCAGGACGGCAGCCGGGTCGAGTCCGGTCTCCTCGGCCAGTTCACGCCGTGCCGCCACCAGCGGCGTCTCACCAGGCTCGATGCCGCCACCGGGAGGCTCCCAGAGCCATGTCCCGTCGAACGGATCCCGCCAGCGCAGAAGAAGCAGGCGACGGGCGGCATCCAGGCAGATGACCCGCGCAGCGGGCCGATGCGTTGTTTCCACCATCCTGACGGTATGCGGTGCTCGAAATGTCGATCAATACCTGTATCGACCGAGGAGGAACCGGCGACAGTTGACCGGGCGAGCCCACCCGTATCAGGGCCGGAGTCGGGGGCCGCCTGCCGGCGACCGTCCCGCAACCATGCCCTCACGTACACGGAGGCACACGACGCAAGGGCGTGGTGTACGACGTCAACATGGCGCCCCCTGGGGCGCTGAGGGCGGCCCGTGTACGCTGAGATTCATGACGGACAAAGCCGCTGCCTCGGTCGGTCCTCTCGTCACCGGCTCCGAGATCGCCCGGATGGCCGGAGTCACCAGGGCCGCCGTCTCCAACTGGCGGCGGCGTCACAGCGACTTCCCCGCCCCGGCGGGAGGAGCCGCGAACAGCCCGCTCTACGCGCTCGCCGAGGTCCAGGCGTGGCTGGACAAGCAGCGCAAGGGCCAGGAGGTGTCCCCCGAGGTCGAGCTGTGGCAGACCATGCGGGCCGCGTACGGGGAACAGATGGTCGCGGGCCTGGCGGATGTGGCCGGGGTGCTGGCCGGAGAGAACGACCCCGGGCTTCGGCAGGACATCGCAGCACGGGTCCGGGAGCTTACCCGCGACGAAGGGCCTGTCGGCGTGGTGAACGGGCTGACCGAGAGGTTCCTGGACTCCGCCCGGCGCGCGGGCTCGGACCAGGTGACTCCCGAACGTGTGGTGCGCGCGGTGTGCCACTTCGCCCCGCGGCTTCCGGCGGGCGCCACGCTCTTCGATCCCGCGTGCGGCACCGGGGTGCTGCTGCTGTCCGTCGCCGCAGAGGCGGGGACGCGCTGCCGCGGCCAGGAAGCGGATGCGGACAGTGCCCGTTTCGCTCAGCTCCGCGCCGGCCTGCTGGGCAGGACGGATGTGCGCATCGTGGCGGGTGATTCACTGCACGCGGACGCGTGGCCGGACCTCACGGCGGACCTGGTCGTCTGTGACCCCCCGGCCGGCGTGACCGAGTGGGGGCGCGAGGAGCTGCTGCTCGACTCCCGCTGGGAACTGGGCACCCCGTCCAAGGCCGAGGGAGAGCTCGCGTGGCTCCAGCACGCCTACGCGCACACCGCCCCCGGTGGCCAGGTCCTGATGGTCATGCCCGCATCGGTCGCATACCGCAAGGCGGGCCGCCGTATCCGGGCAGAACTCGTACGCCGCGGGATCGTGCGCCAGGTGGTCGCCCTGCCTCCGGGGACGGCGACCGCTCACGCCCTGCCCGTTCACCTGTGGTGCCTGCGGCGTCCCGGGAGCACGGGGGACGAGGAGCCGGGTCCCACCGTCCGCATGGTCGACCTGACCGGCAACAGCCCAGACGGGAGCCTGGAGCCACGCCCCGACCAGCTCGCCGACGTACCCCTGATCGAGCTTCTGGACGACACCGTCGATCTGACTCCCGGCCGCCATCTCCTGGCCCGGCACCGCGACTTCCCCGGTGAGTACGCCGCCCTGCGCGAGGAACTGGAGGCCGAGCTCCGCCGGCTCGCCGCGATCCTGCCGGAGCTTGTCCGAGGAGACGGCCCGGGATCGCTGGAGGGCTCCACCACCAGCGTCGCGGACCTCGCCCGTGCCGGGCTGGTCGCGTACGACGGTCCGGTGCCGGTCTCGGTCAGCGAGCAGCTCGACACGGACTTTCTGCAAGGGTTTCTGCGCAGTTCCGCCAATGCCCGGCGGTCCACAAGCGCCAGCGGGACCTACCGCCTGGACGGCAGGGGTGCGCGCATTCCCCGCATGGGCGTCGACGCGCAGCGCCGCTACGGGTCGGCCTTCCGGTCCTTGTCGGAGTTCGAGGAGGGAATGCGGAAGGTCGACGAGCTGACCCGGCAGCTGGCCGAGGTCGCCCGGGACGGTCTGGGCACGGGGGCCCTGTCGCCGGAGATGTGAGGGATCGTCCGCCCTGCGCGGGGTGCCCGTGCCGCGAGGATCGGGCACACCGCGCCAGGCCGTCAGGTGACGGCCGGCAGGAACGGGCTCGGCTCTCCGCTCCACGTCACGCTCAGCGTTTCGCGGGCGCGGGTGCAGGCGACGAAGAGGAGGCAGCGTTCCCGGAGCAGATCGGCCTCGTGCTGCAACGGGTCCGCCTCGGCCGGGGTGATCTCCCGGGCGAACGGGACGGCGCCTTCGCCGACCCCCAGGACGGACACCGCCCGGAACTCCAGGCCCTTCATGGCGTGCATCGTGGCCAGCCGTACCCCCTCGGCTCCTCGCGCTGTCCGTCCTTTGACCCGGAGGACAGGAATCCCGGCGGCCGTCAGCTTCTCCTCGGCCGTGTCCAGGGAGAGGTTGAAACGGGCGCACACCCCGATCTCGTGCGGTGCCACGCCCTCGTCGAGCAGTGACCGCACCCGCTCCACCAGGGCTTCGGTCTCCTCCTGCCGGCTCGCGTACCCCTGGACTTGGGGACGGCGCCCGTGGAGCAGGGAGCGGTACCCGGCCAGCGAGTCCGTTCCCTCCCCGTCGAGCGCGTCGATGGTCACGGGCGCGAGAAGCCGCGCCGACCAGGTCAGGATCTCCTCGGTGGAGCGGTAGTTGACGCGCAGCCGGAAGCTGCGGCCGGCCGTGGCGATGCCCAGGGAGCCGAGCGACACCCGGGAGTCGTAGATCCGCTGGTGCGGGTCGCCGGTGAGGAACAGGTCGTCGGGGCCGGGAGAGACGGCGGTACGCAGGACTCGCCACTGCGCGGGGTGCAGGTCCTGTGCCTCGTCGACGACGACATGGGCGTACGGAGCCGGTCCGTCGGCGAGGATGTCGGCCGCGCGGGCGCAGACGCGCAGGTGGGTGGTCTCGCCGCGGTCGCGCAGGAACTGCTCGAACCGCTCGACTCCGCTCCACACCTCGCGGCGGCGCGCGGGCCCCAGGCCGGTTCCGCGACCGCGGCGGCTCGCGCCGAGATAGGCGTCCAGATCGCGGAGGTTCTGCCCGAGTATGACGTGCCGGTACTCCTGGGCCATGAACTGGGCGGTGAACGGCAGGTCGAGCCGGCTGACGGCTTTCTCCCACAGCCGCCGCTGCTCCCGGTCGCCGATCGGCTTGAGCGCGGCCGGCGATGCCGCGCGCACGACGCCGTGCGCGTAGGCGTCGACCGTGGTCACCTCGACGCGCGCCATCAGTTTCTCGTCCTCGTCCAGGAGCAGGCCGAGCATTTCGCGCAGTCCGGTGGCGAGCGCGTTCGTGTAGGTGGTGAGCAGGATGCGGCTGTCCTCGGAGCGGCCGAGCAGGTGCCTGACCCGGTGGAGGGCAGCCACTGTCTTGCCGGTGCCGGGGCCGCCGGTGACCTGGACGGGCCCGCCGTAGGAGGTGCGGTGTGCGACTCGCCGCTGGGAGGGGTGGAGGAAGACCCGCCAGGCCGCGAACGGCTTGTGGAGGATCTCCTCCAGTTCCTGCGGTCCGGTGACCGTGCGGATGCGTGCGGGGGTGTTGGCGATCAGCGTGGCCAGGTCCTCGACCGGCTCGGGGGGTGCGTCGGCGGGCCGGCGGACGGCGACGACGTCCCGGTAGACGTCTTCGGGGCTGAAGCCTTCGGCGAGGTACTGGAGCACTTCCAGCTGGTCCTCGGGCAGGAGCGTGGAGAACGCCTCCAGCTGGGTCTTGTCCACCAGGGTGCGGGCGGCGCCCAGTACCTGGTCGTCGATGCCGAGCTCGCGCAGTGTGCCGTCGGAGATGTCCGCGAACAGCAGCCGGGGGGCCGTGCGCGCGGCCGAGGCGTAGAGCGGGGTCAGCTCGTCCAGGGCGACGGCGTCGCGGACCTCCAGGGCCCGGGTCGCGGTGTTCGCGCTGTACAGGCGCTTGGCCGCCCAGGTGTAGGCGTCGTCGTGCGGCAGGACGTTCACCAGCAGGAACGTGTCGCTGCCGTCGTCGGGTGCGAGGACGACACCGCGCCAGAAGTCGGTGATGCGGATGGTACGCATCCGCCGGTCGCGGGCGTTCTCGACGGACTCCAGGTGCAGTCCCTTGTCCGCGTTGAGTTCGGCGACGCTCATGGCCTGGAATTTCGCCATGGCCTTGCGCACTCCGGCCCGAACCGGCTTCTCCAGGGTGTCGTAGCCGTCCCAGAAGCTCTGGGCGAAGGCGAGCCGGGGCATGTGGTCCTTCCTTTCCGCCTGGCGGCGTGTCATGGATGTGGCTGGGGTGCGGCGCCGGCCACTGTTCCGGCGATCTCGCGGAGGGCTGCCAGGAGCCGCCGGGGTTCGAGGCCGAGGTCGAGGCTGTGCTGATACAGCCGCACTCCCGGCCGGCCCGGCTGCGTCGCTGTGGCGCGCACCTGGTGGACGCGGCGGGGCCGCTGCCCGGCCGCGTCCACCAGGTGTGCCTCGCGGAGGCCGAGCGCGGTGGCGTAGGCGAGTGCCTGGTAGAGGTCGGCGTGGGGCAGGTGGCCGGCGGTCCCGGTCTTGTACTTGGCGTCGACGACGGCGAGCGGGGTGCGGCCGTCGCCGGTGCGGACGACGAGGTCGGGGAGCATCCGGACGAGACCGGCGGTGTCGAGGTGGTGCGGGTCCTGGAGGCGCGCGGCCAGGCGGTGTTCACGCAGGGCTTCGCGCAGGGCGACGGTGACGAAGTCCTCGAACAGCTTGTTCATGTCGAGCAGGAAGCCGTCGACGGCGAGCGGTGTGCTCGCGGCTGCCCGGTGTTCGGGCGAGGAGCCGCGCAGGACGGCCTCGGCGAGCCGCAGTGCGGGCTGGTAGCGGGAGTTGAGGCGTGAGGGCTGCCAGCGGGGCAGTTCCTGCCCCCGCACCAGCGGCTGGGCGTCGGCGAGCCGCAGGCGCTGGTGGGCCAGACGCCTCCGGACAGGTCCGGGCACGCCCGGCAGTCGCAGCAGCTGCTCGGCGGCGGCGCGCAGGACGCGGTTCTCGGCGGTGTCGGCGGTGTACGCGTCGCAGGAGATCTCCAGGGGCGGCGTGCGGCCGAAGTGCCGCCTGATCTGCTCGTTCTCGCGCAGCCGCCCCCGCAGGACCGGCGCGGACTCCTCCACCGTCAGGTAGCCCTGAAGCACCCCTCGTCGCAGTGCCGCGTCGATCTGCCGCTCCACGGCGTGCGCGAGGGCGGGAACGACATCGTCGTACGCGCCGGTGTCGACGGTGCCCTCCCGGCTGTCGCGCCAGGCGCGGGCCGGGTCGAGGCTGAAGCCGAGCAGGAAGAACAGCCGGCTGACCGGGGTCTTGGGCAAGATCCGCACGACCGGGCCTCCGGGCGTGCGGACGGCGCCGACCCGGCTGCCCGCCCGCAGCAGCCAGTGCCCGTCCCGGCCGGGGTCCGGGGTGACGCTCTCCAGGACGCCGGAGGCGGCAAGCGCCCGCCCGGCGGCGGCACTCAGCGGGACGCGGACGGCGGGCCCGTGCTCGCGCAGCGTCACCTCGGGCACGGTCACGGGTGCTGTCCGCGCAGCGCGTCGAGGCCGTAGCGGGCGGCGACGTCGAGGCCCTCGCCGTAGTGGTGTTCCTCCAGCAGGGGCAGTATCTTCGTGCGCCAGGTCCGCTCCAGGCCGCCGTCGCGGTGGACGCCCGGCTTCATCAGGTAGGAGGGGCCGATGGCGAAGTCCGGGTCGTCGATGCGGGCGTTGAGCGCGTCGAGCAGCCGGGCAAGCTCCGGGCCCTTGCCTTCGCGGACGAGCCAGCGCGCCAGCAGCCCTGCGGTCGGCTCGGTGCGCGGGGACAGTTCCACGAACGCGAAGCGGCGCCGCATCGCCGCGTCGACCAGGGCGATGGACCGGTCGGCGGTGTTCATGGTGCCGATCACGAAGAGGTTGGGAGGCAGCGCAAAGTCGTCGCCGGAGTAGGTGAGCCGGACGGATTTCGTCCGGTACTCCAGGAGGAAGTACAGCTCGCCGAAGACCTTGGCCAGGTTGGCGCGGTTGATTTCGTCGATGATCAGGAAGTGCGGGATGTGCCGGCTGCCCTCGCGCGAGGCGAGATCGGCGAGCTCCCGCAGCGGGCCCGCGGTCAGCCGGAAGGCGACCTCCCGGGTCCCGGGGTCCTCCACGGGCCGGAATCCCTCGAAGAAGTCCTCGTAGGAGTAGGACGGGTGGAACTGCACGATCTTGACCTGCTGAGGGCCTCCGCCGAAGTACTCGGCCAGTTTCATCGCCAGGTACGTCTTGCCCGTGCCCGGCGGGCCGTAGAGGACCAGCTGCCGCTCGTCGAGGAGCAGTTCGCGTATCTCCTCCAGCCAGGCCCGGTCGTGGACGAGGAGGTCGGCGGCGAGCGTGTCGGTGATGCCGGGCAGGGACAGCTCGCGCTGCGCCGGGCGCGGCGCGGCGGTGCGTTCACCGGTCCCGGCGTCCGCCTCCTGGCCCGTGCCCCCCTCCTGCGGACCGGCAAGACTGTCCAGGACGTCCAGGACGCCCGTCAGGTCCACCACGTCGTGCTGCACGGAGAGCTTCTGCTGCACTTCCTCGGGGAGATCCTCGTAGGCGTGGCCGGCGGCCCGCCAGGTGACAGTCCGGCGCAGATCGGACAGCCCGCCGGGGGACGCGGTCTGTACGGCCTCCCCGGTGATCAGCCCGGTGTGGAGCCGGCCGCCGCCCATGGTCGCCACGGTGTCGCCGACGCGCATCTGGGTCAAGAAGGCGTGCAACTCGTCGACAAGGCCCCGCTTCTGGCTGTAGGAGGCCGCCCCCTCGTACCCCTCCTCGACGATACGGCGCAGGGTGCTCCTGGTCGGGTCCGCCTCCTCCAGGGGAGGCAGATGCGCGCCGGCGAGCGAGACGAAGCCTTCCGTCAGCCACAGCTGCCGCACCAGGTCTCGCCCGGAGACGTTGGAGCCGCGCACCAGCCACGCCTTGCGCGGCGGCCGCCAGCCGGTGGTCAGGAAGTCGCCGAGCCGGTGGCCTTCGTCGGTGCGCCAGGTGTCCGGTCCGGACGTGTTGTAGCCCTGCACCAGCGTGGCGGCGGCGGAGGAGGAGTTGCAGGTGATGTCCCGGGTCGTCACCCAGCGCGGCGGGCTCTGCGGCCGCCCGGGGGCGACGGGGGCGTCGGCGAGTCCGCCGTCGGCACGCAGGTCCGCGCGGAGCCGGCGTGCGTGGTCGCCGAGTCCGGGCCATGCCTCGGCGGCCACCAGCGAGCCCTTCCTCAGGAGGAACTTGTGGGTGCCGTTACCGCCGAACTCGATGAGCAGATATCCACGCGCCTCATTGCCGTCCTTGGGTAACGTGAGGCGGAACTCGGGAGTCCCGGGCAGACGGTCGGGCTGCGACATGAATGACTCTCCGTAGGACGGTGCCTGCGCGGACACCACACACCCTACCTGTTGACACTGTCAAACGACGGCCTGGCGTCGCTTTCCAGCCTTGCGTTGACGACGCCAACACACCGCCCCGTGCGATACGACCGTCATACCGATACCTTCACGCAGTCGGCGGGATGGTCAAGAGGCATGGCGACGACTCGCGCATGCAACCTGTGCGGGCCGCCGAGAAACGTCCGGCGGCGTGGGCAGCGCAGCCGATGCGTAAGAGCGGGGTGGCCGTCCAGGCAGGATGAGAGCTGGCCGTCATACTCATTCCGCCGTCACAAGGACCCGATCCGCCTTCCACCACGGAAGCAGAGCTGACGTGACCGAGGGACTCATCCAGACCCCGGGGCAACGGCTTTCGGGCGCAGTGTGCGGCGGAGGTGGTGGAGTCGCCATGGGGTGGCGAGGTGGGCGAGTCCGGCGGCTGCCAGGCTTGCCGCGGCCAGGGCCCAGCAGGCCGGGGCCTGGGGTGGTGCCCACATCCAGTTCCACCAGCGGACGGTGCCTGTGGGGTCCCATCCGAGGTAGGTGAGCGGGAAGAGGGTGAGCAGGGGCAGTACCCAGGCCTGTGCCCGGCCCAGGAGGCGGGCGCAGGTCAGGGCCAGGCCCAGCCAAATGAGTTCGGCACGGAAGAGTGCTGCGGCCGCTTCCGGGGTGCGGACCACTGCTTCGCAGACCCCGAGCAGTACGGTCCCAGCCGCCGCGGCAACGACCATGTGCACGAGTTCGGCACGGCGCAGCCGGGTGCCTGCGGTGGTTTCCCAGTCAGTCATGGGGCTGTTGAGGCTGCCGGCGATCAGGGTGGCGCAGGCCAGGGCGATGACCATGCGCGCCTGGACCGACGAGTCGCCTGCGGGGTGCTGGGCGGGGACGGTCAGGGCGGTGGAGCCGATCCAGGTCAGGCAAGCGGTGAGGGCGGCCAAGGCGGCGGCCAGGCCCCACGGATGGTGGGGGCGGAGGTAGCGCCACCAGTCGCGGTCAGACACAGGGCGTCCCGCGCACCGTGGCGAGGCGTTCTTGGACCCACGCCCGCTGGGCGCTCTCCGGTTCGCCGGTCATTGCGTGCACAGCCTCCTCGTCCACCCCGGGCGGGCCGCCATGCAGAGTGGAGGGCTTGCCTCTGCCGGCGATGCGAGCTGTCAGCCACGCGATCAGCTCCATCGACGCCTGGAACCGTGCCTCATCGGCCTCCGGGGTAGTGGCGTCGCAGTACGGCGGGGACGACGCCTCCTCGATACGGATGGCCAACGACGTGGCGACCGTCCACATCTCGCCCTCCATGAGATAGAAGCCCTCTCCCATCTCCTCCTCGCCGCGCAGGCCCGTCTCGTGGAAGACCGGCGGAGAGGTCAGCAGGTCTTGCGGCAGGGCGGCGATCCGCCGGCTGATCTCCTCCGCCTGAGCCAGGTAGCGCTGGTGCTCGGGCCACAGACACACCCTCGGCTCGCCCTCGGTGCACAACGGCTCCCCGGGCGGCTCACGCCGCTCCAGCAGAGGACTCGCGACTCCGGTGAGCACCACGCAGACGGCCAGCACGGTGACGGCGCCCAGCCCGGCCACCGGGACCGACGGCCACCCCGGCACCCCCGCCGAGGACCGAAGCCGGCGCCCCGCCGTCACCGCCACGGCAACCAGGGCCACCGCCACACCGACACGGGCCGCCAGCGGACCGGCCCCCACCACCACATCGGGATAACCCGACAGCACGCTCAAGCCCCAGCCCCACTCCGTGCCCTGCGGAACGGGACCGAAAAGGCCCAGCACGACGAACACCGCCAGAGCGCAGAACACCGGCAGCGCCACCAGTGACGTGCTCGCCCTCCCCAGCAGATGCCCCAGCGCCGTACACATGGTGATCACGGCGAGACCGAGCAGGACATACCCGGGCCACCAGAAATGCGGCCCGCCCTGCGGCACGGTCACAGCCGCGGCCGCCACCACACCGGTGACGTACGCCGCGACACCGTAGGTCAGCGTGGCCGCGAAATGCGCCAGCTCCATCCCCGGCACGGGCCGAGCAGCCGCGTCCATCCAGCCCCCCGCGTTGGCCCGCCGCCGCCGCGCAGCCGCCCACGCCGCGGCACCGGCCATCGCGGGCCCCAGATAGAACGCCGGAATCTGCGCCGCCGCACCAGCCCCCGGCCACACCCCGATCCACGACGTCGAACGCCCGAACACCCCCAGCAGATCCACGGCGATCAGCACAGGAAGCACCCACCGCAGCGGTGAGCGGCGCACCTCGGTGCGATAAACCCAGCTCACCGAACACGCACCCCCCGCGACTCCGGCGACTCCGGCGCGCCGCCGGAGGCCAGGACGGTCATGTAACCGCGCTCCAGAGCACTGTCCCCGGGTGCACCGGCAACCGCGCACGCCGCCAGCTCCCCCGGCGTGCCCTCGAAGCGGACACGGCCCTCGGCCAGCACGGCCACCCGGTCGCACACCGCCGCGACATCCTCCACCAGATGCGTACTGAGCACGACAGCCGCACCCGCCAGCGAACGCACCAGCTCCCGGAACTCCAGCCGCTGCGCCGGATCAAGACCCACCGTCGGCTCATCCAGCAGCACCAGCTCGGGCCCGCCCACCACCGCCGCCGCGATACCGGCCCGCCTGAGCATCCCCCCGGACAACGTCCTCATCCGCGACCCCGCCCGGCCCTCCAGCCCTACACGACCCAACGCGTCCTCCGTGGCCGCGCCAGCCTCCCCACGCGGCACCTCACGCAACCACGCGCAGTACCGCACGAACTCCCGGACCGTGTAATGCGGAAAGTAACCGAAGTCCTGCGGCAGATAGCCGATGTGCCGCCGCGCCCGCCGGGCCGACCGCTCGGAGTCCACCAGCTCACCACGGACACGCAACTCCCCGCGCACCGGCGGCGAGGCGGTCGCCAGCGTACGCAACAGCGTGCTCTTGCCCGCACCGTTCGGACCCAGCAGCCCGAAGGCCCCCGGCCCGACCCTCAGATCCAGCCCCGAAATGACAGGATCCCTGCCATAGCCCTGCACCAGATCCGAGACCTCGACGACCGCCCGCACACGTCCTCACCCTCACTCAGCGGGGTGTGCGCCCGCTACCGGACACACCCCGGGGACACCGCACCCGCTGACCTGCGAAGGCGGCGCCGCACCAGTTGTCGTTCGACTCAGTACTTGAACCAGATGTCCGAGTAACGGATCGACCAACGACACTCCAGCTTCCCCCAGGGGTCAACGGTTGCCCCCTGGGAGATGTACCTCCAACCGGATGCCTTGTCTGTGTCAATACCACCGCAGTACGCCTCGTTCTGGTAATTCCCGCTCACCGACGTGTTGCGACAGTGCGCTGCAGAGCCAGTGCTGCCCCACGTGGACCAGCAGTTGTTGAGTTTGGCACTGGATCCGGCGGCATGAGCGGCGGGCATCGCTGTGAGGGTCGCGAGCACTGTGAGTGCTGCTGTGGAAGCGACCTTACCTATGATGGACTTCTTCGCCATCAGCTTCTCCTCTTCGTTGCGGTATGGCGAGGGTGGGGCTTCGGCGTGCCAGCGCCGGAGCCCCGAACTTTCTGAACCTCGGAGATCCTCCAAGAAGTTGTGTTGATCAACAAGGTGCATATCAGGCCAGCTGGAGAACCACGTGCACCACTAGGGGAAATCAACACGAAGGGGACAGGTTGCTCAAGTGGCAAATGAGGTAGATGTGGCGGGGACGCGCAGAAATGACTGACTGCCAGCCAGCCGACTGGCTGTGAGCTGCGGATGGGTCTTTGGCTGATTCAGCAACTGATCGGTGGGGCATCGCGACAGCGAGTGACGCACGTCACCAGCGCATTCCTGCCTTCGCGAGCCGGTCCGCTTGGAAGCTCACGGCAGCTGGCGACGGACATGGGCGGTGCGGACGGGTGGACCTCACCCGCCGGCCGCGACCTGGGTACGCCGCGCTGAGGATCCCGCCGGCCACACGGCGCACAGCGCTTCCCGCGCTTCCTCGGAATGAAAGGGGTGACGGCAGAGCCCTGGCGAGAGCGCGTGTGATCGCCACGGTGCCGGGTCACACAGTTCGGCGCAGGTGCAGCTGACCTCGATGTGGTTCGTCCGCATATACCCGGGGTAGTCACCTTAATGACATCGACTGGTGGTACTGGAGTCCACGCCCCGTCTCGCCCTCAAACAGCGGGCCTCCCGTCCCGACGGGAAGCACTTCTGGGGGGCTCGCCGTCTCAGATTCCACGTCGCCGACCGCACCTCCGGGCTCGAAGCGCTTTCGGTGCGCTGCGGAGCGAGCGGAGCGCGACACGGCGGAGGCGGTCCGCGGCAATGGCTGTTGGCCGATCCTGCTCAAGGCACTCGGTAAACCCCTGGCGCGATGACTTCCGCGGCATGATCAAGGAGGACACCGACGCCTCCATCGCCGACCGATCGGCCGGACAGTCCCTACCTCAGCCGCGACGAGTAGTACGCCTTGACGCCGTGTACCTCCGGCACCCACACGGCAGTTCGCGATCCGTCGAAGCGGACTGCGCCTCGACGAGGAATGGAGGAGCCATGAGTGAGGCCAGGGCTGCGTGGGCCAAGTGCCGTGCGCCGGGCCGGAGGGGTCACCGGCCTGGAGGACTGTCGCTACGATCTGTCGGTGCGCGTGGCTTCTCCGTGCTGGGCGGGCGGGCTCCGAGGCTCGGCCCGGCACTGTTGTGGAGGAGCGGGGCGGGGTGCCGTGATCGACTCTGGGGAGAGGGTGGGGCGTGTGGGCGAGTTCGAGGGGCGTTCGCTTGAGGAACTGGCGGCGTTGGTGGCGGGGGCGGATCCGCGGGCGCTGATGGCTCGC
>NZ_BAAAMJ010000006.1:0-151560 GCF_039529215.1 Streptomyces sodiiphilus | reverse complement strand
CCGGGCCGCGGCCCGCCGGGGCCCGCCTGCGGTCGCGGCATGTTGCCCGGGGTCGCGCGGCCGCCGCCGGGAGCCTGCGGACGCGGGCCGCCCTGGCCCGCACCGCCGGGGCGAGGACCGCCCTGGCCGGGACCACCCGGGCGCGGGGCACCACCGGGGCGGGGCGCCTGGGGGCGCGCCATGCCGGTGGAACCACCGGAGGTGAAGGGGTTGTTGCCCGGACGCGGGCCTGCCGGACGGCCGGCCGGCTTGGGACCGCCGGGCTTGGCACCGCCCGGCTTGGCGCCACCGGGCTTGGGGCCGGCGGCCGGCTTGGGGCCACCGGGCTTGGGCGCACCGGCCGGCTTGGGACCGGTGGGCCGGGGGGCACCCGGCTTGGGCGCGGCCTCACCGCTCGGGGCAGTGAACTCGGGGCTCGTCGCGGCGGGCTTCNTGGGCGCGGCCTCACCGCTCGGGGCAGTGAACTCGGGGCCCGCCGCGGCGGGCTTCGCCGCCGGGGCGGGACGGGCCGGCGGCGCCGGCGGCTGGGGCGCCGCGGGCGGCTTCGGCCCCGGCTTGGGGGCGGCCGCGCCACCCGGACGGGGGGCGGCAGGACGGTGCGCCGCAGCGCCCGGCTTGGGCGCGCCGCCGGGCCGTGCGGCCTGCTTGCGGGGCGCGCCCGGCTTCGCGGTCTTCTTGCCCGACCCGTCGAAGGCATCTGTCAGTTTGCGGACAACCGGCGCCTCGATGGTGGAGGACGCCGAACGGACGAACTCGCCCAGTTCCTGGAGCTTGGCCATGACGACCTTGCTCTCCACGCCAAGCTCTTTTGCGAGCTCGTATACCCGGACCTTAGCCACTTCGCTCCTTCTACGGTCCGGGGTCGGTCGTCCGCCGGACCTTCGCTACTTCATGGGCGTACTCATCGCGTACTCATCGAGTGCTCATCGCAATCTCGACCTACTTCCGACTCGCGAGGTACCAGCACCGCACGGAGGACCCGTGCGATGCGTCTTACGGTTGTTCCTGGCCGACCATCTGCCGCAGTTCCGCGGTGTCCAGCGGCCCCAGGGTCCGGAAGGCCCTTGGGAACGCCCGACGGCGGACCGCCAGCTCGACACACGCCGACACGGGATGCACGTACGCACCCCGGCCGGGCAGCGTACCGCGAAGATCGGGGACACAGCGATCCCCCACCAGCGCCACACGCAACAGACCGGCCCGCGCCGAGCGCTGGCGGCACCCGATACAGGTCCGCTCAGGGCAGGCTCGGGCCTTGGTCCGGCCGGACACTGAGAATTCTACCTCCCCGCGCACGCTGCCCGCGGATCGGGCCGTTTTCACAGCCCGTTACGGACAGGATCAGCCATCTGTGCAACACCTTCGGGACCGTGGTCATTCCCCCGGCTGGGCCGGCTGCCGCTCCGGCTGCTCGGTGTCGGGCCGGATGTCGATGCGCCAGCCCGTCAGCCGGGCAGCGAGGCGGGCGTTCTGCCCCTCTTTGCCGATGGCCAGCGACAACTGGTAGTCGGGCACGGTCACCCGGGCCGACCGGGCCGCGGCGTCGACGACCTCGACCTTGCTCACCCGGGCCGGGGACAGCGCGTTGCCGACCAGTTCCGCGGGGTCGTCCGACCAGTCCACGATGTCGATCTTCTCACCGTGCAGTTCGGCCATCACATTGCGGACCCGGCCGCCCATCGGGCCGATACAGGCGCCCTTGGCGTTCAGGCCCGGGCGCAGCGACCTCACCGCGATCTTGGTCCGGTGCCCCGCCTCACGGGCGATGGCGGCGATCTCCACCGTCCCGTCGGCGATCTCCGGCACCTCCAGCTCGAACAGCTTCTTCACCAGATTGGGATGTGTCCGGGAGAGGGTGACCGAGGGACCGCGCTGGCCCTTCACCACCCGGACCACGTAGGTGCGCAGCCGCAGTCCGTGCGTGTACTCCTCGCCCGGGACCTGCTCCTGGGGCGGCAGGATGGCCTCCAGCCGGCCGATGTCCACCAGGACGCTGCGCGGGTCCTTGCCCTGCTGCACCACCCCGGTGACCACGTCGCCCTCGCGGCCCGCGTACTCACCGAAGGTGATGTCCTCCTCGGCGTCCCGCAGACGTTGCAGGATCACCTGCTTGGCGGTGGTCGCGGCGATCCGGCCGAAGCCCGCGGGAGTGTCGTCGAACTCCCGCGGCTCGGCGCCCTCGCCCGCCTCGGCCAGGTCCTCGGGGTCCTCCTTGGCCCAGACCGTCACATGGCCGGTGGCGCGGTCCAGCTCCACGCGCGCCCGGCGACGGCTTCCCTCGGTGCGGTGATAGGCGATGAGCAGGGCCGACTCGATCGCCTCGACGAGCACGTCGAAGGAGATCTCCTTCTCCCGGACCAGTCCCCGCAGGGCACTCATGTCGATGTCCACGGCTACGCCTCCTTCTGGCTCTCGGCGGCCTTGCGGCTGAATTCCACTTCCACCCGCGCCTGCGCGATGTCGGTGAAAGCGATCCGCCGAGCGGTGGGCTTGCGCCCCTTCACACCTGGCACCTGGAGGTCCAGGCCGTCGTCGTCCACGGCGACGATCCGGGCGGTCAGCTCGCCGCCCTCGTGCAGCCGGGCCGTGATGAGACGGCCGACGGCGCGGCGGTAGTGCCGCAGCTCGGTCAGCGGCCGCTCGGCGCCGGGGGAGGTCACCTCGAGCACGTACGGCGCGCCGCCCATGATGTCGGTCTCGTCCAGCGTCTCGGAGACGGCCCGGCTCAGCTCGGCGCAGGCGTCCAGCTCCACGCCCTCGTCGGTGTCGACGACGACCCGCAGAACGCGCCGCCGGCCGGCCGGAGAGACCGTGACCTCCTCCAGATCCATGCCGCGCTCGACGGCGAGGGGGTCCAGCAGCTCCCGCAGCCTGTCGATCTGAGTGGTGCTCATCCGGGTGACTCCTCGGCCGCGTCTGCTGTTGTCGAACGTGTTCTGTCCGTGCTCCGGTCTCCCGCAACAGCCTATCGCCTACGGCACCCTACGCCGACCGTCCGACCGGGGCGTCCTGGCACGCCGGAGAGCGGGGCGGCGCCGTGACATGCCTCGCACACCGGTACGCTCACCGGGCGGCGGGCACTGCCGGTGCCGGGCGGGCCGCTGCCGGTAGCAATCGCCTGACCAACGGACGGACCAGCTGTGAACGGGGAACGCGCGCACACCATGTCTTCAGCCGTGGCGCCCGCCGCGCCCGCCCCCTCCGGGGTACCCAGGCGGACCGTGCTGGCGGGGGCCGGCGTCCTGGCGGCCGGCGCCGCGTCGGCCGGGTGCGGGGGGCCGTCCGCCGACGGGGGGCCGGGAGCACTCGCCGAGGACGACGTGGCCGCCGTACGGCTGCGCAGGCGCACGGCGCGGGACAGCAGCGCGCTCCTCGCCTCCTACGACGCCGTGGCGGCCTCACACCCCGCGCTCGACGGAACCCTGCGCCCGCTGCGTGCCGCCGTGGCCCGGCATCTCGACGTGCTGGCCGAGGACATCCCGGACGGCTCCGCCGGGCCGGTGCCGCCGGAGCCGGAGCGGGCGCTGTCCTGGCTGGCCGACTCCGAGCGCCGCACCGCCGGCACCCGGCTGCGGGCGCTGGACGGCGCCCCGCCGGAGCTGGCCCGGCTGCTGGCCTCACTGGCCGCCGCCGGGTCCTCGCACGCCTATCTGCTGGCCGAGGCCCGCGCCGGATGACGGGCTCAGCACACCGCCGTCCCACCACCTCCCCGGAGCTCACCCTGGACACCGAACACCCGGCGCGGGCCGCGGCCCGGCATTCCGCCGAGGACCCCCGCGCCGAAGCCCTGCACGCCACCCAGGCCGCGCTGGCCGCCGAGCACGCGGCCGTCTACGGCTACGGCGTGGTGGGCGGCCGCCTCGACGGCGACCTCGCCCGGCACGCGCGGGAGGCACACGCGGCGCACCGCGCACGACGCGACGCCCTGCACCGCGCCGTGCGCGCCCTGGGAGGAACGCCGGAGCCCGCGGCCGTCGCCTACGCACTGCCCTTCGAGGTGGCCGGGAGGGACGAGGCGGTGCGGCTGGCCACCGAGCTGGAGGAGCGGCTCGCCGCGGTCTACGCCGACCTGGTGCGCAGCACCGGGGGGAGCGCCCGTCTGGAGGCCGCCGCGTCGCTGCGCGAGGCCGCCGTGCGCGCCACCCGCTGGCGGGGCGGCGCGACGCCGTTCCCCGGCCTGCCCGAGCACGCTCCCGGACGGACCGCGTCCGGCGTGGGCGACGGGCGCGACGGGCCGGGAACCACCGATACCGAGGAGGATCTGTAGCGGCATGGCATCAGCACTGCGTCTCGAACCCCCGCTGCGGCTGGTCCGCGCCCAGGAAGGGCCCGCCGGTGACTGGCTCGCGTCGCTGCCGGCCCTGGCGGAGGAGATGCTCGGGCGCTGGGAGCTGACCGCCGAACGGGTGGTGGCGCCGGGCGGCCGCGCCGGCCTGATCGTCCTGGTCCGGTGCGCCGACGGCAGCCCGGCGGCGCTCAAGGTGTCCGCCCCGGGCTCCCCCGCCGAACTGGAGAACGCGGCCCTGCGGCGGTGGGACGGCCGGGGCGCGGTCAGGGTGCTGCGGTGCGCGCCGGAGAGCGGCGCACTGCTGCTGGAGAGGGCGCACGGCGAGGTGTCGCTCCGGTCGCTGCCGGAGGCGAAGGCGATGCTGGAGACGGTCTCGGCGGGGCACCGGCTGTGGGTGGACCCCGGCGAGTACCCGTTTCCCACCGTGGCGGAGCGCACCGCGGCCGGGGCCGCGGCGATGCGGACGGCGGCGGTCGAGCCCGAGCTGCGCCCGCTGGTGGACGAGGCGCTGGCGGAGCGTGACCGGCTGCTGGAGACGGCCACCGAACGGTTCCTGCTCCACGGTGACCTGCGGCAGGGCGCGGTGCTGGCGTCGGACTCCGGGCGGTCCCCGTGGCTGGCGGTGGGGCCGGAGCCGGTCGTGGGCGAGCGGGCCTTCGACCTGGCCCGCCTCGCCCGGGACCGGCTGCACGACCTGATCGCCTCTCCCGGCGGTGCGTCCCTCACCCGGCGCCGGGTGGCCGCGCTGTCGGAGTCGGTCGAGGTGACACCGGAGCGGCTGCGCGGGTGGGCGCTGTACCGGGCGGTGGACTCCGCGATACGCCACCTGGCGGCCGGGCAGCGGCAGGACGCCGAGCTGCTGCTGGAGTTCGCCGCCTGGCTGTGACCGCCCTCAGGCCCGCAGCCGGGCCAGTGCCTCCTCGGTCGTCAGGTCCTCGCGCTCCCCGGTGCGGCGGTCCTTCAGCTCCACCCGGCCCTGCGGGGCGCCCCGGCCGACGATGAGGATCGAGGGGACCCCGATGAGCTCGGCGTCGGCGAACTTCACGCCCGGGGAGACGCCCATCCGGTCGTCGACCAGGACCCGGACACCGGCGTCGCCCAACCGCCCGGCCAGTTCGAGGGCCAGTTCGGTCTGGACGGCCTTGCCCGCGGCGACGATGTGCACATCGGCCGGCGCGACTTCGCGCGGCCAGCACAGTCCGTGCTCGTCCGCGGTCTGTTCGGCGAGCGCGGCCACGGCGCGGGACACGCCGATGCCGTAACTGCCCATCGTGACACGGACAGGCTTGCCGTCCCGGCCCAGGACGTCCAGCCCGAAGGCGTCGGCGTACTTGCGGCCGAGCTGGAAAATGTGGCCGATTTCGATCGCCCGCTCCAGGCGCAGCCCCGCCCCGCAGGAGGGGCACGGGTCCCCGGGCTCCACCACCACGACGTCCAGGTACCGGTCCACCTCGAAGTCCCGCCCGCACACGACGTGCCGGGCGTGGGTGTCCGGCTTGTTGGCTCCGGTGATCCAGGAGGTGCCGGGGGCGACGCGGGGGTCGGCGAGGTAGCGGAAGGACGTGCCCGCCATGCCCTGCGGGCCGACGTAGCCGCGCACCAGGTCGGGCCGGCCGGCGAAGTCCTCGGCGGTGACCAGCTCGACCCGGGCGGGGGCCAGTCGCTCGGCGAGTTTGCCGAGGTCCACCTCGCGGTCACCGGGGACGCCCACGGCGGTGATCTCCCCATCGACCTTCACCAGGAGGTTCTTCAGGGTCGCGGAGGCGGGGACGCCCAGATGCTCGGCGAGGGTCTCGATGGTGGGGGTGTCCGGGGTGTCGAGCTCCTCGGTGTCCGGCAGGCCGGCCGGGTCGGCGCCCGGCACGGTCACCGTGACGGCTTCGGTGTTGGCCGCGAATCCGCAGGCCGGACAGTCCGCGAAGGTGTCCTCGCCCGCCGCGGCCGGGGCCAGGAACTCCTCGGAGGCCGAGCCGCCCATGGCGCCGGAGACGGCGGTGACGATCCGGTGGTCCAGGCCGAGCCGCTCGAAGATGCGGCGGTAGGCCTCGCGGTGCAGCCGGTAGGACTCCGCCAGCGCGGCGTCGTCGGTGTCGAAGGAGTAGGAGTCCTTCATCTGGAACTCCCGGCCGCGCAGGATGCCCGAGCGCGGACGGGCCTCGTCCCGGTACTTGGTCTGGATCTGGTAGAGGATGACCGGCAGGTCCTTGTAGGAGGAGCACTGGTCCTGCACCAGCTGGGTGAAGATCTCCTCGTGGGTGGGGCCGAGCAGGTACTGCGCGCCCTTGCGGTCGGCCAGCCGGAAGAGCTGGTCCCCGTACTCGTCCCAGCGGCCGGAGGTCTCGTAGGGCTCCTTCGGCAGCAGGGCGGGCAGCAGGACCTCCTGGCCGCCGATGGCGTCCATCTCCTCGCGGACGATCCGGGTGACGTTCTCCAGGACCCGCTTGCCCAGGGGAAGCCAGCTCCAGATCCCGGCCGCCGACCGCCGCACGTACCCGGCGCGCACCAGCAGCCGGTGGCTGACGGTCTCGGCGTCGGCCGGAGCGTCCCGCAGCGTCTTGAACATCGACTGGGACAGGCGGGTGACTCGGGCGGCCATGGGGGAACTCCTGCGTGCTGACGTGCGGTGGAGGACGGACGGATCCGCGGCGGGGCCGCGGAGGGATGGTGGTGAGGCTAGTGGCTGCCGCGGCCGGGCCGTCGGCCGGGTTCAGCGGCGCAGCGGCAGCGGTGCGCCCATGACCGCGTACGGGGTGGAGGCCGAGGGGAACATCACCCGGACGGCCAGGTCGCGGTAGCCGAGCGTGCGGTAGAGGCCGCGGGCCGGGCTCTCGGTGTCGATCGCGGACAGCAGCGACCGCGGCTGGGGGACGCCGTCGGTGAGCGTGGTGATCAGCCGCCGTCCGATGCCGTGTCCCTGATAGGCGGGCAGGACGTGCAGCTCGGTGATGGTGAACGAGTCGTCCAGCCAGCTGTCGTGACCGGCCCGGCGCAGATACGGCTCGACGACGGTGGACCACCACTGCGAGCGTTCGCAGGGCATGCCGTAGACGAATCCCACCAGTTCGCCCCCGCCGGGCCCGTCGCCGACCACGGCGCCCAGGGCGCGGGCCTGCGGGTTCGCCAGGTGCCGCAGCACGATGTGCCGGCGCACCCCGATCTCCTCGTCGGTCAGGCCGAAGGCGCGGGCCTGGACGGCGAGCGCCTCGTCGACCCTGGCGGCCAGGTCGAGGGGGGTGATGACAGCGTCGTCGGCGTCGGGGGCCGCACCCGCTGAGGAGGGAGTCATGCCGGGGAGGCTAACGCCCCGGACGCGGGAAGTCTCGTTCCGCGGCGGGCTGCCCTGCCGCCGGCCCGGGACGGGCCGTCAGAACAGGACGCTCATCAGGGTGCCGGTCTCGGTGAAGCCCAGCCGGCGGTAGACGGCGAGTGCGGGGGCGTTGAAGTCGTTGACGTAGAGGCTGACGACCGGCGCGGTGGCGGTGAGCGCGTGACGGACGACGGCGGCCATCCCGGCGGTGGCCAGCCCCCGCCCGCGGTACTCGGGGGCGGTCCACACTCCCTGGAGCTGGCAGACCTGCGGGGTGACGGCGCCGATCTCGGCCTTGAAGACGATCCGCCCGTCCTCGACGCGGGCGAAGCAGCGTCCCGCGCCGACGGTCTCGGCGACCCGCGCCTGGTAGGTGAGACCTCCGTCCTCGGCGGCCAGCGGGGAGATGCCCACCTCCTCGGTGAACATGGCGACGGCGGCCGGCAGCACCAGGTCCATCTCGCCCTTGCGCATCGCCCGTACCGCCGGATCGGGGCGGATGCCCGGCGGTACGGTCCGGGTGGCCATCAGCAGTTGCCGGGGCCGCAGTTCCCGGGCGGGTCCCCAGTGCGGTTCGAGGTGGGACCAGAGGTCCGCGGTGGCGTCGGCGGGGCCGACGATGGAGGAGCAGCGCCTGCCCTGCCGCAGGGCGCGTTCGGCGAAGGCCCGCACGGCGGCCGGGCCCGCACCGACCGGGACCAGGTTGGCCCCGGCATAGCACAGGGCGTCGAGCCGTCCGCGGTGGTACCAGCCCCACATCTGGCCGCCGAGGCGGATCGGGTCGAGCCCCGATTCCAGGACGCGCGCGGTGACGAAGGCGTTGGCCACGGGCTCACGCTGGAGAACGGCGAGGGCGTCTGCCATCTCCGTGGGGGCGATGACCCGGGTGGTGGGCGGCGTGATGAGCACGAAGCGGGACCTTGGGGCGTCGGTGGCGGTCGGGGGCGTTGTGGCACTGTACCGGCCCGGGGCGGGCTATGCGGACGGGTCCCGCGGGGCCCTGGCCCGGGCCAGCCGCAGCAGGCCGGCTCCGGCGAAGTACGCGAGGAACACGGCTGTGGGCAGGCCGCCCGGCCGGTGGTAGACGTCGCCCGCCAGGGCGATGCCGAGGAGGCCTGCGACGGCCGCCGACAGGCCGGTGACGGTGAGGGCGGTCCAGCCCCACGGCGGCAGGCCCGGGCCGGTGGCGCGCGTGCCGCTGCTCGACGGACCGGTGCGCGTCTCGATCCGCCCGAACAGGGCGACGATCGCGGCGAGGATCACGGTGAGCGCCAGGAGCCAGGGGATGCGGAGCAGGAACCAGGCGGGGGTGTCCACGGCGGGCTGCGGCATCAGCCCGGTCGGGTAGAGGGCCAGGGCGCCGATCATGGCCGCCGTCATGTGCCACAGGAAGAGGGTCAGCACGACGGAGTTGGCGGCCACCACGGCGGTCCACGGGCCGGTGCGGGCCAGCCATCGGTTGGTCGGACCGGACAGGAGCAGCGCCAGACCGGTCTGGGTGAGGCCCAGTGCCGCCAGGGCGAGGGTGGGCGGGGCGGTGTTCTGGAGCTGTTCCCCGGGCACCTGCACCATGCTGACCGGGTAGGGGCTGAACGGCAGGGCGGCCAGCAGGACGAGGGCGGCCAGCGCGGCGGCGGCCAGCAGCGCCGAGCCGCGGGCCGTGGACGGCAGCAGCCCGTCCCGCCAGCAGAATCCGAGCTGGTGGATGGCCAGCCAGACCAGCAGGTAGTTGGCCTGGCCGACGGCCGGGACGTCGAGGCCGAGCCGGGCGGTGTCCGCGGCGGCCGCCAGGACCAGGAGCAGCACGGGCACGGCCAGCCCTGCCCGCCGGTGCAGGGCGTGCGCGGCCGGGGTGGTCAGCACCATGGCCAGGTAGGCGGCCAGGAACCACAAGGGCATGGAGGCCAGCCACACGCCGGTGCCGATGGTGTCGGTGTCGGCGCCGAGCAGGGTGGCCACGGTGGCGCCCGCGCCCAGGGTGATCAGCAGTGCGGTGGTGGGGCGCAGCAGACGATCAGTGCGTCCCAGCAGCCAGGTGGTGGCGTCGCCGCCGTGCTCGCGGTGGGACACCAGGGAGGCGGCGTTGGAGTAGCCGCCCACGACGAAGAAGACGGGCATGACCTGGAAGACCCAGGTGCCCCAGTGGGTCCAGGGCAGGATGCCGAGCAGGTTGTCACCGTCGAGGCCGCCCTCGTCGTGGACGACCACGATGACGAGCCAGTGGCCGAGCACGACGGCGCACAGCGCCAGCGCGCGCAGCATGTCGATCTGCCGGTTGCGGCGTGCCGGGGTCTGTTCGGCCGTCCGGCGCAGCGCGGCGAGGGGGCCACGGGGAACACGGGGCATGCGCACACCTGCCACGGCTCGCGGGTGCCCCCGGGCCCGTCGTCCCGGCGCGGGGGTGATTCCTTGGCCCTACGGGTGCCCCCGGCGGTGCCTCGTCATGCCCGCCGGGGGGTGCGCCTTGCGCGTCGTGCCCGGTCAGCCGACGGAGACCTCCGGCTCGCCGGAGAGGACGCCGTCCTTCTCCATCTGCTCGGCCAGCCGCATGGCCTCGTCGATCAGCGTCTCGACGATCTTGGACTCGGGGACGGTCTTGATGACCTCTCCCTTGACGAAGATCTGTCCCTTGCCGTTGCCGGAGGCGACACCGAGGTCGGCCTCGCGGGCCTCGCCGGGACCGTTGACGACGCAGCCCATGACGGCGACGCGCAGCGGCACCTCCATGCCGGTGAGGCCCGCGGTGACCTCCTCGGCGAGCTTGTAGACGTCGACCTGGGCGCGTCCGCAGGAGGGGCAGGAGACGATCTCCAGGCCGCGCTGCCGCAGACCGAGGGACTCCAGGATCTGGTTGCCGACCTTGATCTCCTCGACCGGAGGCGCCGACAGGGACACCCGGATGGTGTCGCCGATGCCCTCGCTGAGCAGCGCGCCGAAGGCGACGGCGGACTTGATGGTGCCCTGGAAGGCGGGGCCCGCCTCGGTCACGCCGAGGTGCAGCGGGTAGTCGCACTGCGCGGCCAGCTGCCGGTAGGCGTTGATCATGATGACGGGGTCGTTGTGCTTGACGGAGATCTTGATGTCGCGGAAGCCGTGCTCCTCGAAGAGGGAGCACTCCCACAGCGCGGACTCCACCAGCGCCTCCGGGGTGGCCTTGCCGTACTTCGCCAGCAGCCGCTTGTCCAGCGATCCGGCGTTCACCCCGATCCGGATGGGGATCCCGGCGTCGGAGGCGGCCTTCGCGATCTCCTTGACCTTGTCATCGAACTGCCGGATGTTGCCGGGGTTGACGCGGACGGCGGCGCAGCCGGCGTCGATGGCGGCGAAGACGTAGCGCGGCTGGAAGTGGATGTCGGCGATCACCGGGATCTGCGACTTGCGCGCGATCACCGGGAGCGCCTCGGCGTCGTCCTGGGAGGGGCAGGCGACCCGCACGATCTGGCAGCCCGCGGCCGTCAGCTCGGCGATCTGCTGCAGTGTGGCCCCGATGTCGGCGGTGACCGTGGTGGTCATGGACTGGACCGAGACCGGCGCGTCACCCCCCACCGGCACGGACCCGACCTGGATCTGGCGGCTGACGCGGCGGTCGGCCAGCTTGGTCGGAACGGACGGCATGCCGAGCGAGATAGCTGTCATCGGTTCGTGCAACCCCACGGTGCGATCGAGGTCCCGGGATGGGCGGGCTCCGGGTCAAGAGCCTACGGCACGCCACGCCCCGTGAGCACATCGATGCGCCCCCACGGCGGCCCGGCGGTCACCCCGCCAGCCGCACCGGCGAGACGATGTCGGCGGCCAGCACCAGCAGGGTGAAGCAGATGAACAGCCCGGCCACCACGTAGGCGACCGGCATCAGCTTGGCCACGTCGAACGGGCCGGGGTCGGGCCGCCGGAAGACCTTGGCGAAGAACCGCCGCACCGACTCCCACATCGCTCCCGCGATGTGCCCGCCGTCCAGCGGGAGCAGCGGAAGCATGTTGAACAGGAACAGCGAGAGGTTGAAGCCCGCGACGAGGAACAGCATCGTCGCGATGCGGTGCTCCGGCGGGATGTCCAGAGTGAACACCTCGCCGCCGACCCTGGCCGCGCCGACCACGCCCATCGGTCCGTCCTGGTCGCGCTCGGCGGTGCCCCAGGCGGCGTCCCACAGGTTGGGGACCTTGGAGGGCAGGTTGATCAGCGCCTGGACGCCGGTCGTCATGATGTCGCCCATCCGGTCGACCGCCTGCGGGAAGTCCTGGCGGACGACGCCGCTGGCCGGGGAGAACCCGACGAAGCCCGCGGTGACGTACTCACCCTCGACGTAGCCGCCGCGGCCGTCGGTCCTGGCCACCTGGTTCTCTATGAGGTCGGCGTGCAGGACCAGCGTCTCGCCGTCCCGCTCGACGGTGAGGGTGGCGGGGCCGACGGTCTCGCGGATGCGGGCCTGGAGAGTGCCCCAGTCGTCCACCGGCTCGCCGTTGAACGCCACGATGGTGTCGCCCGGCTCCAGGCCGGCGGCGTTGGCGGGGGCAGGGGGGTCTCCGGCCCGGCACTCGTCACGCTGCTCGCTCTGCGAGATCACGCACTCGGACACCGTGGCGACGGTGGTCGTGCGGGTGTTGATGCCGAAGGACATCAGGACGCCGAGGAAGATCACCACGGCCAGGATGAGGTTCATGCCCGGGCCGGCGAACATGACGATCACGCGCTTCCAGGGGGCCCGCGTGTAGAACAGCCGCCGCTCGTCGCCCGGCTTCAGCTCCTCGTAGGCGGCCGCACGGGCGTCCTCGATCATCCCCCGGAAGGGGGAGGTGGAGCGCTTGCGGACGCGGCCGTCGTCGCCGGGCGGGAACATGCCGATCATCCGGATGTAGCCGCCCAGCGGGATGGCCTTGATGCCGTACTCGGTCTCGCCCTTGCGGCGCGACCACAGGGTGGGTCCGAAGCCCACCATGTACTGGGGCACCCGGATGCCGAACATCTTGGCCGTGCTCAGGTGCCCGAGCTCGTGCCAGGCGATGGAGAAGAGCAGCCCGAAGACGAAGACGAGTATCCCCAGCACCGTCATCAAGGTGGTCATGCCGCACCCTCTTCGTTCACATCCGACTCCGCCCGTCTCACCCCGCGCGCGGAGCGCAACGGTACCCGCTGCCCGCCCCGCGGCGGCAGGGGAGCCGCGGGAACACTCACCCGGCGGCCTCGGCCGTGGCCAGGCCGCCGGTCCCCGCCAGTTCGCGGGCCCGCCGCCGCGCCCTGGTCTCCGCGTCGAGGACGCCGGGCAGGGTCAGCGTGGTTCCGGAACCGGCCTCCGCCTGCTCCTCGACCACCCGGGCCACCGTGTCCACGATGCCGGTGAACGGCAGCCGGCCGGCGAGGAAGGCGTCCACGCACTCCTCGTTGGCCGCGTTGAACACCGCGGGAGCGGTACCGCCGAGATTACCGACATGGCAGGCGAGCGGCACCGCCGGGAAGGCGTCGGTGTCCAGGGGGAAGAACTCCCAGGTGTGGGCGCGCGTCCAGTCGCAGCCCGGGGCGGCCCCCGGCACCCGGTCCGGCCAGCTCAGGCCCAGGGCGATGGGGACCCGCATGTCGGGCGGGCCCGCCTGGGCGAGGGTGGAGCCGTCGGTGAACTCCACCATCGAGTGAATGTAGGACTGCGGGTGGACGACGACCTCGATCCGGTCGAACGGGATGTCGTAGAGCAGGTGGGCCTCGATGACCTCCAGCCCCTTGTTGACCAGCGTGGCCGAGTTGACGGTGATCACCGGGCCCATGTCCCAGGTGGGGTGGGCGAGCGCGTCCTGCGCGGTGACGCGGCTCAGCTCGGCCCGGCTGCGGCCGCGGAACGGGCCGCCGCTGGCGGTGACGACCAGCCTGGCCACCTCGGCCCGGGTGCCGCCGAGCAGGGCCTGGAACAGCGCGGAGTGCTCGGAGTCGACCGGGATGATCTGCCCGGGCCGGGCGGCGGCCCGGACCAGCGGGCCGCCGACGATCAGCGACTCCTTGTTGGCCAGCGCCAGCGTCCGGCCGGCCTTCAGGGCGGCGAGAGTCGGGGCGAGTCCGATGGAGCCGGTGATGCCGTTGAGGACGGTGTGGCACTCGGTGGAGGCCAGCCAGGTCGCCGCGTCGGGGCCTGCCAGGATCTCCGGCAGCGGCTCCCCCACCCCGTACTGGGCCCGCAGCGCCTGGCGCAGCTCGGAGACCTTGTCGTCGCGGGCGATGGCCACCGCCCGCACCTGGAGCCGGTGCGCCTGCCCGGCCAGCAGCTCCAGCCGCCCGCCGGAGGCGGCCAGCCCGGTCACCCGGAACCGTGCCGGGTTGCGCAGCACCACGTCGATGGCCTGGGTGCCGATGGATCCCGTGGAGCCGAGGATGACCACTTCCCGGGGCCCGCCGGGCGCTCCGGCGGAGGGGCGCAGATGAGGATCGGCAAGGGGGACGGCGCTGTTGGTCATTCCCCCATTGTGTCCGTTCCCCCACCCACCGCGTCCAGGCGGCCTCCCGCTCCCGGCCCGCTCCGACGGGGCGGAAGGGACGTTCCGCAACGGGCCGGGCACGCGTTCCGGCCACCGGGGCGCCGGGCACATGCCGCGTACACTTGTCCGAAAGGGAGGCCCGGCTCCATTTTTCTCGTCCGGGGAGGGAGACATGGCGCGCACGCGATTCGCCCCCGACCGTGGCCTCACCAGTCGCATGGTGACCACGATGTTCCTCATCGGTCTCCTCTACGTGGTGTTCGTCGGCGTGCTGATCGCGCTGCTGGGCGAGGCCTGGCCGCTGGTGATCCTGATCGCCGGCGGTCTGTTCATCGCCCAGTTCTGGTTCAGCGACAGGATCGCCGCCTACAGCATGGGGGCCCGCGAGGTCACCCCCCAGCAGGCCCCCGAGCTGCACGGCGCGGTGGACCGGCTGTGCGCGCTGGCTGACATGCCCAAGCCGAAGGTGGCGATCGCGGACACCGACGTGCCCAACGCCTTCGCCACCGGCCGCAGCCGGAACAAGTCGCTGGTGTGCGTCACCACCGGGCTGCTGCGGCGGCTGGAGCGCGACGAGCTCGAGGGTGTCCTGGCACACGAGCTGTCGCACGTCGCGCACCGCGACGTGGCGGTGATGACGATCGCCTCGTTCCTGGGTGTGCTGGCCGGGATGATGACGCGGATGGCGCTGTGGGGCGGCATCGCCCGCGGCGGCCGCAACAACAACATCCTGTTCGTGCTGATCCCGCTGGTCAGCGCCCTGGTCTATGTGATCAGCTTCCTGCTCACCCGGCTGCTGTCCCGCTACCGCGAATTGGCCGCCGACCGGGGTGCCGCGCTCCTGACCGGCCGGCCGTCCGCGCTGGCCTCCGCGCTCACCAAGATCTCCGGGCAGATGGCTCGCATCCCCACCCGGGACCTGCGCCGCGCCGAACCTTTCAACGCCTTTTTCTTCGCCCCCGCCGTCACCGGTGAGAGCCTGAGCAAGCTGCTGGACTCGCACCCCTCCCTGGAGCGGCGGCTGGAGCAGCTGGGCCGGATCTCCGCCGAGCTCGGCCGCCCGTGACGGTACGCTCCCCCTCTCCTCTCCCGCCTTCCCGGAAGGACTGACCCACGTGGGCTTTCTGGATGCCCTCTTCGGCCGCAGCAAGCCGGTCCGCCCCGACCTGGACCAGCTCTTCGCGGTCCCCTCGGCCGCCATCACGCTCCAGTCCAGCGCCGGGTTCACCCCGACCGGCCTGGGCTCGGTGTGCTTCGCCAGCGTCGAGGGCGGCGGCTTCTCCCGCATCCAGGACGAGATCCGCGGCCTGCTCGACGCCGACGCGAGCCGCACGGCACCGGTCGAATTCAGCCAGGACTCCTACGGCTACACGTGGCTGCTGACCCGCCACTCCCCCGACGACGTCACCGCCGTCGTCAACGACCTGCACGCGGCGAACACCTCCCTCAAGGACGGCGGCTTCGGCCCGCAGCTGCTGTGCTCCCTGGTCGGTTTCCGCGACGAGCGGCAGCGTCCACTGGCCCTGGTCTACCTCTACAAGCGCGGCACGTTCTACCCCTTCGCGCCGCAGCCCGGGGGCGGCGAGCGGCGGGACAACGGCCTGGAGCTCCAGATCCGCGGCCTGCTCACCGACGACCTGCGCATCGAGCAGGACCTCAGCCGCTGGTTCCCCGTCTGGGGTGCCCCGGGACTGTAGGGCGGGCCCGGAGGGCCCGGCCGGGATCGCCCCGGCCGGAATCGCCCGGCAGAAGACGGAAACCGGTTGGTCTCCCCGGCTCCGGGCGGCAAGGTCGTGGAATGACCTCGCGATACTGGCCGCTGTACGGTCTGCGAATCACCACGCCCCGGCTTGAGCTCCGGGTACCGGACGGGCCGCTGCTGGACGAACTCGCCGACGTGGCGGCGGGCGGCGTGCACGAGGAGGGCGAGATGCCCTTCTCCTACCCGTGGACCGACGCCACCCCCGCGCAGCGCGGACGCGCCACCCTTCAGCACGTGCTGGGCACCGTCGCCGACTGGCGGCCGGAGAAGTGGACGCTGAGCCTGGCGGTGCTGCACGAGGGCACCGTCGTGGGGCGGCAGGACCTGGCCGCCTCCGACTTCGCCGTGACCCGCGAGGCGGAGACCGGCTCCTGGCTGGGCCTCCCGCACCAGGGCCAGGGCATCGGCACCGAGATGCGGGCAGCAGTGGCGCACCTGGCGTTCGAAGGGCTCGGGGCCCGGTATCTGACCTCGGCCGCCATGACGGACAACCCCCGCTCCCTGGGTGTCTCGCGCCGCCTGGGCTACCGCCCGGACGGCATGACCGTGGCAGCGGTCTCCGGCCGCGCCCGCGCCCAGCACCGGCTGCGGCTCGACCGCGATGCCTGGCAGGCGCACCGCACGGTGGAGGCCGAGGTACACGGCCTGGCCCCCTGCCGCGAGATGTTCGGGACAGCCGGGAACGAGCCGCCCGGCTGAGCGGAGCGGAGCGCGTCCCGCTGGTAGGCGGCCAGGCGCAAGGAGGGCGTGCCGTTCACGGTTCACCGCGTCGTGGCGTCGGTCGTTGACGACGCCGAGCGGTGAGCGGCCATCGACGGGTCGCCTCCTTTCTGTTCTGTGCCAGGGCGCGATGTGATTGATGCCCGCTCCGAGCAGCGGGTGTGTGCCGCCGCGGCTCGGAGCGGGGGTGTGGCGCGGCCCTGACCCTGCGGTCGCCTGGGTGGTGTCCGGGCCCTGCGTGTCGAGGAACAAGGCCCGGACGCCCGCTTCTGCCACAAGGGCTGTGAAGGCCCTCTTGTACCGAGATGGCGGAAGCGGGAGCTCGGTCGGCTCAGCGCTGGCGTACAGCTCGGCGACGGCCTGGCGGTGCATGCGGTCGATGCAATCCGCGCAGGCGAACAGCCTGGTATCAATGAGTCCGTAGGGACCGTTGAAGCGGGCCGGGCCGATCCAGCGCACCTCCACGCCGGTTCGCCGGCAGCCCATCCAGCAGGCGCCTGTGACCCAGCCGAGAGCACCTCGGTGATCAGCTGATGAGTCCATGACTGACAACTCAGGGGGCCGTCCGGGTGGTGTAGCGGGGTTCTCCGGGCGGATGGCGGGCCGGCTGTCCGTGCGGGAGCCGCCACACCTTGGCAATGCCTTCCCGTCCGGGGAGGCGCTCTACGGGCCGCCGCGGGTCCGGCTGTTCCAGTTGCTGTCCTCTGCCCAGCGTCGCGGCGTGCTAGGCCGTCCATCCACGTACCGCCCCGTTCCACCAGTACCCGACGGAGGGGGCTGTGATCTCGACCCACCAGCGACGGGCGTCGAGTTCCCGCACGGTGCGGTAGACGCCGGCCATGTCCCGGCACAGCATGGCCAGGCGACGGGTGCGGGCGGCCTGGAGGGGGAGGACGGCCTGCGTGTCGGGCGGGTGAACCAACTGCACCTCGGCCAGTTGCAGGAGGTCGGAGGCCCGCTTGCGTTCCGGGGCTCCTGCCGGTCCGAGTACGGACAGAGAAGCGACCTCCCGTACCAGGGCCCGCAGGTGGGTCCGCAGGTGGGTGGTCGTTTCGGTGATGGCGCTCTGGTTGGCGAGGACGGTGCGGGAGGCCTCCGGGTCCAGGGCCCGCAGGGTGAGGTGGTGGATTTCGCGGAGGTCGACGGAGGGGAAGAGGGACGGGCTCACCGGCCGGCCTCCTGCTTGCCCTCGCTGGGCGTGGAGCAAGCGTGGTCCTCGCCTCTGCGTACCAGGGCTCCGCACCGGGGGCAGCGAATCAAGGCCCGAACCGGGCTGTTCCAGGGCCATGTGCTTTTGTGTTGGGGGATCACGTATCTCTCCGTGTGGCGGACTGTGCTGGTGGTCACATCCTCACGAAGAAAAGGGCCCCAACTACCAACAGTGATTGGCAGCTGAGGCCACGGCGTGACTGTTTGTCACATGCCGAGCCAGGCTCCGTAGTGGGCGAGCGTGCCCGGCAGCTGACGGCGTGACGCTTCCAGGCCCAGGTACGTCTCCCGGGCCACCCAGCAGTACTTCGTCTGCTGCGGGCCGGCCTTCCGCGCGGCTACCAGCGACTCGAAGGCGGAAGTCGCATTACCCGTGAGAAGCTTGGCCCGCGCCACCTCCACGTGGTGGCGGCTGGCCCGGGACCTGGGCCAGTCTTCGGGAATCGTCATCCTCTCCGCGACCTGTACCGCCTCGTCGTACCGGTTCAGCCCGGCCAACGCTGCGACTCGGTGGGCGTTCACGTTCGCCGGCCCGAAAGCGAGCCAGTTCAGGCGCTCCACAGCGCCTGTGCGTGCGGCGATCTGCTCGGCCTCCCGCAGATGCCCCTCGGCGTCGTCCGCGCGCTGGGCGTTGGCGTACAGCATGCTGGCGCCCAGGTGCAGCTGACCGGTGGTGGCATCCCGGGCGAGGCCGGGCGGGGCGTGCTGAAGCGTTGTCAGCGCCACCTCGATGAGCCGTTGCCCTGTTCGGTACTGCCCGCTGCGCAGGTAGAGCAGTGCGCGCATGTACTGCCGCATGCCGGCCAGAATCGGGGAGGAGGCGCGGGTGGCCGCCCAGTCCATGCGGTCCAGTGCCACGGTGCACAGGTCCGCGTAGCCCAGCTTCGTGGCGACGTCGTATGCCGTCCGGTAGGTCGACGCCAGCACCTCCCAGGCCCGGTCTTCACCGGCCAGGTGTGCCGCAGTGGTCACTTCCTGGATGAGGCCGGGCAGCTCTGTCGCTGCCCGGCGCAGGTTGGTGTCGCGGATCTCGGCGCAGAGGCTGTCCGCGTGGGCGTGCAGGACGTCCAGAGGCCGAGGAGAGATCAGCGGGTCGGCCCCCAGGTCGTAGACGTCAAGGGCCTCTCTGATGGGCTGGATGAGGCCGTCGAGCTGATCGCGCTCCAGATCGTGCAGGTACGGCTGGCCGGTGAGGTCACTCACCGGTACGGACAGGGCGCGGGCCAGTGCGCCGATCACCGCAGCCGAGGCAGGGATAGTGCCCTGTTCCACTTTGGTGATGGTCGAGTACGAGACGGGGGCGATGTCCGCCAGCTCCCGCTGCGTCAGCCTGCGAACTTTCCGGACCCTGGCGATTCGAGCACCAGTGTGCTCGGCGCCACGATGTGGCATGCTGGTCTCCGTTCTGTGCTGGTACTCAGAACCGTACCCGCGTCGCTGACGCGGGAACAGCGAACGGCCCCNGGGCCCCGTTCGCTGTGGTGAGGGCTTGGCATGACCGCCCGCCCCCGTCGTCACGCACTCGCCGGGCAGAGTGCCGAAAGAGGAGATGGTCCGTCCGACAGCGAGGGCGGTCGCGGCGGCTCCGGGTCGAAAGCAACCTGGCTCTGCTCCCTCACCACGGGCGACGGCGGCTGCTCTCCCCGTCGGCAACGGGCGAGAGCAGCCGCCTCTCCTGGTTCTCCGGCCAGGCTCCGGGGATCAGTCGATGGTGCGGTGGAGGTTCTCCTTGCGGGAGGGGCCCGCGGTGGCGTCGGCGATCCAGGGGCCCTCGGAGGAGGGATCGAGAACACCCTCCTCCAGCCAGGTGTGCCGGCCGGCCAGGACGCTGCGGGCCACCCGGCGGTCGATGCCGTCGGTGTTGTGCCACAAGGCGGTGAACAGCTCCTCGATGCGCAGCCGGGCCTGGCGGCAGAACGCGTCGGCCAGTTCGTAGGCCTCCTTGCCACGGTCCCCGGTCCTGCGCATCCGCTCGGCACGCACGCAGGCGGCGCTCATCGCGAAGAGTTCGGCGCCGATGTCCACGACGCGGCCCAGGAAGCGCTGCTTGCGCTCCATCTTTCCCTGCCACCTCGACATGGCGTAGAAGGTGGAGCGGGCCAGCTTGCGGGAGGTGCGCTCGGCGTAGCGCAGGTGGGTGGAGAGGTCGGCGAAGCCGGAGACGCGGAAGTCCCCGTAGGTGAGGGGGACATGACCGCGGCCCGCGGCGAGCCCGGGCAGCCAGCGGGCGTAGAAGCCCCCGGCCCGGAAGAGAGCCTTTCGTTTGTCGTTGAAGGACTTCTCCGGGTCGATGAGGTCGCCGGCGGCCTTGAGGTGGGTGTCGACGGCCTCCCGGGCGATCAGGAGGTGCATGATCTCCGTCGATCCCTCGAAGATCCGGTTGATCCGCAGGTCGCGCAGCAACTGTTCGGCGGGCACGCCGCGTTCGCCTCGGGCGGCGAGGGACTCGGCCGTCTCGTAGCCCCGGCCGCCGCGGATCTGGACCAGCTCATCGGCGATGCGCCAGGCCATCTCGCTGCCGTAGAGCTTGGCCAGGGCCGCCTCGATGCGGATGTCGTGCCGCTCCTCGTCGGCCATCTCGCAGGACAGGTCCAGCAGCGCCTCCATCGCAAAGGTGGTGGCCGCGATGAAAGAGATCTTGGAGCCGACGGCCTCGTGCTTGGCGACGGGCTTGCCCCACTGCACCCGCGTCTCGGACCACTGGCGGGCGATCTTCAGGCTCCACTTGCCCGCGCCCACGCACAGCGCGGGCAGGGAGAGACGGCCGGTGTTGAGGGTGGTGAGGGCGATCTTCAGCCCGGCGCCCTCCTCGCCGATGCGGTTGGCGGCCGGCACCCGGACCTGGTGGAAGCGGGTGACGCCGTTCTCGATGCCGCGCAGGCCCATGAAGGCGTTGCGGTTCTCCACCGTGATGCCCGGGGAGTCCGCCTCCACCACGAACGCGGTGATGCCGCCCCGGTGGCCCGCGCCCGCGGGGACATCGGCCATGACCACCAGAAGGTCGGCGATGACGCCGTTGGTGGTCCACAGCTTGACGCCGTCCAGCAGGTAGTCGTCGCCGTCCGGAACGGCCGTGGCGCCCAGCCGGGCCGGGTCGGAGCCGACGTCGGGCTCGGTGAGGAGGAAGGCGGAGATGTCGCTGCGCGCGCAGCGGGGCAGGAACCGCTGCTTCTGCTCCTCGGTGCCGAAGGTCTTCAGCGGCTGGGGCACCCCGATCGACTGGTGGGCGGACAGCAGCGCGCCGACGGCCGGGCTGACCGAACCGACCAGTGCCAGCGCCCGGTTGTAGTACAGATGGCTGAGCCCGACTCCCCCGTAGGCGGGGTCGATCTTCATGCCCAGCGCGCCGAGTTCCTTGAGTCCCCTGATCACCTCGTCGGGGATGCGGGCCTCCCGCTCGATGAGGGCGCCGTCGACCGAGGTCTCGCAGAACTCCCGCAGCCGAGCCAGGAACCGTTCGCCGCGCCGGACCGTCTCCTCGTCGGGGACGGGGTGCGGGTGGATGAGGTCGAGCCGGTAGCGGCCGAGGAACAGCTCCTTGGCGAAGCTCGGCTTGCTCCATTCCTGATCGCGGGCTGCCTCCGCGACCCTGCGGGCTTCCTGCTCGGACACCGGTGTGGCCTGTGTGGCGGTCAACTTCGCTCACCTCGCCGGGACGGCGGACAGAGGGCACGTACGATCACTGCTACTGGACCGTATGTACCCGATTGGGACAGGGTGTACCGGCTCGCGGTGAAGCCTGCCCCTTCCGGACACCGCCACCGGAGTGGCGGCAGGAACGCGCCGGGGCCGAATGTTGAAGCGCTTCGATAGATCCCTGGACACTCACCGGTCACCGGTCTAGGGTCATCTCCGGCAGTACTGCCCGAGGGTTGCCGACCTCCGTACCAACCCTCTCATCGAAGCGCTTCACACGTTTCTCAGGCCACCGGGAGAGCAGCATGGTCACCCTCGCCGAGGTCGCCCGGCACGCCGGCGTCTCCGCCAGCACCGTGAGTTACGTCCTCAGCGGCAAGCGGACCATCTCCTCGGGCACCCGGCAGCGTGTCGAGCAGTCCATCAGGGAGCTCGGCTATCACCCGAACGCCGGAGCCCGGGCGCTGGCCAGCAGCAGGTCCAACATCATCGCCCTGATGATGCCGCTGCGCACCGACATGTACGTGCCGGTGATGATGGAGATCGCCGTCGCGGTGGCCACCACGGCCCGTGAGCACCAGCACGACGTTCTCCTGCTGACCGGCCAGGAAGGCCCCGAGGCGGTGCGCCGGGTGGTCGGCAGCGGCCTCGCGGACGCGATGATCCTCATGGACGTGGAGCTGGAGGACGACCGGCTGCCGCTGGTCCGCGAGGCGCGCAGACCCGCGGCGCTCATCGGACTGCCCGCCGACCCCCGCGGTCTGGCCTGCGTGGATCTCGACTTCGCGGCCACGGGGCGGCTGTGCGTGGAGCACCTGGCGGGCCACGGCCACCGGGACATCGCAGTGGTCGGGGAGGCGCCCGCGGTGTACGAGCGGCACACGGGCTTCGCCGAGCGGACCCTGGACGGGATCCGCGAGAAGTCCGCCGAGCTCGGCGTACGGGTGCTGCACCGCCCCTGCGAGGGGAGCTACGAGTCGGTGGCCGGGACTCTGGCCAGGATCTTCGACGAACGGCCGGGCACCACCGGGCTCGTGGTGCAGAACGAGAGTGCCATCGAGCCGCTGCTCTCCCTGCTGCGCCAGCAGGGCCGCGCGGTGCCGGAGGACATCTCCGTGGTGGCGATCTGTCCCGACCAGGTCGCCGGCCAGACCTCCGTGGCCCTGACCTCCGTCGCGATCCCCGCCCAGGAGATGGGGCGCCGGGCGGTGGAGATGGTCATGACCCGTGCCGGTCTGGGCGGTGCCCCCGCCATGACCGGTACGGAGCAGGTCGAGCTGCTGCCTCCGCGGCTGACCGTCCGGGCGAGCACCGGTCCGGCACCCGCCGCCGCGGGCCCGCTGCCCGGCTGAAGCCGGCTCCCGGCGGGGGCCGTGCGCCGCCCCTCACGGTCCCGCCGGGGCCATCCCGGCACGTCCTCCGTTCCAGTCGATTCCAGGCCTTCCCTCGATCTCGAAGACGGGACACACGTGAACGATTCCTCGGCTGCCGTATCGCTCGCCCAGTCCTCCCCCACCGTCGGCACCTTCCGGGAGCTCGACGGCGCGCTGGAGTGGACCGGGCGCCAGGAGACTCTTCTCATCGAGCCGCACGGGCCGGACTCGGTGCGGGTGCGGGCCCGTCTCGGCGGGCCCGTGCTGCACGGCCTGCCCGGCGCGCTGCTGCCGGACCCGGAACCCGCGGCGTCCGCCGCCGTGAAGATCGACGAAGGCCGCGGCCTGCTCGTCAACGGCGCCCTCACCGCCGAGGTGAGCGCCGAAGGCATGGTCCGCTTCACCCGCAGCGACAGCGGCGAGGAACTGCTGGCCGAGGAGCGCGCGCACTTCTGGTGGCCCGGCCCCCGCCTGTACACGCCCATGGGCAACGGCTACCACCGGCTGGAGCAGCGGTTCGCCGCCTACGAGGACGAGCGCCTGTACGGCCTGGGCCAGCATCAGCACGGGCTGCTGGACCAGAAGGGCGCGGTGCTCGACCTGGTGCAGCGCAACGCCGAGGTCACCGTCCCGGTGCTGGTCTCCAGCCGCGGCTACACCCTGCTGTGGAACAACCCGGCGATCGGCCGGGTCGAGCTGGCGAACACCGGCACCCGGTGGGTCGCGGACAGCGCGCGGCAGATCGACTACTGGATCACCGCCGGCGACCCGGCCCAGGGGCAGCGCCGCTACTCCGCCGTCACCGGCCGCACCCCGATGCTGCCGCAGTGGGCGGCGGGCTTCTGGCAGTGCAAGCTGCGCTACCGCACTCAGGAAGAACTGCTCTCGGTGGCCCGGGAGTACAAGCGGCGGCAGCTGCCCCTGGACGTCATCGTCTGCGACTTCTTCCACTGGACCCACCTGGGCGAGTGGAAGTTCGACCCGGCCGAGTGGCCGGACCCGGCCGCCATGGTCCGGGAGCTGGAGGAGATGGGCGTCAAGCTGGTCGTCTCGGTGTGGCCGTCGGTGTCGCCGCTGAGCGAGAACCATCCGGTGATGGAGCAGCGCGGCCACTTCATCGGCACCGAGTACGGCCCGATGGCGCACGCCGACTGGCCGGACAAGGAGGTCGCCGAGCCGGTGCAGGTCGCGTTCTACGACGCGACCAGCCCGGAGGCCCGGGAGTTCGTGTGGTCCCGCATCCGGGAGAACTACCTGGAGCCCTACGGCATCACGGCCTTCTGGCTGGACGCCTGCGAGCCGGAGCTGAAGCCGGGGTTCCAGGCGAACCTGCGCTATCACGCGGGTCCGGGCCTGGAGGTCGGCAACCTCTATCCGCGGGAGAACGCCCGGACCTTCCACGAAGGGCTGCTGGCGGCGGGCGAGGACGAGGTGATCACGCTGAACCGCTCGGCGTGGGCGGGCAGTCAGCGGCACGGGGCGGCGCTGTGGTCCGGTGACATCGGCACGGACTTCGCCACGTTGCGCCGCCAGATCGCGGCGGGCCTGAACACCTCGCTGTCCGGGATTCCGTGGTGGAACACCGACATCGGCGGCTTCCACGGCGGGGACCCGGACGACCCGGAGTACCGGGAGGTCATGGTGCGCTGGTTCCAGTTCGGCGCGCTGTCCCCGCTGATGCGGCTGCACGGCTTCCGTGACCCGGGGATGCCGCTGGGCCCGGACATGACCGGCGGGCCCAACGAGGTCTGGTCCTACGGACGGGAGGCCGGGGAGATCCTGGAGGACTACCTGCGGCTGCGGGAGCGGCTGAAGCCGTATGTGCTGGAGCAGATGCGGGCCGCCCACGAGGAGGGCCTGCCCGTGATGCGGCCGCTGTTCCTGGAGTTCCCGGCGGACCGGGCGGCCTGGGAGGCCGCCGACAGCTATCTGTTCGGCCCCCGCCTGCTGGTGGCGCCGGTGCTGGAGGCCGGGGCCCGGGAGCGCACGGTGTATCTGCCGGCCGGCGCGCGCTGGACGGACGCGTGGACGGACGAGACGTACGGCGGCGGTCGGACGGTGACCGTGCCGGCGCCGCTGGAGCGGATCCCGCTGTTCCTGCGCGACGGCGCCCGGCTGCCCGTCCGCGGCTGACCCGCCGCGAGCCGCGGGGCCGGCTTCTCCCGGAAGTTTCCGGGAGAAGCCGGCCCTGGGGCCGTCACAGCGGCAGGAGACGCCGAACCGGGCGTCGCCGGTGGGGGTGGTTCATGTGCGGCTCCCTTCGGAGGCGGGGGTGAGGACGGCTGCCCCGTACCGGCCGAGGGGGATCTCGGACGCGTGGGTGCCGCCGCCGGGGAGCAGGTCGGTGTGGGGGCGGTGCAGGGGGACGGTGACCTGCTCCCGTGTGTGGTTGAGGAGAAACAGCAGCCGGCCGCGGCGCACGGCCTCGACCCCCTCGGGCAGCCCCGGCAGCACCGGGGCGATCCCGGCGGCGTCGGCTACAGCGGACAGCAGCTCGCGCAGGACGGTCCTGGAGGGAAGCGTGGAGACGTACCAGGCGGTGCCCGCGCCGAAGGAGTTGCGGGTGATGGCCGGACGGCCGTCGAGCTCGCCCCCGGCGTACGCGGTGACGGTCCGGGCGGTGGAGGTCTCCAGGTCCTCGCTCCACAGGGTGCCGCTGCCGCCGCCGGTCAGCGCGGTGCTCTCACCCGCGGCCAGCGGCCACCACTCGTGCACGGTCGCCAGGCCCAGCAGGTCCCGCAGCCGGGCGTCCACGCCGCCCTCCCGGACGCGGTCGTCGCGGTCGGCGACTCCGGAGAAGAAGCCGCACACCAGCTTCCCCCCGGAGCGGACGTACGCCGTCAGGTTGTCCAGGGCCTCGTCGGTCAGCAGGTAGAGGTGCGGGATCACGACCATCGGGTAGCGGTCGAGCGCGGCTTCGGGATGGGCGAAGTCGCAGGTGCGGTTCTCCTCCCAGAGCGCCTGGTACCAGGCCGCCAGCACCGCGGGGTAGTCCAGCTCCGCGGAGGGCCGTCCCTGCTGGGAGGAGGCCCACCAGGCGTTCCAGTCGTGCAGCACGGCGATGGCGGCCGGAACCTCGCTGCCGGCCGCCTCGGCGAGCGCCGCCAGGTCGCCGCCCAGCTCACGGACCCGGCGGAAGGTCCGGGAGCGCTCCCCGGCGTGCGGGAGCATCGCGGAGTGGAACTTCTCGCTGCCCTGGCGGGACTGGCGCCACTGGAAGAAGCACACGGCGTCGGCGCCCCTGGCCACTGCCTGCAGCGACCACAGGCGCATCACCCCTTCGGGCTTGGGGCGGTTCACCGCCCGCCAGTTGACGGCGCCGGCCGCCTGTTCCATGAGCATCCAGGGTCCGCCGGCCTGCGAGCGGGTGAGGTCGTGGACCAGTGCGCCGTGGGCGGGCCCGGCCGGGTCCCGGTGGCCGGCGGCCGGGTCCGGGTAGACGTCCACCGACACCACGTCCTCCTCGGCCGCCCACCGCCAGCCGTCCTGGCCGGCGAACAGCGGCATGAAGTTGGTGGTGACCGGCACGTCGGGGCTGTGCGCGGCGAGCACGTCGCGTTCGGCGGTGAAGCACTCCAGCAGGGCGTCGCTGGTGAAGCGACGGAAGTCCAGCTGCTGGGCCGGGTTGATCAGGTACTGGGCGCGGCGCGGCGGGATGACCTCCTCCCAGGCGTCGTAGCGCTGGCTCCAGAAAGCGGTCCCCCATGCCTCGTTGAGCCCGTCCAGGCAGCCGTACCGGGTGCGCAGCCACCGGCGGAAGTGGCGGGCGGTCTCGTCGCACCAGCAGGAGGTGCCGTACTCGTTGTTGATGTGCCACATCCGCAGCGCGGGATGACCCCCGTAGCGGCGGGCCAGGTCCTCGGTGAGGCGCCGGGCGTGGTCGCGGTAGACCGGGGAGGAGGCGCAGAACTGGTTGCGCGAGCCGTACCAGACGGTCTGCCCGTTCTCGTCGACGGGCAGCGTGCCGGGGTGCCGGGCGCCCATCCACGGTGGCGGCGAGGCGGTGGGGGTGGCCAGGCAGACTCCGATGCCGGCCTGGTGCAGCAGGTCGAGGACACGGTCCAGCCAGTCGAAGTCCCGTGCGCCGGGCCGTGGTTCGATCCTGGCCCAGGAGAAGACGCCGACGGTGGCGAGGTTGACCCCGGCCTCCTTCATCAGCCGGACGTCCTCGGCCCAGACGGACTGCGGCCACTGCTCCGGGTTGTAGTCGCCGCCGTAGAGCAGGCGTCCGCGGGTGACGTCGGTCAGCGCTGCCATCGGTGTGCTTCCCCTCGGGAGGTCGGTGCGGGCCGGGGCTCGGCCGCGGCCCGCCGGACGTTGCGTGCACCGGGCCGCCGGGCCGCGCGCCCTCCGCGGGGGCGTGCGGCGCGGCGGCTCAGCCCTTGATGGCGCCGATCAGCATGCCCTTCTTGAAGTGCTTCTGGACGAAGGGGGAGGCGATGGCGACCGGCAGCAGGGCCAGCACCATCACGGCGGTCTGCACGGCCAGGCTGGGGATCTGACCGGTGCCGATGGTCTGGGCCATGCCGGACGGCCGGTCCTGCCGGACGACGAGTTGCTGGAGGACGTTCTGCAGCGGCAGCTTCTCCTGGTCCTGGATGTAGAGAAAGGCGTTGAACCAGTTGCCCCAGTAGGAGACGGCGTAGAACAGCCCGATCACCGCGAGCACCGCCCGGGACAGCGGCAGGACGATCTGCCACAGGATGCGGAACTCCCCCGCCCCGTCGATGCGCGCGCTGTCCATGAGTTCCTGGCCGACGTTCATGAAGAAGGCCCGCAGCACGAGGATGTTGAAGACGCTCACGGCCATCGGCAGGATCAGCGCGGCGTAGGTGTTCATCAGCCCGAGTGACTGGATCAGCAGGTAGGTGGGGATCAGCCCGGCGCCACCGAAGAACATCGTGACCAGCAGGGTCATCAGGATGGAGCGGTGCCACAGCGAGCCCATCCGGGTCAGGCCGTAGGCGGCCAGCACCGACACCGTCATGCTGAACGCCGTGCCGACGAGGGTCACCCCGATGGAGATGACCATGGCGCGGGCCACCTGTCCGCCGCTGAGCAGTTCCCGGTAGGCGTCGAAGGTGATGCCCTGCGGGATGATCACCAGGCCGCCGGCCCGGGTGATCGTCTGCGCGTCGGAGAGGCTGGTGATCACGACGATCCACAGGGGGAACAGGATCGCCAGCAGGGCGATGGCGAGGATGGCCCCCTTGGCGGCGATGCCGACCGGGGAGGGCTGCTCCTCCCAGACCGGGCGTTTGCGGTCGGTCTCTTCCTTCTCCTCGACGAGCACGCTCATTGTTTCTTGTACACCCCCTGCTCACCCATCGCGTGGGCGACCTTGTTGGCGGCCAGGACGAGCAGGAGGCTGAAGACTCCCTTGACGATGCCGACCGCGGCCGCGTAGCTGAACTGGCCGTTCTTGATGCCGACGTTCCACACGTAGGTGTCGAGCACTTCGGCGGCGCCGGAGCCCACCCCCGCCCGCTGGATGAGGAACTGCTCCATGCCGACGGTCAGGGCGCTGCCCACCTGGAGCACCAGGAGCAGGGCGATGACCGGGCGCAGCGCGGGCAGCGTGATGTGCCAGATGCGGCGCCAGCGGCCGGCACCGTCCACGGCGGCGGACTCGTACAGCTCGTGGTTGACGGCGGACAGCGCGGCCAGGAAGACGATGATGCCCCAGCCGGCGTCCTTCCAGATGAGCTGGAAGGTGATGAGGAACTTGAAGAAACCGGGGTCGGTCATCAGGTCGAAGCCGCTGCCCCAGTCGTTGGCCCGGACGTGCTGGGCGATCAGGCCCGCGCCGCCGAAGATCTGCTGGAAGACGGTGATGACCAGCACCCAGGAGAAGAAGTGCGGCAGGTACAGCACCGCCTGGGCCCAGGCGCGGACCTTGCTGTGCAGGATGCTGTTGATGAGGATCGCCAGCGCGATCGGGATGGGGAAGAACAGCACCAGCTGGAGGAAGGCGAACACCAGGGTGTTCTCCAGCGCGTTCCAGAAGTAGCTGTCGCCCAGCATCCGTTCGAACTGCTCGAACCCGACCCAGGCGCTGTTGGCCATGGAGTCGAGGAAGCCGTCGCCGACGTACGGGCTGAAGTGCTGGAAGGCGATGATGTTGCCGGCGATCGGGATGTAGGCGAACACCAGGAGCAGCAGCACCGCCGGCAGCGTCATGGCGATGAGGGTGCGGTCCCGGCGGAAGCGGTGCCGGAAGGTGATGCCGCCCCGGGGAACCGGCGGCCCCTTCGGGCGGCGGCGTCCGGGGACCCGCAGCCCCGGTGTGCGGTTCCGCGGGGCGGTGCCGCGGTCCTCCCGCGGGGGCGGCGGGACCGTGCTCTGGGACACGGGGTTCTCCTCGGTTCTGGCCGCGGCCCGGCCGGCGTCGTGGTGCCGTCCGGACCGCCGCCCGCGTCACGTGGGGGGGCAGGGGGTCAGGCGCCCTCTTCGTCCATCAGCTCCTGGTACCAGTCGCGCAGGCCGTCGCCGCCGGTGCGGCGCCACTCGGCGACCGCGTCCTGCATGTCGCGCAGCGAGGCGCGGCCGCGCACCACGTCGTCCTCCAGGTCCTCGAAGGGGTCGGAGAGGTTGGTGAAGCGGTCCGGCTCCTGGATCTGCCGGCCGTAGAACAGCGGCTCCACCACGTGCGGCATCTGCCGCTGCTCCCAGCCGCACCTGTTCTCCACGACCTCGGGCTGGTCCGGGTGGGCGACGACGGCGCCGGGAGAGGCGATGAAGACGTAGGTTTCGGGGGCGACCTCGGTCTCGCCCTGGGAGGTGCGGACGGGGACGCCGTCCTCGACGGTGTAGTGGGTGCCCTCCAGGCCGTACTGGCGCATCCGGTTCTCCAGCGTCCCGTAGGGCGCGGCGCAGAAGTCGGCGATCTCCAGCGCTTCCCTGACGCGGTCCTCGGGGAGGTTCTTGTTGACGAACGTCCAGATGTTGGCGCCGTTGCCCGCGTAGATGACGGGGTCGCCGCCGTCCGCGGAGAAGAAGTCGAAGGCGTTCATGCGGAAGCCGGAGTTGCCGCCGGAGCGCTGCTCGCTGACCAGGCCGTGCCACACGCCGCTGCCGGTGTTGAACATCAGCGACTCGCCGGCGGTGAAGCGGTTCTGGGCATCTCCCTGGACCGCCCGGGCGTCGGGGTGGACGACCTCGGCGTCGTAGAGCTTGCGCGTCCACTCCAGGGCCTCGAGGTACTCGTCGAGTTCGTAGCGGTGGACCAGCTTGCCGTCCACCAGCTTCCAGTACTGGGGCTTCTCCGGGACCACTCCGTAGATCACGAAGGCGGTCCACTTCATGTCCTCGCAGGCCCACACCTTGTTGCGGGCCGAGGTCACGTCCTTGGCGAAGTCGAGGAACTCCTCGGGGCTGGCCGGCGGACTCCAGCCGTTCTCCTCGAAGATGTCCTCCCGGTAGAACGGGACCACGCCGCCGATGGTGGCGGCGGGCATCGGCAGGCCGCGCAGCGCGCCGCCGAAGACGGACGCCTGCCAGGCCGGGGTGGGGATGGCGGCGAGGTTGGGGTAGTCCAGGACGCCGTCCCCCGACAGGTAGGGGCCCAGGTCGGCGAACCGGTTGGCGATCGCCTGCGGGATCTGCCCCTGAAGCTCCCAGCCGGGAACGCAGACCAGGTCCGGGATGTCGCTGCCGGCGAGTACCGCGCCGAGCTTCTCGCCGTAGGTGTTGCCGTCCTGGGTCTGCCAGTTCATGGTGACGCCGATGCGCTCGTCCATGGCGGTCCAGTAGGCGTTGCCCCGCTTGGGAGCGGTGCCCCACAGGGGTGTCATGGCGGTGTACTCGCCTCCGGAACCCTTGGGAGCGGGCACCGACACGCCCAGGTCGTCGACCGGTATGTAGCTGGTGTAGCCGGGGCTGGAGCCGTTCACGCCCGGGATGTCGGGGTCGACCGCGATCCCGGACTCACGGTAGGTGGGCAGGATGCTCTCCAGCTCCTCCTCCGAGGCCCTGCCCTCGCCGCCTCCGCCACCGCCCCCGTTGCCCGAACCACATCCGGACAGCATGGGGACGCCGCCGACGGCCGCCGCGGCGACCGCCGTGGAGGTGAGGAACGTTCTCCTGCTCGGGAGGGAGAGTGAGTTCGGCATGGCGTCAACCCTTCGCATGGCCCGGTGCCGCCGCACGACCGGCGGATCGCGGTCGAAGCGCTTCGATGTTGCGCTGAGGTTAAGTCCGGGCAGCGGGCGACACAAGGCCTGGCCCGGAAAAGTTTCGGCGACCACCGCTGCCCCTGGTGTCCCAGTTGACCCATGGGGAAAGTCGGCCGTTTCGGGGAGGTGTCTTGACAGGGCACCCCGGCCGAACCCAGCATCGAAGCGCTTCGAAGCATTGCCGGCCGCTGCCCGTCTCACCCCGGTGCCCGCCGCGCCGGTCCCGTCTCCGACCCGAGGGAACCGCCCGTGACCGCTGTCCAGCCGCCCTACCGCGACCCTCAGCTGAGCATCGAGGAGCGGGCCACGGACCTGCTCGGACGGCTCACCACCGAGGAGCGCCTCGCCATGCTCCACCAGTTCGCCCCGGCGGTGGAACGGCTCGGACTGCCGGCCTTCCGCACCGGCCAGGAGGCACTGCACGGAGTGGCCTGGATGGGCCCGGCCACCGTCTTCCCGCAGGCCGTCGGTCTCGGCGCCACCTGGAACGACGAGCTGATCGAAAGGATCGGGGAGGCCACCGGACGCGAGGCACGGGCAATGCGCGCCACCGACCCCCGGGTGGGCCTCAATGTGTGGTCCCCCACCGTCAACCTGCTGCGGCACCCGCTGTGGGGCCGCAACGAGGAAGGCTACGCCGAGGACCCCCGGCTGACCGCCGCCCTCGCCACCGCCTTCACCCGGGGCCTGCGCGGCGACCACCCGGTGCACTGGCGCACCGCTCCCGTGCTCAAGCACTGGCTGGCGCACAACCACGAGCGGGACCGCGACACCGCCTCCACCTCACTGCGGCCCCGGGTGCTCCACGAGTACGAACTCCCCGCCTTCCGCGGGCCGGTGCGGGCGGGCTCGGTGGCCGGCGTGATGCCCGCCTACAACCTCGTCAACGGCCGGCCCAACCACCTCTCCCCGCTGCTGCGGACCGAACTGCGGACCTGGACCGAGCTGCCCCTGGTGGTCTGTTCGGACGCGGGCGCCCCGAGCAACATCGCGGGCTCCGAGAGGTACCACCCCTCCCACGAGGAAGGGCTGGCGGCCGCCCTGCGGGCCGGTGTCGACAGCTTCACCGACCACGGCGAGGACTCCTCCCCGACCGTGGAGCGGCTGCGTACGGCGCTGGAGCGCGGGCTGATCGGCCAGGAACACATCGACGCCGCGGTGCACCGCCTGCTGGCGATGCGCATCCGGCTGGGCGAACTCGACCCGGACACCGACCCGTACACGCCCGGCGGCGGCGACCCGGCCCATGACACACCCGGGCACCGGGCGCTGGCGCTCGAAGCCGCCGAGCAGGCCGTGGTGCTGCTGAAGAACGACGGCCTGCTGCCGCTGGCCCCTGGGCTCACGGTGGCCGTCGTGGGCCTGCTGTCCGACGAGTGCAAGCTCGACTGGTACAGCGGTTCCCTGCCGCACCGCTCCACGCCGCTGGACGGTCTGCGGGAGCACCCGGGAGTAGCGCGGGTGCTCCACGCCGAGGGCACCGACCGGGTGCGGCTGCGGTGCTCGCGGGGCTGGGTCACCGTCCCCGAGTCGGACGCCGCGGCCGGCGGAGGGGAGGACGGCGGCGCACTGGACCCGGCTCTGCTGCGCGGCCGCACCGACCTGCCGCCGCTCACCGTCTCCGGAACCGAGCGGGAGGCGAGCGAACTGCACCTGGTGGACTGGGGCGGCGGCGTGCTGACCCTGCGCGCGGGGGACGGCCACTACCTGTCCGTCGCCGACGACGGCTACCTGCGCGCCTCGGCCCGGCAGCCGGGCGGCTGGGTCGTGCAGGAGACCTTCGGGCTCGAACCGCACACCGACGGGCATCTCCTGCGGCACCGGGGATCGGGCCGCCCGGTCACGGTCACCGCCGACGGCCTGCGGACCGCCGGTGACGGCGAGGAGGCCGAGGTGTTCACCGTGACGGTCACCGCGCGCGGCACCGACGCCGTCGCCGAGGCGGCTGCCGCGGCCGACGTCGTGGTCGTCGTCGCGGGCAACGACCCGCACATCAACGGCCGGGAGACCGAGGACCGGACCACGCTGGCACTGCCGGAGCAGCAGGAACGGCTGTGGCGGGCCGCGCACGCGGCGAACGGGCGCACCATGCTGGTGCTCACCTCCTCCTACCCCTACGCGGTGCCGCGGGCCCACGAGGCGCTGCCCGCCCTGCTGTGGACCGCGCACGGCGGGCAGGCGGCGGGCACCGCGCTGGCCCGGGTCCTGTGCGGGGACGTCTCACCGGCCGGCCGGCTGCCGCAGACCTGGTACGCGGACGACGCCGCGCTTCCCGGCCTGCTGGACTACGACATCATCGGCTCCCGCAGCACCTATCTGTACTTCGACGGAACCCCCCTGTACCCCTTCGGCCACGGGCTGTCCTACAGCTCCTTCGCCTACGGAGAGCTCACCGCCGGCCTGGAGGGGGACACCCTGACCGCGGAACTCACCGTGACGAACACCGGGGAGCACGCGGCCGACGAGGTGGTGCAGCTCTATGCCCGGGCCGCGGAGCCGTCGGTGCCGCGCCCGCACCGCTGGCTGGCCGCGCACCGGCGCATCCACCTGGCCCCGGGAACCGGGCGGCGGATCTCCTTCACGCTGCCCGCCGCGGAGGTCCTGGGGTTCTGGGACGTGGCGCACGAGCGGTGGGTCGTGGAGCCGGGCCGGTACCTCCTCCAGGCCGGGGCTTCCAGCCGGGACATCCGCTCCGAGGCGGACCTCGTCCTGGACGGCGTCCCCCTGGCCCCGCGGCCGGTGCTGCAACACGGGCTGGCGGCGGCCGGCTACGACGAGCAGGAGGGCACGGCACTGGTGGACCGCGCCAGGGACAGCGGTGACGCGGTCCGCCCGGCGCCGGGCGGCGGCCGCCCCGGCCGGCTGGTGTTCCGCCGGTGCGACTTCGGCGACGGTCCGGCCGCCGTCCGGCTGGAGGCCGCCGCCGAGGAGGACGGGGAGGCCGAACTCCGGCTGCCGGGCCAGGAACACAGCCTGGTCACACTGCCCGTGCCGGCCACCGGCGGCCGCTACGCCCACAGGGTCGTGGAGGCCCCCCTGCCGAAGGCGCCGCGAGGGCTGTGCGACCTGGAGGTGGTGCTGCGCGGACCCGTCCGGCTGGTCCGGCTCGACTTCCCCGCCCGGTAGCCCGGCTTCGCGGCCGCTGCCGGACGGGGACGCCCCGCGGTGTCTCCCGGTACCACCCTCCCCGGTCCGGGAGGCACCGCCACGGGCCGGCGTGCCCGGCCCTTCCGGGCCGGGCACGGTCACCCCATCGGGTGGTTGGGGATCACAGCTCCAGGCCGGTGAGCACCATCACGCGCTCGTAGGTGTAGTCCTCCATCGCGAACCGGACGCCCTCCCGGCCCACCCCGGACGCCTTCACGCCTCCGTAGGGCATCTGGTCGGCGCGGTAGGAGGGCACATCGCCGATGATCACACCGCCGACCTCCAGCGCCCGGTGTGCCCGGAAGGCCGCCTGGACATCGTGCGTGAAGACGCCCGCCTGCAGCCCGAACTGCGAGTCGTTCGCCGCCGCGAACGCCTCCTCCTCGCTCCCGGCCCGGATCAGCGCCATGACGGGGCCGAAGACCTCGTCCTGGGCCAGCCGGGTGTGGGCGGGGAGGTCCTCCAGCACGGTGGGCGCGTAGGCGGCGCCCTCGCGCCTCCCGCCGGTGAGCACCTTCGCCCCGGCCCCGGTGGCCTCGTCGACCCAGGACTCCACCCGCCGCGCGGCCTCCTCACTGACCAGCGGCCCGACGTCGGTGGCCTCGTCGGCCGGGTCGCCGGTCACCAGGGCCTCCACCGCGGCGATGAGCCGGGGCACGAACCGGTCGTACACCGCGTCGTCCACCACCGCGCGCTGGACCGAGATGCAGGACTGTCCGCCCTGGTAGTTGGAGAAGGTGGCGATGCGCTGCGCCGCCCAGTCCAGGTCGGCGTCCGAGGAGTAGTCGGCCAGGACGACGGCCGCGCCGTTGCCGCCGAGTTCGAGGGTCACGCGCTTGCGCGGCACCGAGTCGCGGATGGACCAGCCCACCGGCACCGAACCGGTGAAGGAGATGACGGGCAGCCGCTCGTCCTGCACCAGGTCCGGCATCGCCTCGTTCGGCACCGGAAGCACGCTGAAGGCACCGGCCGGCAGGTCGGTCTCGGCCAGCAGCTCGCCGAGCATCAGCCCGGACAGCGGGGTGGCCGGGGCGGGCTTGAGGATGATCGGCGCACCGGCCGCGATCGCCGGGGCGACCTTGTGGGCGCACAGGTTGAGCGGGAAGTTGAACGGGGCGATGCCCAGCACCGGCCCGTGCGGAATCCGCCGGGTGAGCGCGAGGCGGCCGGTGCCGCCGGCGTCGGCGTCCAGGCGCTGCGCGGTCCCGCCGTTGAACCGGCGCGCCTCGTCGGCCGCCCAGCGGAAGACCGAGGAGCACCGGGCGACCTCCACCCGGGCCCACTTCATCGGCTTGCCGTTCTCCGCGCTGATCAGCCGGGCGATCTCGTCGGCCCGTTCGCCGAGCCTGCGGACCACGTGGTCCAGCGCCGCGGCGCGGACGTAGGCGGGGGTGGCGGCGAACTCGGCGGCGACGGAGGCGGCCGCGGCGACCGCCTCCTCGACCTGGGCGGAGGTGGGCACGCTCACCGTGCCGACGGTCCGGCCGTCCCAGGGTGAGGTGACTTCGAGGGTGTCCTCGCCGGTGGCCTGCCGGCCGGCGAGCCAGAACGCGTGGGGAGAAGTCGCTGACGTCACTGCGGATCCCGGCCTTTCCGAAATGGTGGGAATGGTGCGGATGGCTGATCGCTGTCCACGGTAGGCGCTCACGGCCGCCGGGCGTCTTGTCCGACGCGGCGCGGTGCGGTGATCCTGTGCGCCGATTCGGCAGAGCGGCCCGCGGGGCCGGGGCATGCCGCCGGAAGGCGCGCAGCAGGAACACCGGCAGGAGGAGCGAGGCGGCGCCCACCTCGACCGCGGCGACCCGCAGGCGGTGTTCTCACCGGCGCACCATTGACGGGGCCATGTCACTGCGCAACGATGGGGCGCCGCGTGCGCGACCCGCGCACGCTCCCCCACCCGTCGCACTGCACACCCACGGAGATGCGATGCGAATCACCAAGCGCGGCAAGCGGACCACGACCGCCGCCGCCATCCTGTCCCTCGCGCTGGCGCTGCCCCTCGGGGCCCAGGCCACCGCCTCATCCCCCGACACCTCACCGGGCACATCCGGTACCGCTGCCGCCCCCGTCGAGCGGCAGTACGAGGTCACCGGTGTCTCGACCGCCGAGGAGCGCACCGCCCTGGCCGCCACGGGCGTCAGCATCGACGAGGTGCTGCACCACTCGGTCGTCGTCACCGCCGACGAGGCGCGCGCGAAGCGCATCGCCAAACTCGGCCACGAGCTGACCGAGCTGCCCTCCGCCGCCCCGGCCGAAGGGGACTTCACCACCTCCTCGCCCTCGCAGTACCACAGCTACGCGCAGATGACCGCCGCGGTCGACAGCATCGTGCAGCAGTACCCCAACCTGATGCGCAAGCGGGTCATCGGCCGCTCCCACCAGGGCCGCGAGATCGTCGCGATCAAGGTCAGCAACAACGTCGGCGTGGACGAGAACAAGCCCGAGGTGCTGTTCACCCACGGCATGCACGCCCGTGAGCACCTGACGGTCGAGCAGGCGATCTACACGCTGCGCGAATTCGGCCAGGGCTACGGCCAAGACTCCCGGATCACCCGGATGCTCAACGAGCGCGAGCTGTGGATCGTCCCCTCCGTGAACCCGGACGGCAAGGTCTACGACCAGGACTCCGGCTCCTGGCGGAACTGGCGCAAGAACCGCCAGCCCAACTCCGGCACCACGGCGGTGGGCACCGACATCAACCGCAACTGGAACTACCGGTGGGGCTGCTGCGGCGGCTCCTCGGGGAACCCCGGCAGCGCGACCTACCGGGGCAGCGCGCCGGAGTCCGCCACCGAAACCAAGGTGCTGGCCGACTTCGTGCGCAGCCGGGTCGTCGGCGGCGAGCAGCAGATCACCGCGCACATCGACTTCCACAGCTACAGCGAGCTGATCCTGTGGCCGTTCGGCTACACCTACAACGACACCGCGCCCGGACTGACCCGGGACGACCGGGACGCCTTCGCCACCGTCGGCACCAGGATGGCCGCCAGCAACGGCTACCGCCCGCAGCAGTCGAGCGACCTGTACATCACCGACGGGTCGATCAACGACTGGATGTGGGGGGTGCACGGGATCTTCTCGTACACCTTCGAGATGTACCCCGGCTCCGCCTACGGGGGCGGCTTCTACCCGCCCGGCAGCGTGATCAACCGGGAGACCGCCCGCAACCGGGAGGCCATGCTCATCCTGATGGAGAACGCGGACTGCATGTACCGCTCCATCGGCAAGGAAACCCAGTACTGCTCCAACTGACGCTCACCGCACTCCGGTGATCCGGGGGCGGACGGCCGACGCCGTCCGCCCCCGGCCCGTTTCCGGCCATGGCCGGCTTCAGGTGTAGGCCGCAAGAAGTTCGTCAAGCGTCCATACCGTCGCCTCCACGCCGGACGTGCGCGCCAGGTACCGGTCACGTTCGATCAGGATATTGAGGTCCCCGCAGCCAGGCGATTGCACGCATGTTCCACGAGAGTGCTTCCTGTCGTGCCTCCCTGCAGCAAGGTGATGAGGTGGGCGTCGTTCCACTCCACCTCATTCAGTGCCCACGGAGCCGTACCCTCCACCACATGGCGCAGGACAGCGGCGAACTTCTCGGCGCACACTCGGCGCTGCCGCCCGTCCGCGATCTGAGCGACGTGATTACCGGTCTCGATCACCGCTGTCACCGGCAGCAGCAGATCACAGTCCCGCGCCGTTCTCTTGCGCCTCAGCTCATCGATCACTCTCTCGCGGTCCTGGCATTTACCGGGAATCTCCAGGAGATTGCAGAGAATCGAGGTGTCGACGAATTCCACCCTGCGCGCCATTCGTCAGCCGATCCCGAGCATCCGGTCGAACTCCGAGAAGTCCCGGTCCGAAGGCCGCGTCGCCTGAAGCCGCCCCTGGGTGATGACCTCACCGAGAGACCCGGCAGCCATGGCTGCCGGGTACCCGTCGAGATCCGTCAGCCTGGTCAGACGGCTCCGCCCCGAATCCCGGTCGCGCGAACACACCGTCACGCCCTCGTGATCTCTGCTGTCCAGGGCCGAGAGCAGCGCAGGACTGTGGGTGGTGAACAGCACCCGGGCACGGTTGTCGTCACTGGCCTGCCGGACCAGGCGCAGGACTTCCGACGCCTGGGAAGGATGCAGGCCGTTCTCCAGTTCCTCGATCACCAGCATGAGAGAGTGTTCCGCTCGCTGCCCTGCGCTGGAAAGCCCCAGGTCGAGCCCACTGCTTCCGGTCAGCAAGGACGCTGCGATGGCCAGGAACCGCAGCGTCCCGTCACTCATCTCTCTGGCCGGAGTCAGTCCGCGGTCCCCCTCGTCCAGAGCCAGCATGACATCGCCGAGTTCGGAACGGGTCACCACCAGCGTTTCGATCCGGTGGTCGGTCAGCGACCGCAACAGTTCGACGAGCCTGCGGAACAGCGCCTCATCACTCCGCTCGATGCGCCCGACAGCAGCCGAGAGATTCTCCGCCGTCCGCCGGATACGCACGTCCCGCGCCGGGACATACTGCCGCATGAGATGCGGCACAGGGTCCAGGTGGAAGACGCTGGACAGCGCGGAGAGCATCGATTCCGCCGCGGCGATCGCCTCCCGCTCCCCCTCGCTGTCCCCGGGAATGCGCAACGGAAGCTGCGAGGTCAGCAGACGCGAATTGCGGAACGGCCCGCTCGGGTTCCTTCCCGGCCTGCCGTTGTGCCACATTGCCTGGATGTCCCCGGCGTAAGGACTCGGCTCACCGCTGGAGAGGAGGCACTTGTCCCCCCGGGCCGTGGGCCCGTGCAGCCGCTCCTCGACGATCTGTACTTCCGGTTCCACCTGGACTGTGACGTCGAGCGTGACCAGGTCGCCTTGTTCCGTCCGAACACTGCATCCCAGCGTGAAGCGGTCGGTCCCGTGCGGCACACAGCCCGCCAGGCCTCCACGCACCGGGCCCGCGGCGCTGCGCCTGCTCTCCAGCGCTTCCGTGACATCCTCTCCCCGTGACAGTCGGGAGAGCACTTCCAGGCCGTCCAGAGCGTTGGACTTGCCGCTGCTGTTGCGGCCGATCAGGACGGTCAGGGGCGCGATCCGGAGAGTCTCCTCACGGAAGCTCTTGAACGCGGTCAGGCGTAGCTCTTCGATGGCCGGCGCAGTCACACCGGCCAAGCTACCGCAGGCAGGTCCGGGACCTGGCGCCGTTGCGTACACGTGCCACGCCCGGTCTGCGGGCGGCGGGCGGGTCAGGGGTTGGCGGGGGAGGTGGCCTTCAGGGCGAGCCACAGCTCCATGCGGACGTCCGGGTCGTCCAGCGAGCGGCCCAGGATCTCCTCCACCCGGCGCATCCGGTAGCGCAGGGTGTGCCGGTGGACGCCCAGATCGGCGGCGGCCGCGTCCCACTGGCCGTGGCGGGACAGCCAGGCGCGCAGCGAGGCCACCAGGTCGCCGCGGCCGTGCGCGTCGCGTTCGCGCAGCGCGCGCAGCAGACCGTCGGCGAAGGCCCGGACCGCGTCGTCGGCCAGCAGCGGCAGCACCGATCCGGCGGCCACGTCGTCGTGCTCCACCAGGCGGAGCCCTCGCCGGCGGGCCACCAGCAGCGCCTGGAGTGCCTGCTGGTAGGCGGTGTCCGCGGCCGGCGGGCCGGCCGGGGCGGACATGCCGATCACCGGACCGGCGGATCGTTCCTGCTGCGCCCCTCGCGCGTGCCGGTCGCAGGCGGCCACCGCCGCGCCGCCGTCGGCGGCCAGCAGCACCAGACGGCCGCCGTCGGCCGCGGCCAGCACCGTCTCGCCGGCGCGGTCAGCGGCGGACTCCACGGCCGCCGACAGGTCCGCCAGTGACTCCGGATCGTCCCCGGGCTCGGCGACCAGCACCCGCAGCGGCGCGTCCAGGAGTCCTCCGTAGAGATCGCCGGCCACCGCCCGGGCGTGGTCGGGCTCCCCGCTGATGAGCATCCGCAGCACCGCGCCCGCCAGCCGCTGCTCGGCGGCCCGGAACGCACGGGAGCGCTCGGTGGTGAGCGTGAGCACCGCGATCGCGGACTGGACCGCGTACCGCTCGGCGGTGCCCAGCGGAGCGGCGGTGCCGATGGCCAGGACGGCCCGCGGCACGCCGGTCCCGACGGACTGCAGCTCGACCCGGTCCTCGCCCCGCCCGCCATCCCCGTCCACGGCGCCGGCCGTGACCGCACTGGCCGGAGCCGGCCGGTCGCACAGCCGCCGCACCTCGCAGGTGAGCTCCCCGGCGCGGCGCGCGGCCCAGGCGGGGGCCGCGGCGGTGACCGCCCCGGACAGCTCGTACAGCGCGGTCCAGCCGTCCACCTGACCGGCGAGCCGCTCCAGCAGGGCCTGGTGGCCGCCGGGAGACAGCACGGCACGGGTCAGCTCCCGCTGGGCCGCGAACCCCGCCGTCACCGCCCGGTACTGCTCGGCGGCGATGGCGGCGGACACCGCCTTGCCGATGGCGATGAACGGGGTGCGCCGCGGCACCTCCAGCACGGGCAGCCCTTCGGCGCGGGCCGCGGCAAGCAGGGCCGGCGGCACATCGGGGTGGTGCATGCCCACGCCGAACCCGAGACCGACCACTCCCGCCTTGACCAGCCTGGTGACGTACTCCCGCATCTCCCCCGGGTCGTCGACGTCCAGCTTCACCGCGGTGGTCAGCAGCAGCTCGCCGCCGTCCAGGTACGGCACCGGGTCGGCGAGCTCACTGGCATGCGCCCAGCGGACCTCGGCGTCCAGCCGGTCCTCCCCGGTCAGCACGCTCAGCTTCAGGGAGCTGTGCCGCAGGAGTGAGGCGAGCGTCGGGTGCATGGACGTCCTTGCGGGCTGGACGGCGGCCACGGGCACGCAGCCCGTCGGGGCGGACGGTGGCCCGCCGGGCGCTGCGTTCCTCCACCGTACAGCGCCGCCGCGCAGAGGCCGTCCGCTTCCCCGGGACAGGGCGGCCTCCGGCGTGCCCCGGCGGGCCGCACTCCGTTCCGGCTCCGGGCCGCTACCCCAGCCGGACCAGGACCGGCGGGCCGGGCTCCCCGGAAACCGCCGTCAGGGACAGCACCGCGTGCCGCGGCGGGACCCGGTGGGCCAGTTCGGAGGCGGACCACCGTTCCCGCTCCACGCGGCGCACGGTCACCGTCTCCGTGGTGGCCTCACGCCCGGTGAACAGCTTGCGCACCGACCGCACCGCCCGCTTGAGCACACCGCCCGCCCGGTCCGGGGTGCGGGTGACATCGGCGTCCTCGCGCCACTCGGTTCCCCAGGCCTCGGCGAAGTGCCGGCCGTCCCAGGTGGTGATGCCGGACAGCGCCATCTTGCAGCCGACCGCGCCCAGCAGGCCCGCCCGCAGGCCGGCGGGCACATCGTCCAGGGTGCGCAGGCACAGCAGGGCGCCGGCGTTGGCGGGCCGCAGATGGGTCAGCCCCCTGACGGTGCCCGGGGTGATCGCGGCGGTGGCGTCGTCCAGGACCAGGCAGGCGAACAGCGACCGGTCCGGGCGCCCGGCCACGACCGCGGTGAACTGGGCCAGCAGCAGGCGGGTGATGATCCGGGCCGCGTCGGCGTGCCCGGCGGGCGGCAGGTCCACGCGCACCCGCAGCGGGTGGGTCAGGGCGCTGAGCGCGAACGGCCGGGTGCGCCGGGAGGCGCCCTCGGGCCCCGCGGCGAACCCGGCCCGGTCCAGCAGGGCGAGCCGGTCGGCCAGCCGCGGGGCGAGATCGTCCGGCCGCTCGGCCTGGCGCGCCCGCGAGTCCAGTTCGCGCTGGAGATCCCAGGCCCCGGCGTGGCCCAGGTCCTCGCGGAGGGTGGCGAGCAGCGCCGGTGCCCCGTCCAGCAGGGCCCGCAGCTCCCGGACACCCGGGAAGTGACCGTAGGCGGCGTGGTAGGGGCCGATGAGCTGGGCCAGGACGGCGGCGGCCTCCCGCACGTCGGTGCGGTCGTCGTCCCCCGCGAGGGCCTCGGCAAGCAGCGCGGCGGCCTCGTCGGTGGCCGGCGCGCCGCCGTACAGGTCCAGCCGGTGCCCCGAGGCCGGGTCGCCCACCCGGACGATGACGTCGAACGCGTCGTCGGGGCCCAGCGCGCTGCTGGCCGCGCCGACGGCCACCACCGCTGCCTGGCCGGCCAGCGCCTGCAGGCACAGCGACTCGACGACGGGCCGCACCACGCGTCCGGTCTTCCCCGACCCGGGCGGGCCGACCGCCAGCAGCGAGGTGCCCAGCACGGCCGGGTCGAGCGCCACGTCCTCGCCGCGGTGCTCGTGGGGGTTGCGCTCCTCGTCCGGGGCGCGCCCGATGCGCACCTGCCGGGTCATCAGGTCGTGCTGTGCGGTCCGCACCGCGAGATCACGGGCGCCGGAGGGATGGACGAGAGCGGCCGCGCCCTCGGTCTCGGCGGTCTCGGCGAACTCCGCCAGCGCGGTGGGCCGCGCCCTGACCGCCTGCCAGGCGTGGTCGATGCGGACGTAGTCGAGGTCGTTCATGGCGCCCGAGCGCAGTTCCTCCGCCAGCCGGTCGGCGGCGCGGTGCGCTCCGGCGGCGCGCACCTGGGGCCACTCGGCCAGATCCGCGTTCTCCCCCCGCCGGCCGCGGCCCGCCGCACCGGCCGGCCGCAGCACGCTGCGGTAGTGCCGCCAGGCCGCCCGCCAGTTGCCCAGCAGGCCGAAGACGGCCAGCAGCACGGCGGTCCACAGCAGGTAGTAGAGGTTGTAGGTCACCGTGTAGGCGGTGGTGTCCCCCGCCTCCCACCAGGAGCCGGGGACGACGGCCCACAGCGGCTCCAGCCAGAACAGCCACACACCGCCGAAGCTGAGCCCCCAGGCCAGGGCCCCGGCGACCAGGGCCGCCAGCCCCCGGCGGGTGGCGGCCGGAGGAAGCGGTTCGATGCCGCCGCGCGCTCCCAGGACACGCAGCACCGCCGGGCGCAGCCGGCGCCAGACCTCGGGCCACCGGCCGATCCGCCCGAAGATCCAGGCCAGCAGGCAGCCGAACGCCACGTAGTAGGCGTAGGTGACGGTGACGTGGAAGCGGGTGCCGCTCCAGGCGTCCACGGTGATCCACTCCAGCGGCCACAGCCACACCCGGATGTAGCCGTTCCAGCACAGCGACCACGCCAGCAGGCCGGTCAGCAGGGCCAGCACCGCACCCCCGTACAGCTCGCGGTCGCCGAGCCGGTCGGGGTCCTGGGGAGGCCGGGGCACGTGACCGTAGCGCCAGATGCCGGGGCGGGCCTCCGGCCTGGGGGTGTGCAGCCAGCCCCGCAGCGGGGGCGGAGGCGGGGGCGGGGCTGCCGCCGGCTGCCGGGGGGAGGGGGGAACGCCCTGCTCCGGGGCGGCAGGCAGGGCGCCGCCTTCCGTGCCGTGCGGGTCCTGAGCGCGGTTGCTGCTCATCGCTGTGGTGTGCCCCCTGTCCGGCCCGTCGGCCGCCTGTGCGCCGGTCTCTCAATGTAGTGGAGGAGCCGCCGTCGGCCACCGGAACCAACGGCCGCCGGTCCGTGCCGCATTGCGGTCCGGCAATCCGTGCATACCCGTTCCCCCCGGACACGGGGGTGCGCTACGTTCCTCCCCTGGATCAGCGGAGCCGGCGACCTCGCGGGTTGCCGTGACCCCGGGGGGCACCACATGACACGCGCCATCTCTCTTCAGGAAGTGACCAAGGTCTACTCGCGGGACGTGACCGCTGTGGACCGCCTGTCACTGGACATCGCACCGGGTGAGTTCCTGGTGCTGCTGGGCCCCTCGGGCTGCGGCAAATCGACGGTGCTGCGCCTGATCGCCGGCCTGGAGGAGCCCACCTCGGGAACCCTGCTGCTGGACGGCGAGTGGGCCAACACCCTGGCACCCGGGGACCGGAAGCTGGCGATGGTCTTCCAGCACTACGCCCTCTACCCCAACATGACCACCCGCCAGAACATCGGCTTTCCGCTGCGGATCGAGGCACCGCACGACAATCCCCGGCCGCGGGTGGAGGAGGCGGCCCGGACGCTGGGCATCCAGGACCTGCTGGACCGCTATCCCGCCCAGCTGTCGGGCGGCGAGCGGCAGCGGGTGGCGATGGGACGCGCGATCGTGCGCCGGCCGTCCACCTTCCTGATGGACGAACCGCTGTCCAATCTCGACGCGAAGCTGCGCACCCGGCTGCGGGCCGAGATCGCGACGCTGACCCGGCACATGGGCGTCACCACGGTGTATGTCACGCACGACCAGTCGGAGGCCATGTCGCTCGGGGACCGGGTGGCGATCATGCGTGACGGGGTGCTGCAGCAGACGGGCACCGGGCGCGAGGTGTACCAGCTGCCGGACAACGTCTTCGTGGCCGCGTTCGTCGGAACACCGCGGATCAACCTGCTGCGGGCGACCGTCAGGGCACCGCTGGGCGGCCGGATGAGCATCGACTTCGGCCCGCAGCGGATCGAGCTGCCGCACCCGCTGTCCCCGGAGCACCAGATGCTGCGGATCCAGATGGGCCGGGAGGTCACCGTCGGGCTGCGGTCCGAGGCCCTGCGGATCGCGCCGCCGCAGCACATGCGGCCGTCCGAGGTCCTGATGAACGGGGTGGTCCAGCACGTGGAGTACCAGGGCCACGAGTCGCTGGTCCACGTGGCCACCGGAGCCCGGGCCGCCGAGGTGGAAGGGCTGGAGGCGCCCCGCCCCGAGCCGCGCCGGCCACGTGCCTCCCGCCGCGAGGCCGCCCGTTCCGGACGGCTGGGACGGCTGCTCGGCTGGGCGACGGAGCGCGAGGGCTCGTCGTCGGTCGCCACCTTGGAGCGGCCCGAGGAGGAGACCGGCCGGCCTCCGGGCACCCTGCCCGAGGGCATGGTGGTGCGGGCCTCGGCGGAGATGCAGCCCCGGGTCGGGGAGCACGTGCCGATCCTGCTGGATCTCAAGCAGCTGTACGTCTTCGACGACGCGGGCCGGCGGATCTGCCCGGCCCCGCGGCGGCTGCCCGACCTGGAGCACTGAGCACAGGTGCGGCCCCTCCCGGCACCGTCCGGTGGCCGGGATGTACAGGACGACACGGCGACTGCTCCGTGGCGGTGCATGCCGGGGCGTGCTCCGGGACTCTAGCCTGCCAGGCAGAGCCAGGAAGCATCCCCTTCGTGCCGAGGAGCACCGCCATGACCATGATGACCGATCTGCCCGGAGGGCCGTCCCTCCCCCAGGAGCGCCGTCTCGTCACCGCCATCCCCGGGCCGAAGTCCCAGGAGCTGATGGCCCGCAAGCGGGCGGCGGTGGCCGAGGGCGTGGGGACGGTCATGCCCGTCTTCGCCCGCCGGGCCGGCGGCGGCATCGTCGAGGACGTCGACGGCAACGCCCTGATCGACTTCGGCTCCGGCATCGCGGTGACGTCCGTGGGCAACAGCGCCGAGGCCGTGGTGCGCCGCGCCTCGGCGCAGCTGGCGCAGTTCACCCACACCTGCGCGATGGTGACGCCGTACGAGGGCTACGTGGAGGTCTGCGAGGAGCTGGCCCGCCTCACCCCGGGCGACCACCCGAAGAAGTCGGCGCTGTTCAACTCCGGCGCCGAGGCGGTGGAGAACGCGGTGAAGATCGCCCGCTACGCCACCAAGCGGCAGGCGGTGGTGGTCTTCGACCACGGCTACCACGGCCGCACCAACCTCACGATGGCCCTGACCTCCAAGAGCATGCCGTACAAGCACGGCTTCGGGCCCTTCGCCCCGGAGATCTACCGCATGCCGGTGGCCTACCCGTTCCGCTGGCTGACCGGCCCGGAGAACTGCGCGGAGGAGGCCGCCGCGCAGGTGATCGACCAGATCGGCAAGCAGGTGGGGGCACAGAACACCGCGGCGATCCTGATCGAGCCGCTGCTGGGCGAGGGCGGGTTCATCGAGCCGGCCCGCGGCTTCCTGCCCCGGATCGCGCAGTTCGCGAAGGACAACGGCATCGTGTTCATCGCGGACGAGATCCAGTCGGGCTTCTGCCGCACCGGCCAGTGGTTCGCCTGTGAGGACGAGGGCATCGTCCCCGATCTGATCACCACCGCGAAGGGCATCGCCGGCGGACTGCCGCTGGCCGCGGTCACCGGCCGGGCCGAGCTGATGGACGCGGCGCACATGGGCGGCCTCGGCGGCACCTACGGCGGAAACCCGGTCGCCTGCGCGGGGGCCCTGGGGGCCATCGAGACCATGCGGGAGATGGACCTGGCGGCCCGGGCCCGGCGCATCGAGGAGATCATGAAGCCCCGGCTGCGGGCGATGGCGGAGCGGTTCCCGGTGATCGGTGAGGTCCGGGGGCGCGGCGCGATGCTCGCCATCGAACTCGTCGAACCGGGCACGAAGGAGCCGGCGCCGCAGGCCACCGCCGCCCTGGCCAAGGCCTGCCACGGGCAGGGCCTGCTCGTCCTGACCACCGGCACCTACGGCAACGTCATGCGCTTCCTGCCGCCCCTGGTGATCGGCGAGGACCTGCTGGGCGAGGGCCTGGACATCCTGGAGGACGCCCTGTCCACGCTGTGACCCGCTGTAGGGCGACGCTGAAGATTTCAGTAGCGCAAAATTCTTTTCAGTGAGTTCTTCAGTAGCGCACCTGAGATTTCAGTGCCAGCCGTGGTGAGGCCATGGCTGCCCAGCTTGGTCACGGTAGGTTACTGAACGCGGAACCCCAGCGGTGGTGCCACCGCTGGGGTTCGCTCTGCGAGGAGTCCCTGCGCGTGCAAGGGCTCAGTCACCCAGGGCGGGACGTCCCGTACGCTGCGCGGAAACTCCATGGGTACGTCCCCCATATAGCCGAAGTACTGCACTCCCCTCTCCTGCTCCCTGAGCCAGCGGGCATGAGCGAGGTCCGCGAAGGCGTTCGCCCGGGAGGCCCGGTCGGGGGAGGCGATGAGCTGGTCCGCGAGGTAGAGAGCGCTGGCAGACACCAGCGGGTCGACATCACTGCGGTAGGCCGACGACCGGCGGTTCCGTGACCCGTTGTTAGCGGTCCGGAGTGCGGGATCAGCTTCGTGGAACATCTCCGGGGACTGGAACCGGTCGATGAGGTGCATCGTGAGCGGGTGATAGAACAGCAGCCGGATCGATCGCGCGGCGGGGCGCAGGCCGTCGCCGAGGCTGTGGTGGATGCTCTGCTGGATCTCCAGCAGGCGTGGATCGGTGACGGGTGTGGCGGTGGTCTCGGTGAGCGGGTGCCCACAGCGGTGCTTCCAGCTACTGGAGCGGCGCTGCGAGGGGATGCGAGGGCATCGCAGGCGGGCTTGCGGCTGTCCGCGATGACCTTGAGTGTCGCCGCAGGAGGGGCAGTGCCCGCACAGGAAGACCTGGTGCTCAACGCAGGCGAAGGACCAGGCGAGGCGCCAGCGCAGCAGCCATCGGCCGCCGTTGGCCTTCAGGCAGTGTGGGCACCACCGTGAGCATTGAGGGATGATCAGGATGTTGTTGAGGTGACGCCTGGCCTCTGCTTCCCATGCGTCGTCGTGGCTGTAGGGAAGCGCTGGGATGGGCTGGTCGGTGTAGCGGTCGAGCTGCATGCCGGCGAGGTCCTCAGTCGGTACACCAGTGGCTGCGGCGATGCGCTCGCGGTCGTCGTCGCTCAGCCCATCGGGCATGCCGTGAGGGAAGTGGGCCGGTCCGTGTGGCAGGCCCCAGTAGTCGCGCAGCAGAGTCTTCCGGGGGATCTCGGTGTGCAAGGCGATGGCGTCCACCCAGCTGGCGAGGGACTCGCCGGGGAAGGGCACGGGGACACTGGGCATCCGGCGTGGCCGCTTCCGGCCAGTGGTGAGGATGCGGAGGTTGCTCCGCCGGGTATTCACTGGCGCTGGGTGAGGACGCCCCGGCGGCATGCGGGTGGTGCGGAAGTGCGGGTCATCGCACGCGGCCGACGAGGTCGATGGCGATCACGACGGGCTTGTTCTGTCGGATGGTGTACCAGACGCGGTAGCGGCCGACGTGGATGCGGTACTTGCCTCCGCCGCAGTCCAGTGCACCGGAGGGGCGGGGGTCGCGCGGCAGGAGGTTGACGCTGTCCAGGACCTGGTCGACCCCGGCCGGGTCGTCCTTGGTGTACCGGGTCAGGGCGTTCTTCGCGGCCCGCTCCCATATGACCTGGCTCATGAGGTCATCCGCCCTTCAGTTTGCCCCGCAGTTCCTCGGTGGTCACCGGGGCGGCGGTGCCGCGCTGCCGGTCCAGTTCTCCTTGGAGCAGTCCGAGGGCGTCTTCCAGGACTTCGAGGACGGCCGGGGAAACGATGACTGCGACGGTCTCGCCGGTGGCGTCAGTGAGCGACAGTGCCTTGGCCTCGTGAGCGAAGGCCAGTGCCTTCTCAGCGTCAAGGGCCGGCGGGTCGCCGTCCTTCTCGCGCTGGGCGAGGTCGTCCCGGGTCTGGGCAACGTAGCGCGCGATCGCGTCCAGCTGCCGCGCCGCGTCCGCGAGGGAGAGGGTGTCCACCGGCCCCTGGCGAACATGACCGTCGAACTGTGCGGGGTCCATGCGCGCAACCGTCGCACAGCACGCAGGCGACCGGCAAGGGCGCCTGGCCTGCCCGAAGCAGGCTGCCGCGGCGGAGCGGGCATCGGGCTTGGTTTTTGGGGCGGTGGTGGCAGGTGAACCCGACACTCTTCCTGTCAATGCCGGTACCGGCGACCCGGTCGACGGCGGTCGGCGGGCTCTTTGGACCCGGCCCTCGCCCTATGACCCCAAGGGAGGAAGAGACTCAGGGCTTCCAGCACCTGTCCCAGGCTCTGGAGGACATGAGGTAGGTCTTGAGGGCGGGCTTTCGCCACCACCGTGCAGGAGAGCGTGGCGACGACTGCGAGCAGAACCACGATCACTGCGAGGACGGCAAGGACGACGTAGGAGGGCACGCCGATCGGCGATGACGCAAGCTCAGTCACTTTGGGCCTCCGGAGACATTGAGAAAGCCCCGGCCGGAGCCGGGGCTGGAATACCGGGATGAGGGGAGCGCAAGGGGCTCCTCACCGGCACGGGAAGAAGCCCTAGAAGGTGCTGCGATAAGCGGAGGGATTTGGTGGAGCTATCTACCTCAACGCGTGGAACGTGGTACGCCGCAGGAGGGACCTTGTGGATCGTCACCCACCGCATGGCGCCTGTATGCGGTTGTGGCGGTGATGCTGCCACGGCTTGTGCCGCGAGTGCAACTCAGCTGGCGCCAGCGGGGCTTGCTCGCCCCTTGGACTGATCGCCGGGGTCGTTGGGGGGGGGCGGCGGTTCTGCCGGGGAGTTGGCGGGGAGGGGCAGTCGCGGGCCGCGATGTCACCCGGGACTCTCGGCCGGTCGTGAGCCGACAGGGGGAGCGAGCTAAGCGTTGTCCCGTAACTCCGGGCATAGGCCAGTAGGACACGGAAGGTAGATCGGCTTGTCCGGTTGCGCCCGGACTTGTGGCCTCAATGGGATCCCGGCCAAGCGGGTCGAACCGGACACCGGCAAGCGGTCTCCAGAGTTACGGGACAACTCTTAAGAACAGGTGTCCGTGGGGTAGGGGTAGGGGGTGCGGCGGCTGTTTTCCCCTGTCATGGGCGGGGGAAGCCAGCCGCCGTCCTCCAGTCGGTCTTCTAGTCAGAGGAGCCCGGTTGTCAGGGCCTGCTGGAAGTCGGTCCACCGCTCGGCGGTGAACCGCAGCGGGGTGCGGCTGGTGTCTTTGGAGTCGCGGACGGCGATGCCGCTGGGGAGGTCGGTGACCTCCACGCAGTTGTGTTCGGGTCCGCTGGCACTCGCCTTGCGCCAGTGGGCTGCGGTGAGGTCGTGGGCGTGCAGCTGCGCCCGTGCGTCGTTCACGTGCGGTGTCCTTCTTCCAGTATCGAGAGGCGGGCAAGGGAGTCCTCCACCGGCAGGGCGGCGGCGCGGATGCGCTCTACCGCCTGGGCGAAGGGTGACGTGCCGTCGCCTTCAACGTAAGTGGCTCCGCTGAGGTTCTCCAGCAGCACGATGTCGGGGGCTGGCCCGGGGAAGCTGACCAGGCTGAAGCCGCCGAGGATTCCGGGGTGGGCGGTGGAGTCCAGCGGCATGATCTGGAGGGTGACGTTCGGCAGCTGCGCGGCCTCGGCCAGGCGGCGGAGCTGTTCGCGCATGGTCTCGGGCCGGACAGCGAACCGCTGGTGGAGGGCGGCTTCGTGGATGATCGCCCAGAATTCCAGCGGCTTGTCGGGCCGGGAGAGTACGGCCTGGCGGGCCCGGCGGACTTCGGCCAGAGCGGTGATCTCCTGCGGGGTGCGCGAGAGGGTGGTGCCGGCCATGGTTTCCATGGCGTAGTTCGCGGTCTGGAGGAGGCCGGGGATGACCAGCGGGGTCCACTCACAGATCCGTTCGGCGTCGTCCTCCAGTGAGATGTAGTCCGCGTAGGAGGGGGACACGACGCCGCTGTAGGTCTGCCACCAGCCCTTCTTGTCGGCGTCGCGGGCCAGGTTCTCCAGTGCGGTGAACACCTCGGCGTCCGTGATCTTGTACGCCTTGAGCAGGGTGGTGACCTGGGCGGGCTGGATCTTCTGGCGGGCGTTCTCGATCTTCGACAGCTTCGGAGGCTGCCAGCCCATGGCTTCGGCTGCTTCCTCCAGTGTCAGCCCGGCGTCGTTGCGGAGCTTTCTGAGCGTGGTGCCCAGCCGTCGGCGGCGGATCGTCGGCACCAAGGGTTGGTGTGGCATATGCGCAGTCTTGCACTACCCAAGGCAGCAATACGAGCCCGATCCTGAAGTTCCGTCACCCGTACGGGTAGAAACCTTGCGGCCTCGATGAGAAATGCGGCACTCTCGGAGGGAAAGCAGCCACGCAGGGCCAATGTGTCCGTACCGGTGGCTACTTGACCCACTGCTGTGCGGCCGGTGTTGCCGCAGGTTGGAGGCGGTCTTGTTCGTCTTGTCCCCACAGCAGGCCGCCCCGGTGAGCGACGGTTACTTAAGGCCGCTGCCGGGGGGCTTCTCCCTCTACATCAACGCCAGTGCCGAACGGCTGCGGATGGTGCGGGCGCTGGCGGCGCGGACGCTTCGCGAGGCGGGGGCGGATGCGGAGACGCGGGAGAACGTCCTGCTGGTCGCTTCCGAGCTGATCGGGAACTGTGTGCGGGTGTGCGGCGACGGGGTTCCGGTGGTCATCGACATCGAGGCCGGTCTCGCCGGAGTGTGGGTGAGGGTCCACGACCCCGAGGCCGACCGGTTGCCGCGGCCCGCCCATGTCGCTCTGGATGATCCAGAGGCGGAGTCCGGGCGGGGCCTTGGCCTGGTGGACCTCCTGGCGCCTGGTTGGCGGGTGGTGGCTACCCCGCTGGGGAAGCAGATCGTGTGCCACCTGCCCTACGCACGAGGAGGCCGGTGTGTCTGACTCCTCCGCCAGCGCGATGCCGTTCCGGGTGGAGTACCGCGAGGAAAGCGGCGAGGTCGTGGTGTGGATGACCTTTGGTGCCGGGCCGAAGCAAACCATGCGGCGCAAGGTCTTCACTTCCCTGGAAGCACTGGTCATCGCCGTCACCGAGCATCGGTGGGAGGCGTATCTGCAAAGCAGCCTGGCCCGCGAGCTCACCCGGGTCGCCGTCGATCACCTCGGCGCGGACCCGCAGCGCCTTCAGCAGGCGGTGCTGGCCCTTTCCGACCCGGCCAGCACTGTGCCGCTCGGCGAGCTGCTGTACGGGGCCGGGCGCCGCCCGTCCCCGCCGGACGACACCGCTTCGTCCTGAACAAGCGCTCCCCCGGGGCCGGTGAGGGGCGAGGTACTCAGTCGAGGGCCCTGCTCCTTCCCGGTCGCCGGGGGCGCGCACACCACAGTCGTTACCGTCCGTTGTCAAGGGAGCACGCTTCATGCCCCTCATTCGTTCCACGCCCGCGTCTACCTCTGCCGCGTCCGGCCCCGGCTCCGTCGTGATCCTCGGCGGAGGACCCTGCGGCCTGGCCTGCGCTGACGAGCTGACCCGCCTCGGCCACCACGACTGGGTCCTGCTGGAAGCCGCCGCCGCATGCGGCGGCTTGGCATCCTCGGTCACCGACCCGGCCGGTTTCACCTGGGACCTGGGCGGGCACGTGGTGTTCTCCCACTTCGGGGAGTTCGACCGGCTGCTGGCCGAGCTGTTCACGCCGGGCGAGCTGCTGCACCATGACCGCTCGTCGTTCATCCGCTTCCGCGACCGGTGGGTGCCCTACCCCTTCCAGCAGCACCTGCACCACCTGCCCGAGCCGGACGCCCACGCCTGTCTGCGCGACCTGCTGGACGCCACCCGCCGCCCGCCCTCGCTGCCGGCCGGCGCCGACTTCGCCAGCTGGCTGGGTGCCACCTACGGCGCTGCCCTGGTGGACCGCTTCTTCGCCCCCTACAACACGAAGGTGTGGGCCACGCCGCTTCAGGACATGGCCAGCGGCTGGGTAGCCGAGCGGGTCGCCCCGATCGACCCCGATGAGGTCCTGGCCGCGTTCTCCGGCACCACCCGGCCGGACGGCCGGTGGGGACCGAACGCCACCTTCGCCTTCCCCGCCCGTGGCGGCACCGGCGCGATCTGGCAGCGCCTGGCCTCCCGTCTCGGCGGCCGGGTCCGTACCGGTGCCCGTGTGCAGGCCATCGACGAGGCCGCCCGGAGGGTGGTCCTTGGCGACGGGCGGCGCATCGGCTACCGGCACCTGGTGGCCACCACTCCGCTGGACCAGCTGACCGCGATGACCACCGGGGCACCGACCCGTGTGCGGGCAGCGGCCCGGAGGCTTCGCCACACGACCGTGGCCGTGGTCGGCCTGGGCTTCGCCTCCCCCACCACTGACGAGCGCTCCTGGCTGTACTTCCCACAACCGGACGTGCCTTTCTACCGGGCGACGAACTTCTCCAAGTACGCCCCGGCCAACGTCCCCGGTGCCGCCACCGACCGGTTCAGCGGGTGGATGACCGAAACGGCTCTCCGGCCGGGCACGCAGATCGACGTGGCCGAGCTGATCCGCTGCTGCGAGCGGGGGCTGCGCGGCTGCGGCCTCGTCCCCGACGGCGCGGAGGCCGTCAGCGCGCATGTGGAGATGATCCCCTACGCCTACCCGGTGCCCACCGTCGAGCGTGACACGGTGCTGGCCCAGGTAGTGCCGTGGCTGGAGGAGCGGGGCATCTTCCCCCGGGGCCGGTTCGGGAGTTGGCGGTACGAGATCGGGAACATGGACCACGCGGTGAAGATGGGTATCGACATCGCCCGCCGCCTGGTCACCGGCGCCCCCGAGGAACTCACCGCCCTGCCGGCCGTATCCGCCCCGGCGGCGAAGGCGGCGGGCCTGTGAGCGCGGCCAGCGCCTGCGGGGTGGTGCCGTTCGCCGGGCACGGGTTCACCGTGAAGGCCGACCCCGGCTTCCGGGTCCACCAGATGGTCCACCTGCTCAACTTCTCCCCCGAGTTGGCCCCGGCCCCCACCTGCCCCTGTGGACGCCCCACCACGATCCGGGTCCACCACAGCCAGGAGCTGTTCCGCGACCGCATGATGCGCCTGGCCCCTCTGCCCGCCCGGCCCCTCACCCCGTTCCGCGGGGAGAGGTATGTGCAGCAGGCGGTAGGCGAGGTGACCTGGTGGCGGCCCGCCCCCGGCTCGGGCCTGCCCGCCGACCACATGTTCGCCCGCGAGGCGCGCGGTCGGCTGCACATCGTGCTGGATGCCGGAGCCGACCGCGGTGAGCGCTACCTGCTGCGGATGATCCGCGAAGTCGCGATGCGCTGCGCGGAGAGCCGCGGCTGGGCCCTGTTTCACGCCTCGGCCGCGGCCGTAGGCGGTCACGGCGTGCTGGTCGCCGGACCTTCCGGCGCGGGCAAGACCACCGTGCTCACCGCGCTGGCCGCCCGCTGCCGGGCCGACCTGATCGCCTCCGACCGGGCCGCCGTGACTGGCGGCGCCGCCTCGGTCGTCGGCATCCCGCTCTCGGTCCGCATCGCCGGCGGCACCCTGGCCGCGCTCGGCCCCGGCTACGGCCTGCCGCCGCACCGGAGACCGCCGGGAGTGTTCGGCAGCCCGCGCAAGGTCTCCTGCACCCCGCAGGACTTCGCCCACGCCTTCGGCGCCCGGGTACGGGAGGAGGCCCCGTTGCGGCTGATCGTCCTGCCCCGCCTCACCAACGACGATCACGAGATCAGGATCAGCTTTCCCGCCGCCGAGGCCACAGCCGCGCTGGCTTCGGTCTGCTGCACCCCCGATGACGAGGACTGGCTGACCCCCTGGTTCGCCAGGCGCACCCGCCCGGTGGGGGAACTGCGCCACCGGGCCGGCGCTCTCATCGACCGGCTGGTCACGCGCGCCCCGGTGATGGCGCTGACCGCTGGAGTGCACACCCCACACCTACTGGAACGCGTCGCCGACGCCATCGCGAGGAGGCTGCCATGACGCCCCGGCGGATCGCCCTCGTGGGACCGGTCGCGGCAGGCAAGTCCACCCTCGCCGCGGCGATCGCCGCCCACACCGGTCTGCCCCATCTCGACCTCGACGCCCTCTTCTGGACACCGAACTGGACCCCGGCCCCGGCCGCGGCCTTCCGCACGCGAGTCCGGCAGGCCCTCGCCCAGGAGGAGTGGATCGCGGACGGCAACTACGGCGGCGACATCGCCGAGATACTGCTTCACCGCGCCGAGCTGACGATCTGGCTCGACCTGCCCTTACGCATCTGCCTGCCCCGCCTGGTGCGCCGCTCCCTGCGGCGGGCCGCAACCGGTGAGGAACTCTTCGGCGGGAACCGGGAAACCTACGGCCACCTCCTGGCCCGCGACTCGATCCTGTGGTGGGGCCCAGCCCACCACCGCCGCCACCGCGCCCGCTGGGCCACCCGCCTGATCCCCAGCGCGGGCGGAACCCCGGTGGTGCGCCTGAACCGGCCCGCGGCCATCGCCCCGCGCCTGCGGGCACTTGATCTCCTCCCCGCAGAAGGGCGGTGACGGATATGCGTGTGACCGCCTCCGTCGTCCGGGTCCCCTGGCACACCGACCACGGCGGCTACGACCGCCTGCTGGCCTTCCTGCCCGAGGCCCAGCCCGTGATCACCCCGCCCGCCGGGCGTCTGGCCCGGCGGGCCGCCGCTACAGCCCACCGGGCGATCGGCCGGCGGTGCCCGCTGCCGTTCTACCCACCCGAGCACTTCGCCACCGACTGGCGTATCCGCGCCGCCCGCGGCCCGGCCCACGTCCTCTACGGGGACGAGCAGTTCTGGTTCTCCCGCCGCCGCACAGCCCCAACGGCCGTCACCTACCACCAGCCGCCCGCCCAGCTCCAGCAGCTCCTCCCGCACGACCTCTGGAAGGACCTCGCCCCCAGGGCCGATCGCGTCATCACCCTCGACCCCTACCAGCGCGAGTTCTTCACCCGCTACCTGCCGCCCGAGCGCGTGCACCTGGTGCCCCACGGCATCGACACCCACGCCTTCACCCCCGCCCCCTCCCCACCAGCAGGCCCGCCCCTGGTGCTGACCGTGGGCTGGTGGCTACGGGACTGGAACGTCCTGGACGCCGTCCACGCCCGGCTCCACCACCGCTACGGACGCGACGTCGAACTCACCGTGGTCACCCGTCAGGCTGACTCCCGGTCCTGGCCGCCAGCCACCCGCATCCTCCAGGGCATCACCGAGGAGGAACTGATCGGCCTGTATCGGCGAGCGGCAGTGGTGCTGCTGCCGCTGACCGGTGCGACCGCCAACAACGCCCTCCTAGAAGCCCTCGCCTGCGGTACCCCGGTGGTCGCCTCCGCCGTCGGCGGCATCCCCACTTACGCCGGAATCGGCCCCGGCTGCCTCCTCGTCCCGCCCGGCGACCCGGCGGCGGCCACCGAGGCGGTAGAGAAGGTGATCTCGGAGGCCGGAAGCTCCGCCCACGCCATCCGGCGGGCTGCCGCCCGCGACCGTGCCGAGCACTTCGCCTGGCCCCACATCGCCGACCAGACCCGGCACGTTTACCAACTCCTCGCGGAGGACTGAATGGCCGATCTGTGGTTCACCCTCGCCGTTCCCACGCTGCTGGTGGCGCTCCTGGCCCGCGCCTGCTGGGCGATGGCCGCCACCGAGCTGTGCGCCCGCTGGCTCCTGAGCAACTCTCGCCCTTCCCGCGCTGAAGCCGGAGAGGAGGCGCCGTGGCTGGTGGTGCTGTTGCCGATGCTGCGTGAACAGGCCGTCGCCCCGGAGACGATCGCCGCGTTCACCGCCCTGCCCTACCCGAAGGGACGGGCCGCGGTGGTGGTCATCACCACCGAGCGCGAACGCACTGCCCGGGAGCGAGCCCGAACCCGCCTTCCGGACCTGGCAGCGGCCCGTCCGCTGCGGCCCGCGCGGCTGGGTGGCCTGTTTCCCGCCGCCCGCTGCGAGCCCGTGGCCCACGCCGTCAACGCCGCCCCGCCAAAGGAGCGGCTGGCCCTCCTGATCCGCCTGTTCGACGCCGAGGCCACCACCGCCCAGGTCGTGGCCGACGCCACCGCCCGTCTTCCGGAGAGCTCGCTGCGGCTGGTGCACCTGCATCAGCCGGCCACCCCCGGCCGGAAGGCCGGACAGCTCAACTTCGCCCTCGACCGCATCGGCGCAGTGCTCGGCCCGCTCGGCTGGGATCAGGACCGGGACGAGGACCACACGTTCGTCGCCGTCTACGACGCCGACGCCGTCCCCGACAGGGATACCCTGGCTGCCTTCGCCGACACCGCCCAGGCACACCGCGAGCGCACCGGACAGTTCCCGGCCCTCATCCAGCAGCAGCGCCTGCCGCTGGCCGCCCGCCGCCGCTTCTCCTCCGGCCCTGGTGGACTCTTGCTGGCCGGGGAGTGGATCTACCAGCTGCGCCGGTCGCTGGGCATCGAGCTGGCTCGCGTCCGCCTCCACCAGCAGCTGACGGTCTGGCGGGCCCCGGAGATGGTGAAGGTGTGGCTGCGGCCTATGGTCTACGCGGTCGGCTGCGGCATGGCCGTCCACCTCACCGCCCTGCGCGCCGTCGGCGGTTTCCCCGAACCGATGGAAGACCTCGGCACGGGCCACCGCCTCTCCCTGGCCGGAGCCGCGCTCGCCCCCAGCTCCGCCACCGTGCTCGACGAGCCCTACACCGTCCCGGGCGGGCTCACCAACCTCCACGCCCTGGCCTTCACCGCCTCCGCCCGCCCCGACCGCCATCTCAAGGCCATCACTCACCTCCCTCGCGGCCTGCCCCGCCCTTCCCAGTGGGCTTTGGTGGCCCGCGAATACGCGGACCAGGCCGCCTGGCTCCTCGGCGCCCCGCTGACCGCCGCCGCAGTTCTGTCCTCCCCCTGGGCCGGGCCGTGGTGGACTGCCCTGGCGGCTGCCGGGGTACTGCTGCACGGCCCCGCTCTCACCGCCCGGCTCCTGACCCTGGCCCCGGCCCTGCATGGCACCGTGCACCCGCCAGGCACAGCCGCGCCGAGCCCGCCGGAACTCTCCCCCGCACGGCGGGCCCTGCTGGTGGCGGCCAGCCCGCTCCAGCCGTTCATCCGACTGGCCGGGCCCTGGCGGATGATCTTCCGTCGCATGGCCCGCCGGCCCCACGGTTTCGGCAAGACTGAACGCTGACCCGACATCCACCGCACGCCGACTGGGAGCCCGCTGTGACAACTCCTGTGATCCGCACCGCCGCCAAGGCCATCGTCGTCCACGACGGCCGCATCCTGCTCCAGCGCGCGACCTGGGACGGCCGCGAGTGCTACTTCCTGCCCGGCGGCGGCCAGCACCCCGGCGAGGCACTCGCCGACACCGTCCGCCGGGAAGTCGAAGAAGAGACCGGCCTTGACGTGCGAGTGGAGCGGATGCTGTGGCTGCGCGAGTACATCGGCGCCCACCACGGCGGCGACCCGGCCGACCACCGCATCGAAGCCGTCTTCGCCTGCACCCCCCTCAGCGACCCCCACCAGCTCGGCGGCCACCCCGCCGACGACCTCCAGACCGGCCTGGAATGGGTGCCCCTGGACAAGGCCCCCTCCCTCAACCTGCTCCCGCACACCCTGCGCCAGCCGATCGCCAACCTCGCCACCGGCCACCCCGAAACCGCCTACCTCGGCGACGTCGCCTGACAGGTTGAGGGCCATGGCTGGCATCGACGGACGTATTCCGCCCGGCGCGGCCGAGATCACCACGGGGCAGGCCAACCGCGTCTGGTACGTCCCCGGCCCGCCCAGGCCGTACATCCTCAAGCACTACCGCGATCCCGCCCGGGCCGCGAACGAGGCCGCCGCCCTCACCCTCCTCGCCAGGTACGGCGCTCCCGCTCCCCGGCTGCTCACCGCCAACCTCCGGGTACGGCCGGCGTGGACCGCGCAAAGCGCGGTCCACGCCACCCCGATACCCGCCGCCCGCCTCACAGGCGCCCTGCCCACTGTGCTGCGCGCCGTCCACGCCATCCCCGGCAGCCACGCCGGGCGCCTCTCCGGCGCCACCAAGCACAGCACCTGGCCGGGTTACCTCCACAGCCGCTTGGAGGCGTACACGAATGCGGCCCCCGATCTCACCCCAGCCGCCAAGGCACTCCGCCCACGGCTGGAGACGGCCGGGCTGGAAACGCTCCAGCCGCGCCTGCTCCACCACGACCTCCAGCCTGGCCACCTGATGCAAGGCGCCGACGGCACCGAGGTGCTCATCGACTGGGAGCTGGCCGCTTTCGGCGATCCCCTCTCCGACCTCGCCCGCCTCGCCGTCCGCCTGCGCCACCCCGGCCCCGGAGCGGTCCTCTCTCTGAACGGCTCCCCAGACCTCGCCGTGCGGGACCGTCTGGACCTGTACTGGCGCATCCACCTGCTGGCAGACGCCGCCTTCGCCACCGACACTGCCGTGCGGGCACACGCCCGTGCCCTTCTCTCCGCCCGTGGCGGGCATAGATCATGAGCAGAGCGTGACTGCCACCCCATCTCTTCTGGGAGAGGCAGTAGCCGACGAGCGGCACCGAACGGCACGGGCAGCGAGATCCGCCTTCAGCACGCTCCAGAGCAGGGGGAGCAGACGCCGACTGGCGCCGGGAAGTACGTTCTCGACGAAACCCTTGGGAAACCACCCGACGCCCAGCGGTTGCCTCACCTGTTCCAGGAGTTCGCGTGCGGTCCGTTCCGGAGCGGACGAGAACAGGATCTGCGCGACCACGCGGAGCTCGGCGGCAGTCGTCACCGCATCCCCGACGCCCCGCCTGCGGAGCCGGATCGGTCCCAAGTCCTCTGCGTGGTGGGGCTGAAGGAATCCCGTGGAGTTACGACGAAGGTCCTCCCTGTCTGCACCTCCGGCTGGAAAGCGGTCGCGCAGTACGGCGTCTGGGGTGTCGAAGACCCGCACACCGCAGGCACGGACCAGCTGCCACACCACACGGACATCCTGATCCTGCTCCCGTCGGGCGAACTGCTGGACCAAGCGGTCATGGAGCCGCGGAAGCAGGGGATCGGTGACGGTGGGCTGCTTACACGCCCACAGGAGCTGACCGCACCTCCCGCTGCGCTTGCGTGCTGTGGTGTTCAGGTTGTCCATGAGCTCGCAGCACCGGCCCCGCGCCCGGCTGAGAAGCCGAACGGGGGCGAAGGGCGACAGGCAGGCGGGGCACACGCTGACCAGGTAGCGCTGGTGCAGCGGGCACATCACCGCCCATGGCTCCCCCCACCACAACGGCCAGCGCCCCGGCGGGAGCAGGCAGGACGGGCAGAACGCCGTCAACTGCTTCAGGCGGTTCACAAGGCGGGGCCGGGGAGGAGGCACCTGGCCGGGGACTACGTCCTCGAAGATCATCGCCTCCAACGCCCTGCGGTCAAGCCCGGTGGCCTTCTCCACAGCACAAGCCTGGGAGACGGTCATCCGGGAGGTGACCATGCCCAGCTGCCAGGCATGGGACGTCGCCGATTCCAGCCCGAGGGCACGCATCGCCTCCCCACGGGGGATGTCCAACTCAGCGGCCAGGTGATCAACCCAGCTGAACAGCGATTCCCCGGGCAGGGGCGAGGGCACGGCTGGCAGACGACGCGGCGCCGGAGCCGGGCGGCCTGGACTGGCCAGTGCGGGCGGATTCGGGGACGGCGGCGGATCGCTGGTCACGGGGTGGACCGTAGCGGCGGGCGTCAGTCGTCGGTGAACAGCCGGTGGACCTCCACCCCGAGGACATCGGCGATCGCGTGGACGCGGTCCACGGAGATGCTGTGCCGGCCGTTCTCCACCTCGACGTAGAACGACCGGTCCAGCCCGGCCCGCTTGGCCAGCGCCGTCTGGGACAGCCCGGCCCGCTCACGCAGTGTCCGCAGCCTGCTGCCGAAGACCTGCCGCTGGTCGCCGGCGCCCGTACCTGAATTGGAGTTCTCCACACCCAGCAACGTAGTACAGTCCTAGCCTGTAGGAAATTTCCTACAGACTAGGGGGTGGGTGGAGGCATGCAGGTCAACGCGGCAGTGAGCCCGGCGGCTCCCATTCCACTACCGTCGGTGCCGCCACAGGACACCGCTGGGAAGCGCGGGGGCAGCCGGGTGCGGACGCTGCCCGGCGGTCTCCCCCGGCGGCTTCCGGCAGTGCTGCGGCCAGCGGTTGGTGAGGCGTTCGCCTCCTGGATCGACCGCCTGGCCTGGCAGATAGGCATCGCGCCTGGGGACGCCGTCCGGGTACTCGGACTGGAATGCCGCCAGGTCCGGTCTGCGACCCGGCCGTTGTTCTTCGGGATCGCGCTGACCGAGACCAGCGCCCATAGGGCGAGCGTGGCCACCGGACTGACAGCCGGTGAGCTGGCGGGCATGCAGCTGGCCGCGTTCGACGGCGGCGCCTTGGACTTCACCGGGCTCGACCTGACCTCGGAGCGATCGGTGACGCCGCTGGTCCACCGCGAATGGGCGCTGTTCACCGGCAGCCGGGCCTGCCCGCGCTGCCTGGTGGAGACGCCGGTGTGGCCGCTGTGGTGGCGGCTGGGCACCGCGGCGGTCTGCCCGCGCCACCGGGTTCTGCTCACCGACTCCTGTCCCGGGTGCGGCATCCGGCTGCGTCGCGGATATGCCAGACATGCCCGGGGCCTGATCTCCCGCACCCCGGGCGTGGACCCGGGCCGCTGCAATAACCACGTCCGCTCCGAGTCGGGCGGCACCAGTCGGCTGTGTGATCAGTTGCTGGGCGATCTGCCCTCCGTGGCGGTGCCCGATGCGCTCGTCGAGGCCCAGCGCGGGGCCCTCCGCGCCGCCGACGGCAAACCGGGGCCGGTGGCCGGACAGGCGGTGGACGCGGCCGAGTGGTTCGGCTGGCTGCGATACGCGTGCGCTCTGGTCCGCTTCGCCGCTCCCGCCCAGGACATCCCGGCCCTGGCCGGGCTCACCGACCAGGTCACCGCGGCGTTCGCCGCCTACCAGCAGCGGCAGAAGCCCGGGGTCCAGGAGGACCGCGGCGGATTGCGGACCCGCGTGCAGCAGAGCCCGCCGACAGCCGCACACGCCGCTGCTCTGCTGGCGATCACCCAGCCCTTGCTGGTCTCGCCCACCGTAAGCGAGGTCAGCCAGTGGCTGGGGTCTTGGTTGGATGCCGCCGGTCAAGTGCGGCAGGCCAACCCGTACAAGACAGACCCGCTGCGGCTGGTGCCCCGGCCCGAGCGGCTGGAGACGCTGATCGCACCGCTGCGTTCCAGCCCGTACCGGGTCTCCGGAGCCCTGCGTGCCCGCCCCGGCCTGGCCGGAGTGCGCCCGGCGAACATCCCGCACCTGCTCGACCACGGCGACTATCAGAACCTGATCGCCCCTCATCTGCCGGGCACCGCGCCACTCACCGGGCGGCGCCTGGCTGCGCTCGCTCTGGCCCGCCTCACCGGGGCGGGCAGCTGGGCGGAGGCCGCGGCGGTACTGGGCATGGACGCGGCCGTGGCCGCGCGGGTCTACGGTGCCGTCGTCAAGCGCGTCCCCGGCCCGGATGCCTTCTGGGATGCCGTGCGCGAGGCCGGAGCACGGATGCGGCGTCGCGGCCTGGTCGACTACGCCGCCCGCCGGGCCGCCCTGGCTAACCTGACCGAGGTTCCCCACGCGGTGCTGTTCCCGGTGTGCCACCGGCTGGGCCTCCCTGTCACTCCCCAGCGGCGCCGGCACGCCGCCGCATGGCTGTGGCAGCACCTCACCAGCGGCGACATCCGTGAGGCCCCGGCCTACGCCTCCAACTGGCCCGGCGCCACCACCGCATCGATCCGCGACGGCGCCCGCCGCTTCGCCGCCTGGATACCCACCTCCGTCGCCCAGGCCCTGACCGCCTGGGGCGATCACCTGCTCACGGAAGGATCAGCATGAGCACCCGAACACGCCCCCGCACGCTACGGCCCCTGCGCTACGGCGCAGGGACCCTGTGCGTGCGGTACTACGACGCGGACGGCACGGAGCACCTCGTCGCCGCGCAGAACGCCAGCGCCGTGGACTTCGCCTCCTGCACGCCCGCCCGCGACATCCCCTCCTACGTCGGTCAGCACCACACCCCGGGCCTGTACTGGTCGGCAAGCAGCGACCGGCACGTGGCCTACGAGAGCTTCCTGGAACTGAAGTGGATGAAGCTGCTGGACCACGACCCGCACGTGGCTCTCTTCACCAGCCAGCCCTTCACCCTGGAAGGCGCCGATGCCCACGGCCGGTGGCGGCACACGCCCGACCTGTTCGTGCGCCGCACTGACGGCTCGGTGCTCATCGTGGACGTGAAGAACCCGCTCAGCCTGTCCAAGCCGTCGGTCATCCAGCAGGCCGACCGCACCGCGGAAGCATGCCGCCGCATCGGGTGGGACTACCAGATGGTCGGGGACATAGCCCCGCAGCGGTGGGCGAACATCGAATGGCTCGCGGGATACCGGCGCCCTCTGCGGTCCTGCGCCCACCTGGCCGACCCGCTGCTGGCGCTCGCCGACCGGCCCGTGGCCGTCGGTGATCTCGTCAGCTTCCAGCCCGCTCCGGAACTGGCCCGCCCCGTTGTCTACCACCTGCTGTGGCACAACCGCCTCGCCTGCGACCTCGACCAGCCGCTGCGCGACCACACCCGCGTGTGGACTACCGGGAAGGGAGAGGCGTGAGCACCCGCTACCGCATCGCCGCCGAGGACTGGATCGAGTTCGAGGAAGAGCGCCACCAGGTCACCGGCACCGACGGCTCCCTGGTTCGGCTGCGCTCGGAGTCCGGGCACCGCCAGACCATCATGCTCAGCGAGCTGCTTTCCGACCCCAGCTTCCGCGCCCACACCACGCCGCCCGACCGCCCCGAGGCGGGCGGGCCCGCCCTCGACCCCGGCGGGGTGCTCGCCACTCTCCCCGACAAGGCCCGGCAGGCAGCGCTGGAGCTGGAGGCGCACCTGCTGGAGGCCACCACCGGCTACCGCTCCGGCGATCCGCTGGCCCCCGCCACTGGAGAGCCGAAGCCGGAGTATCACCCGGATCTCCCGCATACCCAGCGGGTACAGAACAAGGCCGCCGAGCTCGACTACACCGAGCGCCGGATCTGGCAGCTGCTGGAGGACTATCAGCAGCAAGGACTGTGGGCGCTGGTCGACAAGCGCAAGGCCCGCATCCGCAACCCGCTCAAGAACATCGATCCACGCATCGTCCAGGCCATCCGTGAACAGGCCACCGCAGAGAAGATGGACAGCTCCTCCACCGTCGGCCTTCGCTTTCTGCGCCGGACCCAGAACCGCCTGGACGCCGACTACGGACCCGGAGAGGTACCGCTGCCCCAGCGGGACGTCTTCCGCCGTCTGGTCAAGCTGCTGCTGACCCGCAGCCCGTCCGACCCCGCCTACCAGCGCGCCTCGGACGCCAACCAGCCCGACCGGCACTTCGGCAACGTCATCGCCCACCGCCCCGGCCAGCTCGTCATGCTCGACACCACCCCGCTGGACGTCCTCGCCTTCGACCCGGGCACCAGCACCACCCACCGCATCGAACTCACGATCGCCCTCGACGTTGCCACTCGCTCCATCCTCGCCTGGCGCCTGACTCCAGAAGGCACCAAGGCCATCGACATCGGCCTGCTCCTGGCCGACGTCATGACCCCCGAGCCCATGCGGCCGGCCTGGGCGGACGCCCTGCGCTACTCCATGCTCCGCGTCCCCTACGAGCGTCTCCTCACCGTCGACGAACGCCTGGCCGAAGCCGCCGCCCGGCCCGTGATCTACCCCGATACCCTGCTCTACGACCACGGCAAGCCGTACAAGTCGGAGGTCGTACGCCGGGCCTGCCTGAAGTGGAAGATCGACCTCCAGGACGCCCGCAAACTCAAGCCCACCGACAAGCCCCACGTCGAACGGCTGTTCCGCCGCATCCGTGAACAGTTCTCCGAACACGTCGCCGGGTACAAAGGCTTCAACGTCGCCCACCGGGGCCGCACCGCCGAACAGCAAGCCCGCTGGACTCTCGATGAGATCACCGAATTCTTCGCCGAGTACGTCGTGGCCGTCTACCAGCGCCAGCACCACCAGGGCCTGACCCTCCACGGCTTCCCCGATCTGCACGTCTCCCCCAACGAGGCGTACAGCATGGCCATCGGCGCCGCCGGCTACATCGACTGCCCCCGCGACCCGGACATGTACTACGAGCTGCTGCCCATCGCCAGCAACAACGGCCGCACCGTCCAGCCCTACGGCGTCGAACTGAACGGCCTGACCTACAACGCCCCGGTGCTGTACGAGTTCCGCAACGCCACCTCGCCCTATCCCAGCGGCCTGTGGCCCATCCGATACGACCCGCGGAACCTCCTGCACGCCTACTTCTACAACCCCCGCGACACCACCTGGTACGTGCTGGAGTGGACACACGCCCTCAGCGACATCCAGCCCTTCACCGACATCACCCTGCGCGAAGCCAAACGCCTCCTGACCACGCGCGGACTCAGCCCCGCCGACCAGGACGAAGTCGCCCAGGCCCTGTGGGACCTGCAAAACCGCACCGACGCCCCGGAGACCTGGACCAAGACCGACCGCAAACGCGCCGCCCGCGACGGCCACCGTGGCCAGGCCCAGGCCCGTGACCAGCAGCGCTCGGCCCCCGCCATCACCGCCGAGCCGCCCCCGCTCAAGTCCGTCCCCAGCCCGCCCACTGGGCCAGAAGACGAGGACGACCTCGACATCGACCTCTCCACCCTCACCGCGGCCCCGGTATGGCGGCCCTACACCCGCCAGCAGGAGACCGACTGATGCACTTCATCCACCCCGGGCTCGCGGAACCACGGACGAAGGAAGAATGGCGGGCCTACCTGAACGACATCCCGCCCGCCCGGCCCGACATGCCCACCTTCGCCGCCTACCAGCGCCTCTCCCGGAAAGAGAAGATCCTGCTGAACAAGGCCCGCGACGACTACCACAGCGCCCTGATCATCGTCCGCACCCCCACGATGGACAAGATCCACCACCAGGTCCGACGCCGCATGCGCGTCAACGCCCGCCAGGCCGCCGGAGCCCGCCGCGGCATCGTCCTCGACGGCCCCGCCACCATCGGTAAATCCACCCTGGTCAAGATGCTCGCGTACGACTACGAACACGAACTCCGCGAGGCTTACCCCGAGCGCTTCAGCGAGCAGTACATCGTCGAAGACCACATCGTCGACTACACCCCCGTCGTCTACCTCAGCATCGGCTCCCAGGCCACTCCAAAGGACCTGTCCACCGCACTGGCCGACTATCTCGCCCTGCCCTACCGCTCCGGCGCCACCAAGTCCGCCATCACCCGCATCGTCCTGGAACAAATGCGACTGTGCGGAGTCGAGCTGGTCATCATCGACGACGCTCACTTCATGGACCTCTCCCTCCACGAAGGCAAGGTCGTCAACGATCACCTCAAGTACATCGCCAACCACACCGCCGCCACCTTCGTCTACACCGGAGTGGACCTCAAACGCTCCGGTCTCTTCCTCGAAGGCACCGGCAGCACCCGCGCCAACCAGACCGCCGGCCGCAACACCCTCATCAGGATGACGAACTACACCATCAAGACCCGCGAACAGCGCGCCGAATGGCTGACCGTCCTCCTCTCCCTCGACGAACATCTGGCCCTCTACCACCACAAGCCCCACACCTTGCCCCGGCTGTACAAGTACCTCTACGACCGCACGGAAGGCAGCATCTGCGCCTTGTCCGACCTCATCCGCGAAGCCGCGATCGAAGCCGTCATGACCGGCGAAGAAGCCATCACCAAAGACGTACTCGACCGCATCGACATCAGCGAACTCGCGCAAGCCCGCTACGAAAAGTTCAAGACCAGTCAGCGGAAGAAGGGACAGCTCAGGGGCTCCCTGGCCGGAGCAGAAGTAAACTGACCAGGCACACCAGTCGCGCCTTGGCCACTTCCGCTTTCACCAGGACGCTTGACCAGACCGGCGGAGATGCAGAGCTCGACGTATGGGACAGGACAACGCCGGGTTCCCGGAAGGGAGCATGCGGGAAGCTCCCCACCTGTCAACCGCTCCCTGTAAAGGTCCACGCGCGAATAGCCCGCTAAACCGATCTCATCGACGAGCGCGACCTCGCCGGCAGAAGGAGGAACTATGGCCGACAAGCATCTTCAGCGCCTGCTTCGGGCGCGCCAGAACGCCAACCAACGTATCGTCTACAACACGCAACTGAGGCAACCAGACGTCGTCGCACGCTTGCGTCGGCGCATCACTGAGCTTGATCGAGAGATAGCACAGCACCTTTCGAAGGAAGCCAACGCTGAGGAGAAGAGTAGATCCGCATCCGTGCCGTCTGCTCCCCAACGCAAAGCCGTGCCGAAGAACCGCGCTACCGCATCGAAGGCCAACGAGCCCTCGAAGATCATCTGGCCGATTCCCCTGACACCAGCCACGCCTCCCCCCTCAACGTCAGCCAGCCTGCCCCGGCAACCAAGGATCAGCGACGCCGAGAACGATTCCGAAAAGAGCGCGCCAGCACGGCCGTTGGAACCGAAAAGGCCAGCAGAACCACCCCTATGCCCTGTGTGCGAGCGACCGGTACTGGCGGCCGGTCGCAAGCGCCACCAGCGGTGCGAACGGGTCCGCGCTCTGTCCTCGCTAGACCAGGCCAAACGGGACATCACCAGCTCTCCGCCGCCGCCAGTGGGCGGAGACTCGGAGACGGCCGCGTACCGCAGTCTGGTCCGGAAAGTAGAGCGACGCGAGGCCGCCACCTATGGGCGCCGACACGAGCGCGTTAGCCGCGACCCGATCCGACTCCAGACCGCACGCCGGGCTGTACTGATGCGGTCCCGGGGGCACTGTGAGAATCCAGCATGCGGCGGCCAGCCAGCCGACGTCACCGATGATGGTCAGGCCATCCTCGAGGTCGATCACGTGGAGCGGATTGCCGAGGGCGGTCGCGATCATCCAGCTCAGATGGTTGCCTTGTGCCCGAACTGTCACGCGATGAAGGAACGAGGTGCAGCCCGCGCCGCCTTGCGCTCCGTCCTTCTGGATGTTGCCATGCGTAATCATGACGTGTGGCACAACGGATCCATTAGCTGAGAGCTCAAGGCGCTTGCCAGCGCATGGCATGGAGGGGTCTTCGACGAGCGCAGTCAAGACTCGCCGAGCGTAAACCACTTGGGAAAATCACGCAGAACAGCTTTAGCTCGGCAGTTTCGGCGCTTTGCCCTGAATCCAGGACTGGAGCTGGCGGATCGGTGGAGCAGTCCGAGTACGAGGAGAGCCTTCGAGCCTGACCAGGCGGATGGCGGCAGTCAGGGTGTCGGCTAGCTCGTGGTCGTTCGTCTCGCCAGCCAGCGACCTGAGGGCTCGCAGTTCAGCGATCGCAGATGCTGACTTCTTGCATCGAAGGGCTTCAAGGCCGTAGACCGCAGCGTAGTACCGGAGGGTCGAAGCGGGCGCCCATGGAGCGCCGTTATGAGTCCACAGGCATTGCATACGGGCACGGGCCATGAGAGGGCGCTCAGAATCAGTCGGCGCAATTTCTAGAAACGCGCGAAGAAAAGAGAGTGATCCGTCGAGTGTATGGATTCCATCGGAACGGATGATGACGATAGTCAACCGTTCCACACTTCTGGGAAGGTATAGCGTGGCGTAGGAGGTCAGGTCGAGCAATTCGAGGTTCCCTGGGGCAGTAAGCCGAACTGTCCAGCGGTGATCCTGGTTGTCGACGTCGATGTCACGACACCCCTGGTGCAGGAGAGCCGCCACAACCATCTGCTTCGATGTTGCAGAAAAAGAAGAGCTCGCACCTCCCCCAGGCACGGCGATTCCATGCCGTGAGAGCATATGAGCCAGGGCCAGAAGACAGGCTTCTGCACTTTCTACCGCAGCGATCACCTGGTCTAGGAATTCCTCCCAACTGAGATACTTCTCATCCCTCTTTGTCAGGAGTGTCACACCGTGAGAACTGAAGCGGAGCATTAGATGCGCTTCGGCATTTCGGAGCTGACCATTGAAGCCCTCGAGCAAGGGACGCAGGTCTGCGTGTTCTCGAGCCTTCACTAGCAGGTGGTTGGAATTCTTGTGGCGCAGTTCACTGTATGACTCCGTCTGATAGCCGGTGCTAATCAACAAGGCGGAGGTGAGAGCCTGACCAGGGCCTTCGAGAAGTTTCACGGCAAGACTCACTTGAGCCTGCCAAGTGGCCTGCTCCCACTTCTCGTGCTCCATCAAACTCATGGCGATGGCAGCGGCAAGGGTCACGGCATCGAAGGCGTGGCGGATGTCGGGCAGGAAGTCGTCGGAGCGCGCAAGGGCGAGCACCCGCCCTTCCCCCCTGGAGAATATGCCGAAGGCGTCGGCAAAGACCCGCCGAAAGCGGCTTCGGTCACCAAGAACTCCGACTGCGGTGTCTTGAAGTAGGAAGGCTGTCGTGACGCCGTACCCCTCAGACGGATCGACGCCTGTGAGCTGTCTGATCGTCCGCCGTGCCTGCCGGGTTAGAGTCGCATGATTACTGGTGCCGTACTCCAGGGCCGCGCGGCGCAGGAGCAGATCGTAACGAATATCAAGGCCACCCGCGTGCTCGAACTCTTGGAGCGTGTCACAAATCGGCCCGACACCCGCAAACGCCGCTGCCGCCCGGTCTTGTTGTTGCTGAGCCTCCTCCCCCAACTGCTGGGCTTGAAGCGGTACTGACGCTCTTACGGCGAGGAGCCAGCTGCGCGCAGCACCACTCAGGCAGTCGATACCAGAGGAGATCTGGTCAAGCGCCATCTTCCATGGGCGGCGGCGAGGTATGGCGGCTACTTCGGCTCGCCTCGTCACAAGCTCGGTGACAACGGCTTCCAGACGTTCGCGTGCTCCTGGCTGCTGCGAGCACGTCTCCTCAAGTGCCGTCAGAAACTGACGAGGCCAGTGGCCGAGTCGTTCGAGCAGCGCTGACAGCTCCGGCGAGTCGGCAGGCACTGTGCCGACCTCCGCCGGTCGCTCGAGAAGTTCGATCGCACGCTGCGTAACGGCTCGCCGTCGATTGGCTTGGTCATCTTGTTCCCTAGGGTCCGGCTTCCTCGAACAGTCCGGGCAGACGACGCCCCGTGTCCTTCTGACGCCACAGCCTGTGCAGTCGATCTGCATGAACCCCAAGGCGATCTCAACCATCGCGGCCCCCTCGTACAGCTGGGACGACCATCCTCCCAGAACAGGCTGACACCTCGAACGACTCCACCACCAAACAGCACGCATGCGAGGGGTCCTGTAGCCCTCGGGCCGCAACCTCACCCTCGGTCACCGGCGACCCACCCGGCATCGGCGGTTCGGGACCTGGGAGCCAGATGATCACTGAGATGCACTCCACTTCGTCCCTGGCGGTGTGCGCCACTTGGCGTGCCAGGCTGCAGCGGCAGGACGAGGCGGCTCGGGGATGCCTGGAGCTGCGCACTGAAAAGTTCCGTGCGACAAAAGGTTCGCGGAGCAATGCAGGAAAGGTTTCAGTGCCCAGGTCAGAGCGGTGCTGACTGAAATCTTCGGTGTCGCCCTACACCGCGCCCGCCCGGGACGGGCGGCAGTGCCCCCGGTCCGACCGGGCCCGAAAGCGGCAGCCCACTTGGCGGAAGCGGGCCCGGCCCCCGAGCCTCGCATCCTGGCATGATGCGGGCGAAGCAGGAGGCGGGTCACAGATCCGTGAAGGGCGGCACGACCCGGGTGATCACGATCAGCCGCAAGCGTGGCAGGGCCAGGGCGTACAGCCAGCCGTCCCGCAACACCGGCAGTCGGCGCACCCCGCCGGGAACACCCCGGCGGGGTCCTTCGCCGATATCGGTGACATCGATGCCGACCTCGGCGAGAGCGACGAGTTCTCCGGCGAGGCGCTCGACCTCGGCGACAACGTGGGCGGGCAGGCCGGCGATGACGTGGTCGGCATCCGGCTCGTACTCCCACCGCCGTGGGGAATCATGACTCACGCGGTGCCGGGTTCCTGGCCGATGCTGGCCTGAGCGCGCGCGACATCCAGGATCGCCCCGATCTCCGAGGTGATCGCCCGGGCCTCCTCGACGTCCTCCACCTCGGCGGCACGGGCCTCCAGCTCCCTCAGTCGCGCCGCCCGCTCGGGGAACCGCTCGATGGCCACCTGAATCGCCCACTGGCCGGTGAACCGCCGCATCGGCGCCGCACTCACCGACTCGCGCGCCGACCGCAGTGCCTCCGCGCGCTCGGCGTCGAAAGTCGGCACCGACTCCGGCGCCAGGCGGACCAGCGCCGCTCGCAACTCTTCCGGAGTGTTCCCCGGCTGGACCATCGCCGGGACAGGCATACCCTCACGATCCGCTGCCGCGCCCATCCACTCCTCCGATCGCCTTGACTCCCCCAGACTACGCCGCCACCACACGGCATCCCCGGGAAACGAGAGAAACAGCTGAAGGGCCTGCCACCGGCGGAGCCGAGGGTCAGAAGGAAGGGCCGAGCCGGGCGGCCAGCGCGGCGAGCGCCTCCGCGCCCACCAGGTCCCCCGGCAGCAGCGGCACCTCGACCAGCGGTACGTCCGGGACCTGCCGGCGCAGCCGGGCGAGGTGCTCGTCCTCCCGCTCCCGGCGCCGGGCGAGCAGCTCCCCCGCATCCGCCGGGGAGCGGCGGTTGGCGACGAGTGCGGCCACGTCGACGCCGAGGCCGGTGAGCTTCTCGTACACGTCGACGCTCTCGGCGACCGGGAGCGGCTCCGCGGTCAGCACGATCACGAAACCGGTGTGCGCCCGGTCCGTCACCACCTCGCGCAGCCGGGAGAAGCGGTTGCGCCTGCGCACCAGGATCCGGCGCAGTTCGGCGTCCCGGTCGGTCTCCTCGCCCCCGCCGCCGAGACCGCGCACCGCGGCGCCGAACCGCTCGGACCGGTCACGGTTGGCGAGCAGGGTCTCGGTCCAGGAGGTGAGCTGCTCGGGAAGCGCGAGCAGCCGCAGCGTGTGACCGGACGGCGCGGTGTCGAAGACGACCAGGTCGTAGGCCTCCTCGCCGAGCTCCACCGCCTCCGCGATCCGTTCCAGCACCGCCGACTCGTGAGTTCCGGGAGCCTGCCGGGCCAGCTCCAGGTGCCGGGCGGCCGGTGCGTGCATCCGCTCGGGCAGCAGTCGTCGCATCGTCGCGGCGACCGCGGAGAGGTGCTGCTCGACCGTGCGCTCGGGGTCGATCTCCAGCCCGTCCACGCAGCCCCCCGCGCCGTCCCCCGCCCCGGGGACCGGGGCGGCGAGGCGCACGGGCTCGTCGCCGATCGGGCGGTCCCAGAGGTGGCCGAGGTTGTGGGCGGGATCGGTGGAGACCAGCAGCACGCGGGCGCCCGCCCCGGCACGGCCGAGGGCGAGCGCCGCCGCGACGGAGGTCTTGCCGACCCCGCCCTTGCCGCCGACGAAGACGACCTTGCGCGAGGTGATGAGGTCTAGCAGCACCCGACATGCTCCAGTGGTGAGCGGTCCATGCCCATGCGGCGGTGCCAGGCGTGGAAGTCCTCGTAGAGGGCGGGCATCAGCTCGGCGGTGTAGTAAGCCGCCGGGTCGGGCACGCCCAGTGCCTCCGCGAGGACGACCATCCGGAAGAGGTCATCCTCCTCGCGCCGGGCGCGGGCGAAGGTACGCCGGTAGGGACCAGCGTAGAACTCCTCCAGCCCCGCCCGGAACGAGGACCAGCGCGATGTCACCCCTTCAGCTCAGCGTTCTCCGTCGCGTCGGCGTCCAGGGCCTCCGGCGGTTCCCGGGACGCCCGCCGCATCGCGAAGACCGCCTCGAAGGCGACCCACAGGGCGGCGCCGATGATGACGACGTCGATGGCGAACAGCAGCCAGTCGTCGCCCCAGAAGTTGCCGAGCTGCACGATCGCGGCCCAGAACGCCATCGTGAACACGAAGACCAGCGGCACCAGCGCGGGCAGCGGGTTGCGCCGCTTGCGGATCAGCATGATCGCGACGATGCACAGGGTCAGGGAGGCCAGCAGCTGGTTGCTGGTGCCGAACAGCGGCCAGATGCGGAGACCGCCCTCGCCCCCGGCTCCCTGGCTGAAGGTGAGTCCCATGCCGACGGCGAGCACGACGAGGGTCGCGACGCCGTTGTTGATCTTCACCTTCGCGACGTCGCCGGCCTCCTGGACGACGAAGCGCAGCAGGCGCACGCCGGTGTCCATGGTGGTCGCGGCGAACAGGATCGCCATGGTGGCGAGGACCGTCGCGCTCAGCGAGGCCGGCAGGCCCAGGCCGCTGTTGACGATCTGGCCACCGCCCGTGACGAACGCCCCGACGCCGCCGTCGCCGAAGGACTGGTAGACGTTCTCCCAATCGGCCAGGGTACGGAAGCCCGCGGTGGCGGCGATGATGGCGCCGAGCGCGAGCATGCCCTCGCCGACCGCCCCGAAGTAGCCGACGAAGCGGGCGTCGGTCTCCTTGTCCAGCTGCTTGGAGCTGGTGCCGGAGGAGACCATTCCGTGGAAGCCGGAGATCGCGCCGCACGCGACGGTGACGAAGAGCAGCGGCAGGAGGCCCGGCGTGCCCGCGGGCACGGCGTCGTTCAGAGCGGGGGCGACGATCGTCGGCGCGCTCAGCGCCACCGACACGAACAGGATGCCGAGCCCGACGAAGAGCTGGACACCGTTGATGTAGTCGCGCGGCTGGAGCAGCACCCACACGGGCAGCAGGGAGGCGATGCCGGCGTAGAGGAACAGGGCGACGATCCAGAAGGTCGCCGGGGACATGCCCATGATCGGGTCGGGCAGTTCCACCGGGAAGGCGTCACCGAGGAGGATCAGGCCGTAGAGCGCCGCGACGCCGAACACGGTGACCAGGGCGAGGCTCATCTTGAAGCGGTAGACCGCCTGGCCGACCAGCAGGGCGACCACGACCGCGCCCCAGGCGGGGATCACCGCCGAGGGGGTGGATATCAGCAGGTTCTTGATGACCACCGCGAAGGCCGCGATCACCATCAGGAGCAGCAGGAAGATCACGACGAGGAACAGCCTCGCGCCCCGCCCGCCGATGTAGCGGCCGGAGAGCGTGCCGATCGAGCGGCCCTTGTTGCGCGCCGAGGCCCACAGGGCGCCCAGGTCGTGCATGCCCGCGAAGAAGACCGTTCCGATGGTGACCCACAGGAACGCGGGCAGCCAGCCCCAGATCACGGCGATCGCGGGGCCGACGATCGGCGCCGCGCCCGCGACCGAGGTGAAGTGGTGGCCCCACAGGACGAACTTGTTGGTCGGGACGAAGTCCACGCCGTCCTGACGCTCGTGCGCGGGCGTCCGGAAGGAGGGATCCAGCTTGAGTACCCGGTTGCCCAGGAACTTCGAGTACAGGAAGTATCCGCCCGCGAACATCGCGAGGCCGATCAGCAGCAGTGGTAGTGCGTTCATGCGAGTTGCTCTCTGGGGTCTGGGAGGTGGAGCCACTGCCCCGGACGAGGGTGACACCCGGCAGGCAGACAGTGGGGACGGTGGAGCACGGCCCTCTTCAGCCGAGGGGGGCAGCCGGCCGGAACGGGAAACCGGGCGATGACGTCCCGTTCGTGCGGCTTGCCGGCAGACCCGGACACGGCGTGCTGCGCCGGGGCGGCGACAGCACGCCGTCCCGTTGGCATGCCGGTGGCAGGTGTCAACACTGACTCGCCCCCGTTACCGAATCTTCCGACGATCTTCACCGGACAGGGCCCGGTGCACCCGCATCGTAGGACCCCGACACGCCGATGAGGAGACCTGGAACCTGGTGAGTAAATACACACGAGGCTTCCGTCCCGTTCTCTCCGTTCCGTCCCTCTCCCCCGGTCGGCAGCACGGGCGTGTGGCATATGCCACAACCGTCCCGGCGCCAGTACGTCACCGCGGGCGGGGACCAGTCGCGGCTGCGCCGCGGGCCGGAGGGCCGGTTCCCGCCTCACCCGGCGGAGGGATGCGGGATGGAGATGCTGTGCGGAGGTGATGCGGATACCGCGCCGCCGGGTTCCCGTCCCGGCGTCCTGCCGTACGGTCGGACCGGACGCGAGAGCCGCCGGACTCCCGCCTTCCTCGCGGACCGGTACCGCCCGTCCCAGACCCCCCGGGGCGGGCGGTGGTCGTTCCGCGTTCCGGGTCCGGAGCGCTCTCCCCCGAGGCTCCGGACCCGGCTCCCTTCTCGCGTCCCTGCTCAGCTCCGAGCACCGGGCCCGCGGTCAGCCTCGGCCCCGCACGCTCCCGGCCGCTTCCACCGGTTCCCCGTCCGGCACCGGGGCATCCTCGGCCGACTGCTCGGCGCCGTCGTGCCGGATGTGCCGCAGCAGCACACCGGCGAACGCCGCCAGAGCCAGGACCAGCACCGACCCGATACCGGCCGTCAGCTGCATGCCGTGGGCGAAGGCCAGCCGGGCCCCGTGCAGGAGCTCCGCGGCCACCGCCTCCGGCAACCGGGCCGCGGCCACCACCGCGCCGCCCAGGGTGTCCGAGGCCGCCGCGGTGACCTCGGCGGGCACTCCCGGCAGCCCGTCCGCGACCTCCCGGCGGTAGACCGCCGTGCCCACGCTCCCGATGACCGCGATGCCCAGGGCCGCCCCCAGTTCGACACCGGTCTCCGAGATCGCGGAGGCCGCGCCGGCCCTCTCCGGCGGAGCGGTGCCGACCACCAGGTCGGTGCCCAGCGTCATGGCCGGCCCGAATCCGGCGGCCAGCAGCACGGAGCCGGCCACCAGCGCGCCGAGCCCGCCGACGCCGTCCACCCGGGTGATCAGGAGCAGCCCGCCGGAGGCCACGGTCATCCCGGCCGCCATCACGTACGCCGGGCGCAGCCGGCGGACCAGGAACGGCGCGGCCATCGACCCGGCGATCACCGCTCCGGCCTGCGGGAGCAGCCACAGTCCGGCCTGCAGCGGGGAGAGCCCGAGAACCAGCTGGAGGTACTGGCCGATGAAGAACATGGTGCCGCTGATCGCGAAGATCGCCAGCCCCACCGTGACCAGGGCGGCGCTGAACGAGCGGTGGACGAACAGGCGCAGGTCGATCAGCGGATTGGCCACCGTGCGCTGCCGGTGGAGGAAGGCCCCGCCGGCCACCAGCCCGGCGCCCAGGAACAGCCCCGGCTCCCAGCCCGGGCCGTAACGGGCCAGTTCCTTGATGCCGTAGACCAGCGAGAGCATGGCGGCCACCGAGAACAGCACGCTCAGCGGGTCCAGCGGCTGCGGGTCGGGGGCGCGGTACTCGGGCAGCAGGAGCGGCCCGGCCACCAGCAGCAGCACCATCACCGGCACGCCCAGCAGGAACACCGAGCCCCACCAGAAGTGCTCCAGGAGCACACCGCCGACCACCGGGCCGATGGCCGAGCCCACCATGAAGCTGGTGATCCACACCGCGATGGCCGTGCGCCGCTCGGCCTGGTCCCGGAACATGGTGCGGATCAGCGACAGCGTCGCGGGCATGAGGGTGGCCCCGGCGATGCCCAGCAGTGCCCGGGTGGCGATGAGCATGCCGGCGCTGGTGGAGAAGGCCGCGAGCACCGAGGCCGCCCCGAACGCGGCCGCTCCGTACAGCAGCAGCCGGCGACGGCCGGTGCGGTCGCCCAGCGCCCCCATGGTGACCAGGAACCCGGCGATCAGGAAGCCGTAGATGTCCACGATCCACAGCAGCTGGCTGCCGGTGGGCTGCAGATCCGCGCTGAGCCCGGGCACCGCCAGGTGGAGCACGGTCAGGTCCAGGGCGAGCAGCACCGTGGGCAGCGCGAGCACCGCCAGGCCCGTCCACTCCCGGCGCCCGGCCCGGACGGTGGTGGTGTCGTCCGTCATGACGGTGTCCCCCTCTCTCGTGGCGGCCCCGTGCCGCCCGCCGAGAAGAACGCTAGAACCTCAAGCGGACATGAGGTCAACCGGGTTTCTTCCGTCCGTCCGCTCACACATCGGTGGTGTGATCCGGCTCCGCACTGCGGTCGAGGGGGAGCGCGAACTCCCAGAAGGCGAAGTCGTGGTCCCATCCGGGGGCGAAGTCCACCTGCAGGAACCACGTGTCCGCGGGGACGGTGACCGTGTGGGCGACGGTGACGGAGGCCCCTGCGGGCAGTCTCCTCATGTCGGAAGGGTCTTCCCTGCGGATGTCGCGGGAGGAGAGTTCCTCGCCGTCGGCGAAGGCGAAGAAGTCGCCGTCGGTCAGCCTCACCGGGTCGGGGCTGCCGTTGTCGAGGGTCGCGGTGAGGACGAACGTCCCGTCCCCGGCGTCCTCGGGTTCCGCGAACGTCACCGTGAGGCCGTCGGCGTACCGCACCTGCTGGCCCGCCTCCGCCATGCGCGAGGATCCCGCTCCGGACTCGACCGGGACGAAACCGCCGGGTTCCATCACCATCACGACGGTCGTCACGGCGGACAGGAGGGTGGCGCCCACGCCGGTCCACAGGCCGCCCAGGGCGACGCCGCGGTTGGTGGCCTCGCCCCTCCGCACGCGGCGGACGCCGATGCTTCCGCAGATCACGGCCAGGACGCCCAGGACGAGACCGGCCGGGCCGAGGATCACGGTGATCCCCAGCACCGCGCCGATGATGCCCAGCACCAGGGCCATGGTGCCCTGGCTGTTGCGCGGCGGCGCCCCGGGTATCCCGTACCCCGGGTAAGGCCCGTACGGACCGGTGTGCGTCCCGTACGGACCTGCGTGGGGCCCGTACCCGTACGCAGCGGGCTGGGGCCCGTACCCCCCCGGGTGGGGCTGCCGGCCCGCCCAGGTCGCGGGCGCTTCCGGGTATCCCCCGGGCTGCTGCCAGGTGGGCGGCGGGGGCGGGCCGGCGGGCGGGCCGGCCTGCGGCGGGATGCCACCACCGTCCGCGGCTGGGGCCCGGAACGGGTTGGGCTCCCGGTCAGTACTCACAGTTCCTCCACAGGGGTGCGCCCATACCTTACGGCCTGTGTACGTCCCTGTGGCCCCGGTATCCGCCAGTCCCGCGGCCTACGATGAGCGGATCAGCCGACCAGGAGGGACCGTTGGATCTCACCGCCTTCATCTCCGGCCTGCCCAAGGCCGAACTCCACGTGCACCACGTGGGCTCGGCCTCGCCGCGGATCGTCGCGGAACTGGCCGCCAGACACCCGGACTCCCCCGTCCCCAAGGACCCGGACGCGCTTGCCGAGTACTTCACCTTCCGGGACTTCGCGCACTTCATCGAGGTCTACATCTCCGTGGTGGAGCTGATCCAGGACGCGGAGGACGTACGGCTGCTGACCTACGAGGTGGCCCGCGACATGGCGCGGCAGACCATCCGTTACGCCGAACTCACCGTCACCCCCTACACCTCGGTGATCCGCGGCATCCCGGACGCCGCCTTCATGGAGGCCATCGAGGACGCGCGCGTCGCCGCCGGACGGGACTTCGGCGTCCAGCTGCGCTGGTGCTTCGACATTCCCAGCGAACTGGGGCCGCGGGCCGGTGAGGAGACCGCCCGGATGGCCTGTGAGCTGGGACCGGACGGCCTGGTGTCGTTCGGGCTCGGTGGTCCGGAGAAGGGCTGGCCGCGCCCGCTGTTCAAGCCCTTCTTCGACCGCGCGCGGGCGCACGGGCTGCACAGCGTCCCGCACGCCGGGGAGACCACCGGTCCGCAGAGCGTGTGGGACGCGCTCACCGCGCTGGGTGCCGAGCGCATCGGGCACGGCACCAGTTCGGTGCGGGACCCGGAACTGCTGGCCCACCTCGCGCAGCGGCGCGTCCCGCTGGAGGTCTGCCCCACCTCCAACGTCGCCACCGGGGCGGTGCCCTCGCTGGACGGGCACCCGGTGCGGCAGATGGCGGAGGCCGGTGTGCCGGTGACCATCAACAGCGACGACCCGCCGATGTTCGGGACGGATCTGAACACGGAGTACGCGGTGGCGGCCGGTCTGCTGGAGCTGGACGAGGCAGGGCTCGCGGGACTGGCGCGCAACGCCGTGGAGGTTTCCTTCCTCGACACGCCCGCGAAATCCCGCCTTTGCGGTGAAATCGACAGTTACCTGACCTCGTGGCAGCAACGAAACGAGTAATGGCGATCGCGCACCGCGGGGATCCGCACCGGGGACGGGAGGACGCCCTGGTCTCGTTCCGCTCCGCGATCGAGGCCGGGGCCGACGTGGTCAAGCTGGATGTCCGCGCCACCCGGGACGAGCTCCCCGTGGTGGTGCACGACCGGACACTGAGACGGCGGTGGGGCCCGAACCTGCGGGTGGAGGATCTGACGATCCAGGAACTGCGTGCCCTGACCGGTCCTCACCTGCCGCTGCTGCGCGAGGCGCTGGCGGTGACCTATCCGGTGCGGACGCTCATCGGCCTGCCCGAACCCTCGGCCGCGGCCGCCAGGGCGGCGGCCGAGGTGGTCCAGGAGAACGGCGCGACCAAGCGCGTCACCTACTGCGGGGACCCGGCGGCGCTGCGGGCGGTGCGTGCGGCGGACCGGGACGCGGAGATCGCCCTCACCTGGCAGCGCACGGCGCAGCCGCGCCTGTCCCTGCTGCGGGACCTGCGCCCGCACTGGCTGAACATCCGCTTCGGACTGCTCTCGCGGGAGACGGTCCGCAGTGCCCACGCCGAGGGCTACCGGGTCGCGGCCTGGACCGCCGACAGCCCGCCGACCATGCGGCGGCTGGTCGGCATGGGCGTGGACGCCATCTCCACCCACCACATCGGCGCGCTGCGCAGGGTCCTGGGCCGCCAGGACCCCGGGCCGGCCACCGGATGACGTCTCCCGTGCCCGCACCCCTCCGACGCGGAGTGCGGGCACGGACGCCGGTCACAGTGCCGTCATCACGTGCTTCACCCGGGTGTAGTCCTCCATGCCGTAGGCGGAGAGATCCTTGCCGTACCCGGACTTCTTGAACCCGCCGTGCGGCATCTCGCCCACCAGCGGGATGTGCGTGTTGATCCACACGCAGCCGAACTCCAGGTCCTTCGACAGCCGCATCGCCCGCGGGTGGTCCTTCGTCCAGACCGAGGAGGCCAGGCCGTACTCCACGTCGTTGGCCCACCGGACCGCTTCGGCCTCGTCGGAGAACCGCTGCACGGTGATCACCGGGCCGAAGACCTCGTTCTGGACGATCTCGTCGTCCTGGCGCAGCCCGCTGACGACGGTCGGAGCGTAGTAGTAGCCCCGCTCACCGACCCGGTGGCCGCCCGTCTCCACCCGCGCGTGGGCCGGCAGCCGGTCGATGAAGCCGGCGACCTTCTCCAGGTGGGAGGCGTTGTTGAGCGGGCCGTAGAAGCACTCGGGGTCGGCCGGGTCACCGGTCCTGACCTCCGCGGCCGCCTTGGTGAGCTCGGCGACGAACTCCTCGTACACCCCGTCCTGCACCAGGACCCGGGTGGCGGCCGTGCAGTCCTGGCCGGCGTTGAAGAAGCCCGCGTCCCGGATGCCCTCGACGGCGGCCGCCAGGTCGGCGTCGTCGAAGACCACGCAGGGCGCCTTGCCGCCCAGTTCCAGGTGCACCCGCTTGACATCCTTGGCCGCGCCGGCGGCGACCTCCTGGCCGGCCCGCACCGAACCGGTGATGGACACCATGGCCGGGGTGCGGTGCTCGACCATGAGCCGTCCGGTGTCCCGGTCCCCGCAGATCACGTTGAACACGCCCTTGGGCAGGGTGCGGCCCATGAGCTCGGCGGCGAACACGGCCGAGGCGGGAGTGGTGTCGGACGGCTTGAGGACCACCGCGTTGCCCGCGGCGAGCGCCGGGGCGAACTTCCAGACGGCCATCATGACCGGGTAGTTCCAGGGGGCGACCTGGGCGCAGACGCCCACCGGCTCGCGGCGGACGAAGGACGTCATGCCGGTCATGTACTCACCCGCCGCCTTGCCCTCCAGCATCCGGGCGGCGCCGGCGAAGAACCGGATCTGTTCGAGCATCATCGGCAGTTCTTCCTGCCGGGTCAGCTCCAGCGGCTTGCCGGTGTTCTCGCACTCGACGGCCAGCAGTTCGTCCGCGTGCTGCTCGAACGCGTCCGCGACGCGCAGCAGGGCGAGCTGGCGGGTGGCCGGGGTGGAGTCCCGCCACGCCGGGAAGGCGGCCTCGGCGGCCGCCATCGCGGCGTCGACGTCCGCGGCGCCGGACAGCGGCGCGGTGGCGTACGGACGGCCGGTCGTGGGGTCGACCACCTCGGTCGTCCGCCCGTCCGCGGCGTCCCGGAGCTCTCCGTCGATGTAGTTGCGCAGCCGACGCAGTTCGGTGGTCACGGCACCCTCCATGTTGCGGGTCCAGGATGTGCGCCGGACCTGCGTCCGGCGGGTGTGGAAACCCCAGCCTATGCGGCACCGGGGGCCCGGAGACAGCCGGAGAGCGGAAAATCTGCGCCCACCAGGCGTTTCATCGGGAAAAATACCCGCCAACGGCGGGAGGGGCGCATGTCCTCCGCGCCCGCCGGGCCCCGGTGGAGCCATCCGGGGGTGACTGGTGTGGCACGCCGTCGCCGTACCGCCACTCGCAGCCACCATGAACCTACCGTGCAGGTGACGAAAGCCCCGGCCGCTCGTTACATCCGGCCGGGGGGAGGTCTGCGAGAACGAGCGGAGGTGCCCCGGACGTGGTCCCACCCGACGCCCCGGCCGACGCCCCACCGGACAACGATGTCCTCCGGGCGTGCGGTCTGCACTACGCACACGGCGGCTCGCCCGCACTGCTCGGGGTCTCCCTGGGCGTCCGGGAGGGCGAGATCGTCGCCGTCACCGGTCCCCGCGGCTGCGGGAAGACCACCCTGCTGAGCTGCCTGTCCGGACGCCTGGTCCCCAACAGCGGCGAGGTCTGGTTCAACAGCATCCCGGTGCACACCCTGGCTCCGGCCGCCCGGGAGCGGCTGCGCCGCGACCAGTTCGGCTGGGTCGCGGACACCCCGCAGCTGGTGCCCGAGCTCACCGCGTGGGAGAACGCCGCACTTCCGCTGCTGCTGGCCGGCACCGGCCACCGCACGGCCCGGCGGACGGCCATGGAGTGGCTGGAGAGGCTTGACGTGGGCGGCTGCGCCCGCAAGCGGCCCGCCGCCCTGCTCCAGTCCCAGCGGCAGCGCGTCGCCATCGCCCGCGCCCTGGTCCACACCCCCTCGGTGATCTTCGCCGACGAGCCCACCGCCCCGCTGCACCGGACCGACCGGACGCAGGCGCTGCGCACCCTCACCACGGCGGCACGCTCGCACGGCATCACCGTGGTGCTCGCGACCCACGGCACGGAGGCCGCCGCCCTGGCCGACCGTACCTTCGCACTGGTCGACGGCCGCGCCGCCACCTCACCGGCATGCTCGCTCTCCGCCTAGCCCGCGGGGCGGAGGCGCCGGCCCTGTGCCGCTGGCTGCTGCTGGCCGCCGCGGCCGGCGCCGTCGGATTCCTGCTGCTGGCCTCGCTGGCCTACGCCGGGGCCCACCCCGAGGACAGCCGCTCGGCCACCCTGCGGCTGGCCTGGTGCGCCCTTCCGCTGGCCGCCACCGTGGGGCTGGCCATGTCGGTGGCGCGCGCCGACCCCGCGGCCCGGCCCCGGGCCGGGCTGGACGCGGCGGGAATCGGCCCCACCCGGCTGCCCCTGCTGGCCGCCTCCTCGGCGGTTGTCGCCGCCCTGCTCGGCAGCGCCCTCGCGCTGCCCGTCTTCCTCCACCTGCGCGGTGATCTCACCGCCCTGCCGCTCAACGGCGCGGCCTCCGGTCTGCTCTCCGGCGGCAGCCCCCTCCCGGTTCCGGCGGCACTCACCCTGCTCGCCCTGGCGCCGCTGGCCTCCGCCGCGGCGGCCACGGTCTCGCTGCGCCTGCGTCCCGGCCCCGAGGCCGCCGCGGGCACCGGGCAGGACGAGGGCCGCGTGCCCACCGGTCTGCCGTGGGGAACGGCGCTGATCACCGCCGGCATCGCGCTGGGCGCCCATGCCGGCCGGGGCACTCCCCCCGCCGGCGGCGCCGTACCGCTTCCCGGGGCCATGGGAGAGATCACCCCCGGCGTGGTCGGCGCCTGGCTGCTGACCGCGGCGGGCATCCTGCTGGCCGCCCCGGGCATCGCCCGGCTGTGCGGCCGGCTGCTGTCCGCGGGCAGACCGAGCGCGCTGCGGCTGCTGTCCGGGAGGGTCCTCGAGGCGGAGACGCACCGGCTGGGCCGGCCGATGGGCGCGCTGTGTGTGGCGTCCGCGACCGTCCTGGCCACGCTCCGTGCGGACGGGCAGCAGATGCTGGGCCCGCTCAGTGTGCTCGGAGCCGTCGTGATCATCGGATGTGCCGCCGCGGCCATCGCCACGGCCGCCGCGGAGTCCCGCGCCGCCCGGGAGCACACCACACGTGCGCTCCTCGGGCTCGGCGCGTCCCGGTCGCTGCTGCGCCGGGCCGCGGTGCTCCGCTCCGCGGTACTGCTGGCCGCCTTCGCCCCGCTCACCTGGGTGGCCGCCCACCTGGTCGTGCTCCCGCTCGGCGGATGAGCCGCGAGGAGCGACGCGGTCCGGGGGCGGACCGCGCCGCCTCCCGGACCGCCCCCTGCCCGGCGGTCCGCCGGACGGGTCAGCGCACCCGGACGAGGCCGGGGAACGCCGCCTCGCTGATGGCCCCCTCACGGACGCGCACCACGGTCAGCGGGGCCCCGATCACGCCGGACGGCAGCTCGGCCCTCACCAGGTAGACGCCGGGACCGACATGGGCGAACCCGAACCAGCCGGTGCCGTCCGCCCGCCCGGTCACCGCCTGCCCGCCGGCGGTGAGCGGCTGCAGCGTCACCGCCGCCTGGTCCAGCGGAGTGCCGTCCCGCAGCGCCAGTTCACCCGTGACGTGACCGTCGGCCGGGGTTTCCTTCCACGGCATGCCGGGAACGGCGGCGGCCTCCGCGAACGGCGCCGCCTCCCCCTCCGTGAGTGCGCGGGCCAGCTGCCGCCGCTCCTCCGCCCTGTCCTGCGGAGAGCCGTCCACATGCGTCATGCTGGGGTTGGCGTAGGAGTAGCCGCTCCAGCCCGCTGCCGTGTTCCCGGCCGCTGTCGGCTCCAGCGTCTTCTTGACCTGAGCCAGACTGTCCTCGATTCCGTTGAGGTACAGCGCCGGGCCGTTGACGCCCTGGCGCTCTCCCTGCTCGTCGGCGAGGAACTCCGTCCACTCGTCGAACATCCGCGCCTGGTCGGGGTTCCAGTCACGCTTGTAGTTCATGGTGACGACGGTGTCCGTGATGCCCTCGTCGAGCCAGCCCGCCCAGTCCTGCAGCACCTCTCGGTAGGTGCGGGTCGACTCCCAGCCGCCCACCGACTGCGGGCCGAAGCCGTAGGTGATGGCGTTGACCGACAGGCGCGCCTGCGGGTCGGCCTCCCACATCCCGAGGTAGATCCGCCGCACCAGCCCGGAGACCTGGTCACGGCGCCACTGCGTCCACTGCGCGTCGTCCGGCTCGGGGACGCCGCTGCGGCCGGTGGCCTGCCGGAACCTGTCCAGGGACACCTCGTTGTAGCCCCAGTCGCTGTGCGTGGTCCGCGAGTTGAAGTCGGGGTAGCGGATGTAGTCGAGGTTGATGCCGTCCACGTCGTACTCGCTGACGATGCTCCGCACCGCCCGCACGATGTAGTCGGCCGCGTCCGGGTGGCCGGGGTCCACGTAGGCGTTGGCGCCCTGCAGCTCCGTGCCGTCCGCCTTCTTGTTCAGCCACCGGTCGGCGCCCTCGGCACCCGGGCCGTGCTGATTGAACACATGATCGGGTGACCGCGGCGGCGTGGTGCTGTTCCACATGGTGTTGACGTTGACCCAGGCGTGGACCTCCAGGCCGGCCGCGTGGGCCTGCTCGATGATCTCCTGCAGCGGGTCGAACGGAGCCGGGGCCACGGGCGCGTCGGTCCTCGGGTAGAGCGCCCGGTCGCAGAAGCAGTCGTAGCGGCGCGAGGTCTGCACGATCAGCGCGTTGGCGTTCAGTTCCAGGGCGTCCTGCACCAGCGTGGAGACCTGGCCGGGCGTGTAGATGCCCTCGTTGAAGGCGTCCACCCAGTAGCTGCGCCACTGCTCGGGCGGCGCGTCCCCGCCCTCGTCCGCGGCCGCGGCGGGCGCCGCGGTGATCAGGCTCGATGCGAGCAGGCCGATACCGGCGAGCAGGGTGGGCAGGATCCGTCTCATGCGCGGCCCCCAGGGGGAGAGTGGCGGAGAAGTGCGGTCGCGGTGCGGCTGACAATTTAGATCGCCACCAAGGGGCCGTCCAGACGAAAACTTTCATCTTCACGAGGGAGTTGCGGCAAACAACCCGCCCGCAAGGGACAGAAGTTGACGAACCGTCCGCCCTACGCCCTCAGCAGGGCAGCGGCACGACCTCCCCCGGCACGAAGACGACGCCGACCGCGTCGCCCTCCGCCGGCGCCTCGCGCAGCGGACAGGCCGCCTCCAGCTCCGGACCCGCCTCGGGCCGCAGCAGCACCACCACATGGTCGCCGCGGAAGGTGCGGGCGCTGACCGTGCAGCGCAGGCCCTCCCCCGGTGAGGACAGCCGGACCCCCGAGGGCCGGATCAGCACCCGGCCGGGCCCCTCCGCGGTGCCCGGCGGGACCGGAACCGGACCCCACGGGGTGCGGGCGGTGCCCTCCTGGATCCCGGCCTCCACCACATTGCGGAACCCCAGGAAGCGGGCCACGAACTCCGAGGCCGGGCGCTGCCAGACCTCGGCGGGCGGCCCCTCCTGGGCGATCCGGCCGCGGTGCATCACCACCACCCGGTCCGCCAGCGCGAACGCCTCGCCCTGGTCGTGCGTGACGGCCAGCACCGTGGTGCCCAGACGCCGGAACAGGCCGCGCAGTTCGACGACCAGACGCTCCCGCAGACCACGGTCCAGCTGCCCCAGCGGCTCGTCGAGCATCAGCAGCCGGGGACTGGGGGCAAGGGCGCGGGCCAGGGCCACCCGCTGCTGCTCCCCGCCGGACAGCGAGGCGACCGGCCGCCGGGCCGCCCCGGGCAGCCCGACCAGCTCCAGCAGTTCGGCGGTGCGCCGCTCGGCCTCGGCGCGGCCGGCCCCGCGCACGCGCGGGCCGAACGCGATGTTGCCGCCGACATCGCGCTGCGGGAAGAGCTGCTGGTCCTGGAACATCAGGCCCACCCCGCGGCGGTGGGCCGGGACGCCCGTCTGGTCCCGCCCGGCGAGCAGGACCCGTCCGGCTTCGGCCTCCTGAAGTCCGGCCACCACCCGCAACAGCGTGGACTTGCCGCTGCCGCTGGGGCCGAGCACGCAGACCGTCTCGTGCTCGGCGACCTCCAGGTCCACCGCGTCGAGCGCCGTGTGTCCGGGAAAGCGGACGGTGACGCCGCGCAGCTCCAGCAGTGCCATGATGCGATCTCCCACAGTCTCCGGTCGGGTCAGAACTCCTGGGAGCGCACCGGCCGCAGCCGTTCCAGCGCCAGCAGGGTGACGGCGCAGACGAGCATCAGCACCGTACTCATGGCCATCGCCTGACCGTAGTTGAGCTCGCCCGGCCGCCCCAGCAGCCGGGCCACGGCGACCGGCAGCGTCGGGGCGTCGGCCCGGGCGATGAAAACCGTCGCGCCGAACTCCCCGAGCGACACGGCGAACGCGAAGCCGGCCGCGACCAGCAGGGCCCGCCGCACCAGCGGAAGGTCCACCTCGCGCCACACCCGCAGGGGCGACGCGCCCAGCATCGCCGCGGCCTCCCGCAGCCGGTGGTCCACGGCCCGCAGCACCGGCAGCATCACGCGCACCACGAAGGGCACCCCGACCAGGGCCTGGGCCAGCGGCACCAGAATCCACGAGGAGCGCAGATCCAGCGGCGGTTCGTCGAGCGCGATGAGGAAACCGAAGCCGACGGTGACCGCCGAGGTGCCCAGCGGGAGCATCAGCAGGGCATCGAAGCCGCGCACCAGGCGGCCGGCACGGCGGGTCAGTGCCGCCGCGGCCAGCCCTCCCACCGTGACCGCGATGAGCGTGGCGACGGCCGCGTAGGACAGCGAGTTGTACACCGCGCTCCACGGAGCCACCACGAAGGTCCCGCCCTCGGTGGAGGCCAGCGCCCGGTAGTGGGCGAACCCGTAGCCGCCGGAGACCGACAGCGAACGTTCGACCAGCACGGCGAGCGGCAGCAGCAGGAGCAGGGCGATGGACAGCAGCACCCCGGCCAGCAGCGCGCGCTGAGCGGCCCCGCGCGGACGGTGGGCGGTGCGCGCGGCATCGACCAGCTTCAGCGCGCTCTCCCGCCGGCGCACGCTCCACGCGTGCGCGCCGAGCATCCCGGCCACCGCGGCGAACTGCACCAGGGTGAGCACGGCGGCCGCCTGCAGGTCCAGCAACTGCGCGGTCTGCCGGTAGATCTCCACTTCCAGGGTGGCGTACCGCGGACCGCCCAGGATCTTGATGATGCCGAACGAGGTGAAGGTGAACAGGAAGACCATCAGCGCCGCGGCGGCCACCGAGGGGGTCAGCGCGGGCAGCGTGACCCGCCGCCACGCGGTGAAGCGGCTCGCGCCCAGGACCCGGGCCGCCTCCTCCTGACGGGGGTCCAGTTGCGCCCAGAGCCCGCCGACGGTCCGCACCACGATCGCGTAGTTGAAGAAGACATGCGCCAGCAGAATGGCCCACACCGTGGTGTCCAGCCGGATCCCCCACAGGCCGTCGAGCAGCCCGCCGCGCCCCACCAGTGCCAGGAAGGCGGCACCGGTGACGACCGTGGGCAGCACGAACGGCACCGTGACGACGGCGCGCAGCAGCCGTTTGCCGGGGAAGTCCAGCCGGGCGAAGACGTAGGCACCCGGCAGCGCGAGCGCGAGGGTGAGCGCGGTGGAGGCCGCGGCCTGCCAGACCGTGAACCACAGCACCTGCACGATGTGCGGGTCGGCCAGCACCGCGGCCGCCCGGCCCCATGCCCAGTCGCCCTCCGGCCGCAGCCCGCGCGCCACGATGGCCGCCACGGGATAGGCGAAGAACAGCCCGAAGAACCCCAGGGGCACGGCCATCAGACCCAGCCGCACCGCCAGGTCCCGCCGGGCGGCCCGCCGCCGGTGACCGGCCGGCGGAGCGGCCGGTGTCCCGGCCGGGCCGTGCGCTACCTGATGACCAGTGAGGTCCACTCCTTGACCCACTGTTCCCGGTTCTCGGTGATGGTCTGCGGATCCAGCTCGGCGGGCTCGTCGATCTGCTCGCCGTAGGCGGTGAAGACCTCCGGCAGTTCGACGCCCTCCCGCACCGGGTGGACGAACATCTGCAGCGGCACGTCCTCCTGGAAGGCGGGGCTCAGCAGGAAGTCCAGCAGCGCCTGCCCGCCCTCGGGGTTCTTCGCGCCGTCCAGCAGGCCCGCGAACTCGATCTGCCGGAAGCAGGTGCCGGTGGACACGCCGGTGGGAGCCTCCTCCGGCTCCGGGTCCGAGCCGTAGAGCACCTCCGCGGGCGGGCTCGAGGCGTAGGACACCACCAGCGGGCGGTCACCGCCCGAGGCGGAGAAGTGCTCGTAGTATGCCTGCTCCCAGCCGTCGACGACCTCGACGCCGTTGTCCGCCAGGCGCTGCCAGTAGTCCTGCCAGCCGTCCTCGCCGTACTCCGCGGCGGTGCCCAGCAGGAAGCCCAGGCCGGGCGAGGAGGTGGCGGCGTTCTGCACCACCAGCAGGTCCCGGTAGTCCGGGTCCGCCAGGTCCTCGAAGGTCTGCGGCGGAGCCACGTCCCGCTCCGCGAACCAGGCGCGGTCGTAGTTGACGCAGATGTCCCCGGTGTCGACCGGGGTCACCCGGTTCTCCTCCGCGTCGAGCTGGAACTCCGCGGGGACCTCGTCGAGGCCCTCGGCCCGGTAGGGCGTGAAGATCTCCTCGTCCAGGGCCCTGGAGAGCAGGGTGTTGTCCACTCCGAACAGCACGTCGCCCTGCGGGTTGCCCCGGGAGAGCACCGCCTGGTTGACCACCACCCCGGCGTCCCCGGCCCGCAGCACCTCCAGCCGGAAGCCGGTCTCCTCGGTGAACTGCTCGAGAACCTCGTCGGAGATCTCGAAGGAATTGTGGGTGACCAGCGTGACGGTCGAGGAACCCGCCGAGTCCTGCTGATCGTCCCCGCTGTCGCTGCCGCAGGCGGCGAGCATCGCCGTGCCCAGGGTGACGGCGAGGGCCGTGTTGAGGGTCCGCTTCATCGTGCTGCTTTCTCCCTGCGGGCAGGCACGGGCAACACGAGAGAGACGCCGAACTTCCTACCCAGCATGACCTGGGCGAGGTTCGAGGGTCTGCGGCCTGATCTGCCGCACTCTCAGCGCTGCGAGCGCTCCCCTGCCGGACTGTGCGTTTGTTCGAACAACGATAACAGGGGCCCTGCGGCCCTCAGCGCTCGGTGGCCGCCAGCTGCCCGCAGGCCCCGTCGATCTCCTGACCACGGGTGTCCCGCACCGTCACCGGCACCGAGTGGGCCTCCAGTGCCTCGACGAACGCCTTCTCGTCCTCCGGGCGGGACGCCGTCCAGCGTGACCCCGGGGTGGGGTTGAGCGGGATCAGGTTGACGTGCACCCGCCGCCCCTTGAGCAGCCGCCCGAGCAGATCGGCCCGCCACGCCTGATCGTTGATGTCCCTGATCAGGGCGTATTCGATGGACACCCGGCGGCCGGACGCCTCGGCGTACTCCCAGGCCGCGTCCAGCACCTCGCGCACCTTCCAGCGGGTGTTCACCGGCACCAGGGTGTCGCGCAGTTCGTCGTCCGGGGCGTGCAGCGAGACCGCCAGCCGGCACTTGAGGCCTTCGCCCGCGAACCGGCGCATCGCCGGCACCAGGCCGACGGTGGAGACGGTGATCCCCCGCTGGGAGAGCCCGATGCCGTCCGGCTCCGGATCGGTCAGCCGGCGGATGGCGCCCACGACCCGCCGGTAGTTCGCCAGCGGTTCGCCCATCCCCATGAACACGATGTTCGACAGCCGGGCCGGGCCGCCGGGCACCTTCCCGTCCCGGAGCGCCCGCATGCCGTCCACGATCTGGTGGACGATCTCCGCGGTCGACAGGTTGCGGTCCAGACCGGCCTGGCCGGTGGCGCAGAACGGGCAGTTCATGCCGCAGCCGGCCTGCGAGGAGATGCACATGGTGACCCGGTCCGGGTACCGCATCAGGACGGACTCCACCAGCGTCCCGTCGTGCAGCCGCCACAGCGTCTTGCGAGTGGTGTCGTCGTCACAGCTGATGTGCCGCACCACGGTCATCAGCTCCGGCAGCAGCTCCCCGGCCAGCTTCTCCCGGGACGCCGCGGGAATGTCCGTCCAGGAGGCCGGGTCGTCGGTGTAGCGCGCGAAGTAGTGCTGCGACAACTGCTTGGCGCGGAACGGCTTCTCCCCCAGCTCGGCGACGGCCTCGCGGCGCTCGTCCGGCGACAGGTCGGCAAGGTGCCGCGGCGGCTTCTTCGCTCCGCGCGGCGCGACGAATGTGAGTTCTCCGGGTGCAGGCATGATGCCCCCAGTGTCGCAGACCCCCGGGGCTGTCCGGCCCGGTGTGCGGGGAGGCTCAGCCGGCTCCGACGAACGCCAGGAACAGCAGGTAGGCGACCGGGGCGGTGGGCAGGATCGAGTCCAGCCGGTCCATGATCCCGCCATGGCCCGGCAGCAGCGTGCCCATGTCCTTGATGCCCAGGTCTCGCTTGATCATCGATTCCCCGAGGTCGCCCACGGTCGCGCTGACCGCCACCGCCAGGCCCAGCACGAGGCCCTGCCACCACTGGCCGCCGTCGATCAGCAGCTCCATGCACAGGGCTCCGGCCGCCATGGCCGAGACCACCGCCCCGGCGGTGCCCTCCCGGGTCTTGCCCGGGCTGATGCGGGGGGCCAGCTTGTGTTTCCCGAACCGCCATCCCACGGCGTACGCACCGGTGTCGCTGATGACGGTGAGCAGCAGGAACGTCAGCACCCGCTGCGGGCCGTCGCCGGCGGTCAGCATCAGCGCCACGAACGTGGCCAGGAAGGGCACGTAGAAGGCGACGAACACCCCGGCGGTGACGTCCCGCAGATAGTTCTCCGGCCGCTGGGTCATCCGCCAGACCAGCATGGCCAGAATCGTGGCGCCCAGGGCGATCAGGGCGCCGTCGGCTCCGCTCAGGTAGCCGGCGACGACAGTGGCCGCACCGCCGGCCGCCAGCGGGACCAACGGGACGCGCAGCTGCGACCGCTCGGCCAGCCGGGAGGTGAGCTCCCACAGCCCCACCACCACGGCGGCGGCGATGACCACCACGAACACCGGCTTGTGGACGAAGAGCGAGGCGAGGATGACCGTGCCCAGCCCCAGGCCCACACCGATGGCCGCGGGCAGGTCCCGGCCGGCCCGCTTGCGGCCGGGTCCCTCCGCCCGGCGGTCCGGGTCCTGCGGTTGACGGTGGCCCGCCGGGCCGTCTTCCGGCTCGCCGCCGGCCTCGGACACCATGGGCACGGGACCAGACCCCCGGGGAAAGTCGTTCACAGGTGACAGCTGCTTTCTGTTCGCCGCCCGGTGCTCAGACCTCGAGCAGCTCGGCTTCCTTGTGCTTGAGCAGCTCATCCACCTGCGCGACGTACTTCGCGGTGGTGTCGTCGAGCTCCTTCTCCGCCCGTCGGCCCTCGTCCTCGCCGACCTCGCCGTCCTTGACGCTCTTGTCGATGGATTCCTTGGCCTTGCGCCGGACACCGCGGATGGAGATCTTGGCGTCCTCGCCCTTGGACTTGGCCACCTTGATGTACTCCCGGCGGCGCTCCTCCGTCAGGTCGGGGAAGACCACCCGGATGATGTGTCCGTCGTTGGTGGGGTTGACGCCCAGGTCGGAGTCGCGGATCGCCTGCTCGATGTTGCGCAGCGCGCTCTTGTCGAAGGGGGTCACCACCGCCATGCGCGGCTCGGGCACGGAGAACGACGCCAGCTGGTTGATCGGCGTCATCGTGCCGTAGTACTCCGCCACGATCTTGTTGAACATCGCCGGGTGCGCACGGCCGGTACGGATCGCGGCGAGATCCTCCTTGGCGACCACGACGGCCTTCTCCATCTTCTCCTCAGCCTCGAGGAGGGCTTCTTCGATCACCACGTGCTCCTGGTTCGATGAATACGACGGGCCGTCAGGCCCGGCGTCCCTGGTTGTTGACGAGCGTGCCGATCTTCTCACCCTTTACCGCGCGGGCGATATTGCCCTCGGCGAGCAGTTCGAAGACGAGGATCGGGAGCTTGTTGTCCCGGCAGAGCGTGATCGCCGTGGAGTCGGCGACCTTGAGGTCCCGGGTGATGACCTCGCCGTAGTCGAGCGCGTCGAACTTCACCGCGTCGGGGTTGCGCGCCGGGTCGGAGTCGTAGACACCGTCCACGCCGTTCTTGCCCATGAGCAGGGCCTCGGCATGGATCTCCAGGGCACGCTGGGCGGCGGTGGTGTCGGTGGAGAAATAGGGCATCCCCATACCGGCACCGAAGATCACCACCCGGCCCTTCTCCAGGTGGCGCACCGCGCGCAGCGGGATGTACGGCTCGGCGACCTGCCCCATGGTGATAGCGGTCTGGACCCGGGAGTCGATGCCCTCCTTCTCCAGGAAGTCCTGGAGAGCGAGGCAGTTCATCACCGTGCCGAGCATGCCCATGTAGTCGGAACGCGCCCGGTCCATGCCGCGGAGCTGGAGTTCGGCGCCGCGGAAGAAGTTGCCGCCTCCGATCACCACGGCGAGCTCGGTGCCGCCCCGGACGACCGCGGCGATCTCCCGCGCCATGGCGTGCACCACGTCCGGGTCGACGCCCAGACCGCCGCCGCCCGCGAAGGCCTCGCCCGACAGCTTCAGCAGAAAACGGTGGGGCGTGTTGTCCTGGTCGGCCGTCGGTGTGTCGGCGGCAGCACCCTGGTTCATGGAACTCTCCTCGTGCACATGCGAAGGAGGCCATTGCCGGTGGACCCTCACGGTTCCTCGGTCGGCAATGGCCTCCTCGTCACAACTGCGGTCGTCCAAGCCGTGCGCGACACGACCCGCCCGGCCCTTTGCCCGACCTTAACGGGGCCGGGCCGTTCCTCCGCCGACGGCGCGGCGGAGGAATCAGGCTCCGACGCGGAAGCGGGCGAAGGCCTTCAGCGTGACGCCGGCCTCGGCCAGCACCTTCTGGACGGTCTTCTTGTTGTCCTTCGCGAAGGGCTGGTCGACCAGCACGTTCTCCTTGAAGAAGCCGTTGACCCGGCCCTCGACGATCCGGGGCAGGGCCGCCTCGGGCTTGCCCTCCTCCTTCGCGGTGGCCTCGGCCACCCGGCGCTCGCTCTCCACCACGTCGGCGGGAACGGCGTCACGGGTGAGGAACCGCGGCGAGAAGGCGGCGATGTGCTGGGCGATGTCCTTGGACACCTGCGCCCGCTCCCCCTCCGAGGCGGAGCCGGGCTCCAGCTCGATCAGCACGCCGACCTGCGGGGGCAGGTCGGGGCTGGTGCGGTGCAGGTAGGAGGTGACGTAGCTGCCGGAGAACTGCGCGAACCGGTCGAGCACGATCTTCTCGCCGAGCGTGGCGTTGGCCTCGTCGACGAACGCCTGCACGGTCTTGCCGGACTCGATCTCCGAGGCCAGCAGCGCCTGGATGTCCGCCGGGGACGTGGCGGCGACGTGCTCGGCGACGGCCTGGGCCACCGCCTGGAACTTCTCGCCCTTGGCGACGAAGTCCGTCTCGCACTTCAGCTCGACCAGCACGCCGGAGGTCTTGTCGTCGGCGATCAGGGCCACCACGGCGCCGTTCTCGGCGGTGCGGCTCTCACGCTTGGCGACGCCCTTCTGACCCTTGACCCGCAGGATCTCGACGGCCTTGTCGACGCTGCCCTCGGCCTCGTCCAGCGCCTTCTTGCAGTCCATCATGCCGGCGCCGGTCAGCTCGCGGAGCTTCTTGACGTCGGCGGCGGTGAAGTTCGCCATGGTTACGTAATTCTCTTCCCGGAATCGATGCGGTTGGTCGCTTGACCCGCTGCACGGGGTGTACGGCGGGTGCCGGGCCGGTCAGGCCCCGCACCCGCCGTACCCCCGGGTCGCGGTGTGCGTCAGGCCTGCTCGGCGGGCTGCTCCGGCGCCGCGGCCTCGGCCGGCTGCTCGGCGGCCGGCTGCTCGGCGGCAGCCGGCTGCTCCTCGGCGGGCTTCTCGGCGGGCTTCTCGGCGGCAACGGCCTCGGCGGGGGCCGCCTCCTCCGCGCTCTTGGCCTCGGCCCGCTCCAGCAGCTCGCGCTCCCACTCCGGCAGCGGCTCGCCGGCCGGCTTCTCGCCGCCCTTGGCCTCGGCGGCGCCCGAGCGGGCGATGAGCCCCTCGGCGACGGCGTCGGCGATCACGCGGGTGAGCAGCGTGACGGACCGGATCGCGTCGTCGTTGCCCGGGATCTTGTAGTCGACCTCGTCGGGGTCGCAGTTGGTGTCGAGGATCGCGACGACCGGGATGTTGAGCTTGCGGGCCTCGCCGACGGCGATGTGCTCCTTCTTGGTGTCCACGATCCAGACGGCGCTGGGCACCTTCTGCATGTCGCGGATACCGCCCAGCGTCTTCTCCAGCTTCGCCTTCTCGCGGGAGAGGACGAGCAGCTCCTTCTTGGTGAGGCCGGAGGCGGCCACATCCTCGAAGTCGATCTGCTCGAGCTCCTTGAGGCGCTGGAGCCGCTTGTGGACGGTGGAGAAGTTGGTGAGCATGCCGCCCAGCCAGCGCTGGTTGACGTAGGGCATGCCGACCCGGGTCGCCTGCTCCGCGATGGCCTGCTGGGCCTGCTTCTTGGTGCCGACGAACATGACGGTACCGCCGTGGGCGACGGTCTCCTTGACGAACTCGTAGGCGCGGTCGATGTACGACAGCGACTGGAGCAGGTCGATGATGTAGATGCCGTTGCGCTCGGTGAAGATGAAACGCTTCATCTTCGGGTTCCAGCGGCGGGTCTGGTGCCCGAAGTGGACGCCGCTCTCCAGCAGCTCCCGCATCGTGACGACGGCCATGGCCGTTCTCCTTATGGTGCTCGGTTGTCAGCGCCGGCCGGTTGGCCCGGCCGGCGCTCCTGACGCCCCGACGCGCCGTACCAGGGAGAGGGTCTGCCGACAGACCGCTTCCGAGGACCGAGGTGCGCGGCCGCCACGACGGCCCGGACGGTGAGGCCCGGACGCCCGACGGCGGGGCATGCGAGGTCGGCCCGGTGACCCGGACCGCCACCAGAAGTGTACGGGACCGTGAGGGCGCCGGGCGACAGACCCGGAACCTTGGGTGACCGCCCCAGGGAGACCACCCGGACGCGTGACGGGGTTGTCCACAGCCGGCCGGCTGTCCACCGCCGCGCACCCCTCGCCCGCGACACGGCGACAGTCGGTCCCGGAGGTGGAGCCATGAATCAGCGAGGAGCGCTGGGCCGCTACGGCGAGGACCTGGCCGTGCGCCGGCTGCGGGCCGCGGGAGTCACCGTCCTGGCGCGGAACTGGCGCTGCCGGGCGGGGGAGATCGACATTGTCGCCCTCGACCCCGCCGACGGCGGCACGCTCGTGGTGTGCGAGGTCAAGACCCGCCGTGCGGCCGCCTACCAGCACCCGATGGCCGCGCTGACCCGGCACAAGGCCGAACGTCTGCGCCTGCTCGCCCAGCGATGGCTGGGCGAGTGCTGGCTTCCGGTCCACCGCGCCCCGCCCCCCGGCGGAGTGCGGATCGATCTGATCGGTGTGCTGCTGCCCGCCCGTGGCGGACCGGTCGTGGAACACGCCAAGGGAGCTTTGTGATGGGGTTCGCGCGTACCTGCTCGGTCGCCCTGGTGGGGATGGAGGGCGTTCTGGTCGAGGTCCAGGCCGACCTCGAACCCGGAGTCGCCGCTTTCACCCTGGTCGGTCTCGCCGACAAGTCCCTCAGCGAGAGCCGGGACCGCGTCCGGTCCGCGGTGCTCAACTCCGGGGCCCAGTGGCCGCAGAAGAAGCTGACGGTCGGGCTGAGCCCTGCCTCGGTACCGAAGTCGGGCAGCGGCTTCGATCTGGCCGTGGCCGCCGGTGTGCTGGCGGCCTCCGAGCGCCTGGACCCGAAGTCGGTCGAGGACCTCGTGATGATCGGCGAGCTCGGCCTGGACGGCCGCGTCCGACCGGTCCGCGGAGTGCTTCCCGCCGTGCTGGCCGCGTCCGAGGCCGGGTACCGGCAGGTGGTCGTGCCCGAGGAGACGGCGGCCGAGGCCTCACTGGTGCCGGAGGTCTCCGTGCTCGGGGTCCGGACACTGCGCCAGCTCATCGCGGTGCTGGCCGGCGAGCCGGTCCCGGAGGAGCCCGCCGCGCTCTCCGGGAGCCGTGGCGGACCCGCGGCCGGCAGCGTCTGGGGCCATCCGCAGGCGGCCGGGCTCTCACTGCCCGGCGGACCGGCGGGGAACGGACGGCCGCCGGACCTCGCCGAGGTGGCCGGGCAGCGGGTGGCCCGGCGCGCGCTGGAGGTGGCGGCGGCCGGACGCCACCATCTCTTCCTCTCCGGGCCACCGGGGGCGGGCAAGACCATGCTGGCCGAGCGCCTGCCGGGCATCCTTCCCCCGCTCACCCGGCAGGAGGCTCTGGAGGTGACCGCGGTGCACTCGGTGGGCGGCACCCTGCCCGCGGACCGCCCGCTGATCGACCGCCCTCCCTACTGTGCTCCGCACCACTCCGCGACCATGGCCGCGCTGGTCGGCGGCGGCAGCGGTCTGCCCCGGCCCGGCGCCGCGTCCTTCGCCCACCGTGGCGTCCTGTTCCTCGACGAGGCGGCCGAGATGAGCGGCCGGGTACTGGACGCGCTCCGCCAGCCGCTGGAGTCCGGCCACGTGGTGGTCGCCCGCTCGGCCGGCGTGCTGCGGATGCCCGCCCGCTTCCTGCTGGTGCTGGCCGCCAATCCCTGCCCCTGCGGACGGCACGGCTCGCCGGCCGGCGACTGCGAGTGTCCGCCCGGCACGGTGCGGCGCTACCGGGCCAGGTTGTCGGGACCGCTGACGGACCGCATCGACCTGCGGGTTCCTGTCGAACCGGTCGGCCGGGCGGAGCTGGTCTCCGGGGGCGGCGGCGAGGCCACCGCGACGGTTGCGGAACGGGTTCTCGCCGCCCGCGAACGTGCCACCGCCCGCTACGCCGGCACCCCGTGGGCGGCCAACGCCGAGGTTCCCGGGCACGAACTGCGGACCCGCTGGGCCCCCGCCGGCGGTGCGCTCGCCCGTGCCGAGGCGGATCTGGACCGGGGCCTGCTGACGGCCCGGGGGCTGGACCGTGTGCTGCGGGTCGCCTGGACAGTGGCCGACCTGGCCGGTCACCCCGCGCCGAGCGCCGCCGATGTCGACGCCGCCCTGGAACTGCGCACCGGCGTACGGCGCGGCTCGGGCGTGACGGGCAGCCTGCCGTGACGGGTCGGCGCGAGCTCCCGGCGGGCCGGCGGACGGTCTCCGGACAGGAGCGGCTCGCCCGGGCCGCGCTGACCCGGATCGGGGAACCGGGCGAGGTCCTCGTGGGCCGGTGGCTGGCGGAGCTGGGCCCGGAGGAGACCTGGCGGGCGCTGCGCGCGGACCGGCCGCTGCCGGGGGCCGGTGCGGAACGCCGGGAAGGATTGCGGCTGCGTACCCGCACGGCCGATCCCGAGAAGGACCTGGCGGCGGTGGCCCGGGCCGGCGGGCGCTTCGTGTGCCCGGGCGATCCGGAATGGCCGGGCCAGCTGGACGACCTGGGGACGGCGGGGCCGGTCGGGCTGTGGCTGCGCGGCGCACCGTCGCTGCGGTTCCTGGCGCTGCGGTCGGTGGCCGTGGTGGGGGCGCGTGCCTGTACCGACTACGGTGCGTACGTGGCCGCCGACATCGGCGGTGCGCTCAGCGAACGGGGCTGGACCGTGGTATCCGGCGCCGCCCACGGCATCGACGGCGCCGCGCACCGAGGCGTCCTGGCCACCGGCGGGGCCACCGTCGCGGTGCTCGCCTGCGGGGTCGACGTCGGGTATCCGGCCGCCCACCGGGAGCTGCTGGACCGGGTGGCGGAGAGCGGCCTGGTGGCCGCCGAGCTGCCGCCCGGCAGCCATCCCACGCGCCGCCGGTTCCTGGAGCGCAACCGGGTGATCGCCGCGCTCACGCGCGGAACCGTCGTGGTGGAGGCCGCGCTGCGCAGCGGCTCCCTGGTCACCGCCCGGCGGGCCCGCGACCTGGGCCGGCACGTGATGGGCGTGCCCGGCCCGGTCACCTCCGGGCTCTCGCAGGGTGTGCACCGGCTGCTGCGGGACGAGGCCACCCTCGTCAGCGACGCCGAGGAGATCATCGAGCTGACGGGCGAGATGGGAGAGCTGGCCGGGGACCGCGACGAGCCCGCGGTCCCGAGGGACCTTCTGGCACCCCCGACCGCGCGTGTGCTGGACGCTCTGCCCTCCGGCGTGCCATGCACCCCGGAGGAGGTGGCCGAGGGGGCGTGCACCAGTGTGCGAAGCGCCCTGGCACGGCTGAACGAGTTGCATGCGCTCGGCTTCGTCGAACGGGTGGGGCAGCGGTGGCGGACGGCCCATCGGGCGGGACGGCCCCCCGGTGCTCGCGGGGCGCAGGACTGATGGCGGACTCACACCACGGTGCGCCCAGCGGAACGTATCTGCCCATGCCCGGCAGCCCGCACCTGCGCACTGCGACACGGCACTCACGCTACGCTCACGAAGGCCGCCCATCCGGACCGGCACCACCCGCTCATACCACAGCAGAACGGCTCAAAGACCGCATGCCCCAGCACTCCCCCGGGCCCTCGCACGCGGCACCGGCAGCACGAACCGCGACGGAGGGCGGCACGCTTCCCGCGGTACCCGCCTCGCTCGACGAGCTGTGGCGTCTGTACAAGGCCACCGGAGACGAGCGGCTCAGGGAACAGCTGATCCTCCACTACTCGCCGCTGGTCAAGTATGTCGCGGGCCGAGTGAGCGTCGGGCTGCCGCCCAACGTGGACCAGGCCGACTTCGTCTCCTCGGGTGTGTTCGGGCTGATCGACGCGATCGAGAAGTTCGACCCGGAGCGCTCGATCAAGTTCGAGACCTACGCCATCACCCGGATCCGCGGAGCGATGATCGACGAACTGCGGGCGCTGGACTGGATCCCCCGGTCGGTCCGGCAGAAGGCCCGTGCGGTCGAGCGTGCCTACGCGGCGCTGGAGTCGTCCTTGCAGCGCACCCCGTCGGAGGCGGAGGTGGCCCAGGAGATGGGCATCGCCCTGGAGGAGCTGCACGGGGTGTTCAGCCAGGTGTCGCTGACCAACGTCGTCGCCCTGGAGGAGCTGTTGCACGTGGGCGGGGAAAGCGGGGACCGGCTCAGCTTGATGGACATCCTGGAGGACACCGCGGCCGACAACCCGGTGCAGGTGGCCGAGGACCGGGAGCTGCGCAGGCTTCTTGCCCGTGCCATCAACACGCTTCCGGACCGGGAGAAGACCGTGGTGACGCTGTACTACTACGAAGGGCTCACGCTGGCCGAGATCGGCCAGGTGATCGGGGTGACCGAGAGCCGGGTCAGCCAGATCCACACCAAGGCGGTGCTGCAGCTGCGGGCGAAGCTGGCGGAGGTCAACGTCTGAGCCGTCGGCCCGCCCGGCGGCGCCCGGGAGGCCGCGGACCGGAGCGTGCCGCCGCGGGGCGGGAGGGCCGGGCGGCAGTCGCGGGCGGCGGGCCGCCCAGGGGCAGCAGCCGGGAGGGCCCGGCCTTCAGCAGGTGGGGCGGCAGGAGGCCGAGCGGATCGAGATAGTGGCGACCGCGCAGCAGGCCCCAGTGCAGGCAGGGGCCGGGACAGTGAAACGGCCCGTCCGCGAGGACCCCCACCACGTCACCCGCGGCCACCGTGTCCCCGGGCGCCGCCGACGGGCGCACCGGTTCGTAGGTGGTGCGCAGCGGCGGGGTGCCGGGGCCGTCCAGCTCGATCGTGAGAACGCCCTTCCCGGCCACCTGACCCGCGAAGACGACCCGGCCGGGAGCCGCCGCCCTGACCCGGGCGCGGGGACGGGTGGCCAGATCGACTCCGCGGTGACCCGCGAGCCACCGTTCGGGGGGCGGTTCCCACAGGCGCGCGACCACCGGCCGGACGCCGCCGGTGGTGCTGGGTACCGGCCAGGCGCGCTCCGGGGCCTCGCGGGCAAGGAGCAGCGCCGGCACCAGCAGTAGAGGAGTCACTCGCATCCCCGCAGCCTGCCGGAACCGCGCCCCCGAGGCAGGGGCGCGGTGGACAGTCCGGCAGCTGTGGACCAAGCCATCACCCTTTCGGGTGATCTCAGGTGTCGCGGGACCGGCCGAAACCGGAATCCTCCGGAAGATCGAGTTCGCTGCGGTTCAGCTCCTCGATGTTCACGTCCTTGAAGGTGAGGACGCGCACCTGCTTGACGAAGCGTGCCGGGCGGTACATGTCCCACACCCAGGCGTCCGCCATCGAGACCTCGAAGAACACCTCGCCCTGCACGGAGTGGACCTGCATCTCGTAGTCGTTGGTGAGGTAGAAGCGCCGCTCGGTCTCGATCACATAGGTGAAGAGCCCGACGACGTCCCGGTACTCCCGGTAGAGCTTCAGCTCCATCTCGGTCTCGTACTTCTCGAGATCCTCGGCGCTCATGGCATGATCCCCTTCAGCCGTGCGTTCCCTCATTGTGCTTCACGCGCGGCCCCCGCACGCGCCCGCGACGCACGCCGGGCGACGGGTCCGGCCACCGACGCGGCCACGATGAGCACCGCTCCGGCCCCCACCGCGAGCGAGAGCGGGACCAGCGGTCCTGTCCCGGAAATGCCCCCCGGCAGGTCCTCGAACCCTTCGGGCCTCGGCAGCAGGCCGGTGCGGTCCGGCGGCCAGAGCGTGGCCTCCACTCGGGCGGAGACCGCGCCGCGCGGCACGCTTCCCGCATCGGAGTCGGTGAGCTGTGTGCGGGAGTCCAGCGAGTCCAGCCGCTGATCACCCAGCAGGAACAGCTCCCCGTCGGGCACCTTTGCCTCGAAACCGCCCTCCTGCGCCGTTGCGGCTGCCCAGCCGGGGTCCAGGTACGGCTCCTCGACCGGCTCGCCATTCACCGTGAGGCGGCCCTCGGAGTCGCAGCAGGCGACCGTGTCCCCGCCGACCCCGGCCACCCGCTTGATCATGGGCAGGTCACCCCACGCCTGCTCGCGGAAGACCACCACGTCGCCGCGGCGCACCTGCGGGCCGTCGATCCGCTGCGCCAGCACGCGGTCCCCGGCCGCCACGGAGGGCGCCATGGAATCGGTCGGCACCGCGTACGGCTGGTAGACCACGGCCAGCAGGCCGAAGCCGCCCAGGAACAGCACCATGCCCACGGCCAGAGCGGCGTTGGACAGGTACCGGACGGCCCGGCCTTCTCGCGTTCGGCTCATCTCGGGCCCTCCCGGATCGCGCTCGGACTGCGACCCTACCCAGCGACGCCGCCGCCGGTCAGCCCTGGGCGGACGCGGACCGCCTGCGCCACCGCCACAGCAGCAGCGGCACGGTGCCCGCCGCACCGAGGACGGCGGGGGCCGCTCCTGCCACCGCGCCCGCCAGTTCGTCGTACCCGTCCGGAACGGGCAGCGTGGACCAGCGGTTCACCGGCCAGGCGATGACGATCGCCCGGCCCACGACTTCCTCCTGCGGTATTGTCCCGCCGCCGGGGAGGTCCTGGTGGTACCGGGAGTCCAGCGAGCGCTGCCGGTGGTCTCCGAGGACCCACAGCTCCCCCTCGGGAATCTCCACCGGACCGAAGGGCTGGTCGTCGCACGGAGTGTTCCCCGGGTAGAGGTAATCGCTCTCGTCCAGGGCCCGGCCGTTCACCGTCACCGGGCCACCCTGTTGGCACTCCACGGTGTCGCCTCCGACGGCGACCACCCGCTTGATCAGGTCCTGGTCCTCCTGGGAGGGCATCAGCCCGATCACGCTGAGACCGTGTCTGATCGTGCCGAGAAAGCCTTCGGAGTCCGCCGGCGGGCTCTCCCCCAGCCAGCCGCCCGGGTCGTGGAAGACCACGACCTCACCGCGGTCGGGGGTGGCCCCGAACCACGGGGTGAGCTTGTCCACCAGCACCCGGTCGCCGCGCTGGAGGGTGTTCTGCATGGAGTCGGACGGGATGGAGAAAGCCTGGACGAGGAAGGTCTTGATGAGCAGCGCCAGCACGATGGCGATGCCGATCAGAATGGGCAGCTCCTTCCAGAAGGAGCGCTGCTTGCCGGCCTTCCCGGGCTTCTTCTCTCCGGGGGCCTCCCGGTCCGTCCGGTCACCGGACTCCGGCTCGGGGGGCTTCTCGCCAGATGCCTCACCGTCGGACGTCACCGGCCGCTCCTCCGGTTCGTCCGCTCCGGACCGTGCACCGACTGCCACATCCCCCACATCCACTCCTCACTGCGCCACGGCCCGCTCCGGGCCGGAGACGGGCTCACACTCCCCTAACGAGCGGGAGTTCCGCAGGGATCGGGAGGTGCGACAACTCATTCTCGGCGACCGTGCCCGGCCGCCGGCTCACCCCGGGCCGCGGGTGAGGGTGAGTCGGGCACCTGGGCGAACGCTTCCGCCCCGTTCAGCCGCTGCCAGTGAGCATACGGCCAAGCGATCACCAGGGCCCGTCCGACCACCAGTTCCTCGGGGACGGTGCCCTCCCCCGGCCCGTCCAGGTGGTACCGGGAATCGGCGGAATTCGAGCGGTGATCCCCCATCAGGAAGACCCTCCCCTCGGGGACGGTCACGTCGAACTCGATCTGGGAGGGCGGATTGCCGGGGTGGAGATACGGCTCCTCCACCGGGACCCCGTTGACGGTCACCTGCCCCCGGTCGTCACAGCACACCACCCGGTCGCCGCCCACCCCGATGACCCGCTTGATCAGGTCCTCGTCCTCACTCGGCAGCAGGCCGATGAAGGTGAGCCCTTCGCGGAGCTGTTTGATGCCCACCGGATCGTCTCTGGCGGGCAGGTCCTGTTCCTGGCCCAGCCAGCCGCCGGGGTCCTTGAAGACCACGACGTCGCCGCGCTCGGGGCGCCAGCCGAACCACGGCGTGAGCTTGTCCACCAGCACCCGGTCGTCGATCTTGATCGTTTGTTCCATGGAACCGGAGGGGATCACGAACGCCTGGACCAGGAACGTCTTGAGGAACAGCGCGATCAGCACCGCCGTCACGATGAGCAGGGGTATCTCCCGGGTGGCACGCAGCCGCTGCCGGCGCTTGATCCGCCGGGCGGCCCGGCGCCGGGCGGCCCGGCCCTCGCCCGGGCCGCGCAGGGTCGCGGACGGCGCCGTCCCCGTGTCGTCGGCTATCGGTGCCGGCCCGTGCCGGCCCGGGGCACGCCGTCGGCCACGGTGCTGCCCGTAACTCCGGCGTCCGCGCTCACCCATCGTCCGTCCGCAGGGAACGCCAGCGGCTCATCGGCCATCCGATCCAGTCGGCCCGTCCGATCACCTTGTCCTCGGGGACGGTTCCGCCACCGGGGGCACCGAGGTAGTCCCGGGAGTCGGCCGAGTCGGAACGGTGATCGCCCATCACCCACAACCGTCCCTCGGGCACCTCGATGTCAAACCTGACAGCCGACGGATCGTCACCGGGAAACAGGTAGGGCTCCTCCAGCGGCTCTCCGTTGACCTCCAGGTTTCCCCGGCTGTCACAGCAGGTGACCCGGTCGCCGCCGATGCCGATGACACGCTTGACGTAGTCCGTGCCGGGGGTGTCCGTCAGTCCGACCCGGGCTCCCGCCTGGCGCAGTCCGCCCAGCGGCCCCGAGTCGCCGGGGACACCGGCGAAGGATCCCCGCCCGTCGAACACCACGATGTCGCCGCGCTGCACCGATCCCCCGAACCGGTACGCCAGCTTGTTGACCATCACCCGGTCCCCGACCCGCAAGGTGCCCTCCATCGAGCCGCTGGGGATGAGGAACGGCTGAACGACGAAGGCGCTCACCACGAACCCGGTGAGCACCGGAAGCAGCAGCACGGCGGTCCACCGACGCGCGGAACGCGACCACAGCCCCGTACCCGGTGGGGGGTCGGGGTGGTGATCGCGCTCCGAAGATCCTGCGTCCGTTCCGGTCACCGTGTGATGGTAACCGGCAGCGGGGGGAGAGCTCAGCTCTCGCGCTTCTCCTTGATCTTGGCGGCCTTGCCGCGCAGCGCACGCAGGTAGTAGAGCTTGGCGCGCCGCACATCACCACGCGTGACGACCTCGATCTTCTCCGCGACCGGGGAGTGGACCGGGAAGGTGCGCTCCACACCCACGCCGAAGCTGACCTTGCGGACCGTGAAGGTCTCACGGACACCGGCGCCCTGGCGGCGGATGACCACACCCTTGAACTGCTGCACACGGGAGCGGTTGCCCTCGATGACACGCACGTGGACGTTGACGGTGTCACCCGGCCGGAAGGCGGGGATGTCGCTGCGCAGAGAAGCGGAGTCGACGCTGTCGAGGAGGTTCATGGCCTGCTGCTCTCTTCGCCCATGCCACAGGTCATCGGCGGGATCTCGGATTCGGGGTGGTGGCTTGCCGGTTCGCCGCCGGTCCGGGCGGGCGTTCGTCCCCCTGTGGCAGGGTCGCGCGTCCGGGCGCCGGGGCAGCTGCTCATTCTTCCACGTCGGGTGGCGTCCGCCCAAATCGGCCGTCCGGCCCCTCCCGCCAGCCCAGGCGCGCCAGGGTCTCGCGGTCATGGCGGTCGAGAGCGGCCGGGTCGCAGCGCCGGATGAGGTCGGGACGGTGGTCGGCGGTGCGGCGCAGCGCCTCGTCCCGGCGCCAGCGCGCGATCCGTCCGTGGTGACCGCTCACCAGCACCTCGGGAACCGCCCGCCCACGCCACTGCGGGGGCTTGGTGTAGACGGGCCCTTCGAGAAGGTCCGCCATGGGCCCCGGCGCGAAGGAGTCGTCGCGGTGTGATTCGGCGTTGCCCAGTACCCCGGGCAGCAGCCGGGCCACGGCCTCCGCCATGACCAGCACCGGTGCCTCGCCGCCGGCCAGCACGTAGTCGCCGATGGAGACCTCCAGCACCCGCTCCGCGCCGAGCCGGTCCCGGTACTCCTCGACGACCCGCCGGTCGATGCCCTCGTAGCGCGCGGGGGCGAAGACCAGCCAGGAGCACCGGGACAGCCGGACGGCCAGCTCCTGGGTGAACGGCACCCCGCTCGGGGTGGGGACGACCAGGACCGGCTCGTGGTCCGGGGTGCCGGAGCCGAGGACCCAGTCCAGTGCCTCGCCCCACGGACCGGCCTTCATCACCATGCCGGGGCCACCCCCGTACGGGGTGTCGTCCACGGTGTGATGCCTGTCGTGGGCCCACCCGCGCAGGTCGTGCACCCGGACGTCGAGCAGCCCGTTGGCCCTGGCCTTGCCGACGAGCGAGACGTTCAGCGGTTCGAGGTACTCGGGGAAGATCGTGACGACGTCGAGCCGCATCAGCTCTCGCCCGGCCCCTCGTCGAGCAGGCCGGCGGGGGGATCGATCAGCACAGTGCCCCCGGCCGGGTCGACCTCCGGCACGATCTCGGTGACGAACGGGATCAGGACCTCGCCGCCGCCGGTCCGGTGGACCACGAGCAGGTCCTGGGCCGGCAGGTGGGCGATCCCGGCGATCCGTCCCACCCTGGTGCCGTCCCGGGTCACGACCTCCAGGCCGGCAAGCTGATGGTCGTAGAACTCCTCGGGGTCCTCGGGACGCTCCTGCGGATCCACCTCGGCCACCAGCAGGGTGTTGCGCAGCGCCTCGGCGGCGGAGCGGTCGGAAACCCCCTCGAAGCGCAGCAGCAGCCGCCCGCTGTGCACCCGCCCCTCCGCCACGGTCAGCGGCCCCGCCTCGGCGGGCTCGGTGGCGAGGACCGCTCCGGGTGCCAGCCTCAGCTCCGGTTCGTCGGTCCGCACCTCCACGGTGACCTCGCCCTTGATGCCATGGGCACGGCCGATCCGCGCGACAACCAGCTGCACTGTGTTCGTCCTCCAGCGGGCACGGGCCGGGGGCGGTTCGCACCGCCCCCGGCCCGTGCCGGTGTTCGTTCTTCCTGACTCAGCGGATCTCGTCCACGTCGACCAGGTCGACGCGGATGCCGCGGCCGCCGAGGGCGCCCACCACCGTGCGCAGCGAGCGCGCGGTGCGGCCGTTACGGCCGATGACCTTGCCGAGGTCGTCGGGGTGGACCCGGACCTCCAGCACCCGCCCGCGACGCATGGTGCGCGAGGCGACCTGAACCTCACCGGGGTGATCGACGATGCCCTTCACCAGGTGCTCGAGGGCCTCCTCGAGCATCGTCAGGCCTCGGTCGACTCTGCCGGGGCGGCAGCCTCGGTCTTCTCGGCCTTGTCCGCCTTCTTGGCCTTCGGGGTGATGGCCTCACCCTTCGCCTCGCCGCCGGACTCCTTGGCCGCGGCCTCGAAGAGGGCACGCTTGTCGGCCTTGGGCTCGGCGACCTTCATCGGCGGCGGGGCCGGCAGGCCCTTGAACTTCTGCCAGTCGCCCGTGACCTTGAGGATGGCCATGACGGGCTCGGTCGGCTGGGCGCCGACGCCGAGCCAGTACTGCACACGCTCCGAGTCGACCTCGATGCGCGAGGGGTTCTGCACCGGGTGGTACAGGCCGATCTCCTCGATCGCCCGGCCGTCACGCCGAGTACGGGAGTCGGCGACGATGATGCGGTAGTGAGGCGAACGGATCTTGCCCAGTCGCTTCAGCTTGATCTTGACTGCCACAGCTGTGGTGTCTCCTGGTCTTGACGGGGTGGGCCACGGCCGGAGGCCGCGTGGGGTTGCGGTGCCGGAGGGGCCCGATGGACGCGGCCGGCCGGAGGAGAGAGGGGTCCTGTGCGACTGCCGAGTTCAGCCGTTCATTCTGCCACACCCGCAGGACACGCCCGCACCGCGCGGTCCGCTCAGGAGGCCACCGCCACCGTCTCGGCGATCCGGAAGGGCGTCTTGCAGGCGCCGCAGACAATCGGCGCCTGGGCGAGGACGGAGGGCACCACGCGGACATTGCGCCCGCAGTCGCACACCGCCTTGACCCGGACCCCACCGCCGGACGAGCCGTGGCGCGCGGCCGGGCCGCGGAAACTGCGCTTGGTGTCCGTGGCCGTCGCCGCCACGTGTGCCTTCAGCGCACGGTGCAGCCGCTCCGCGGTCTGCCGGTAGCGCCGTCTGGTCTCGGACGTCATCCGCACCAGCGAGAATCCGCTGGACGGATGGGGCTCTTCGGCGTGCTCCAGCCCGAGCTCCTCGGCGATCGCCAGGAAACGGCGATTGTGGTAGCGGCCCGCTCGGGAGGTGTCGCGCACTCCGCGGGCCGCGGCGATGCCGTGCACGGCCTCGTGCAGCAGTCGTTCGAAGGAGAGCTCGGCGCCGCAGGCGGACGAGGACTCTCCGATCAGCGATTCGGGCGCGGCCAGATCCGGCAGCTCGGGGTGGTGCCGTTGGATGTCGGCCCACGCCTGTGCCAGCTCGGCGGCGAGAACTGGTGGTGTCGTGCTCACGTCGTGGTCAACGAGCAAGCACCCCTGAGTGTTCCGATTCCGGGCCAAGTCCACGAATTTTGCACCTACCAGTCAGTACTACGTGACGTTGCACAGTGGGGGACGGGTGCGCCGTACTGCGCGAATTGGTACACCCGTCCCATTGCAGGACACCTGTGGGGGTAGGCAGGGGCATGTGGGACCCCCGGTGCGGCACCGGCTGGTCGTGCCGCGGTCGTGACGGCCAGGTCGCTCTCAGTACGCCCGGGCCACCACAGCGACGTTACCCGGCGCGTCATCGGAGTCGGGAACCGACCCGTCCTCGGCGACCAGGCACCTTACGGACACCGCCTCCTCGGCGAGCTTCGCCTCGCCCTCCGGACCGAGTCCGGCCCAGGGGATACGGGCCCAGTTGCCCGCAGCGGCGGCTTCCGCCGCTTCCGCGACGGTCCGCACATCCACCGTACGCTCCGCACGGCGCTCGCGGGACTGCCTCAGCAGAAGTTCCTGGTCCTCTTCCAGCAGGCCCGGCAGCAGCCCGGGCAGCGCGTCCACCGCCACGGGCTCCTTGCCGCCCGGAATGCGGCGCGCCAGCATCGCGGTGCCGTTCTCCAGGTCCCGCGGGCCGATCTCGATCCGCACCGGGACACCCTTGAGCTCCCAGTCGACGGCCCGGCGGCCGAAGGGGGTGTCGGTGCGGTCGTCCACCTGGACCCGCACACCCGCGGCCGTCAGCCGGTCGCCGATCTCCCGCACCGTGGACAGCACCCGCTCGTCGCCCTTGATGGCGAGCACCACGGCCTGCACCGGGGCCAGCCGCGGCGGGACACGCAGCCCGTGATCGTCGCCGTGCGACATGATCAGGCCGCCGACCATGCGGGTGGAGGTGCCCCAGGAGGTCTGCCAGACCATCTCCCGGCTGCCCTCCTTGGACAGGTAGCGGGTGTCGAAGGCCCGCGCGAAGTTCTGTCCCAGCTCATGGCTGGTACCCATCTGCAGCGCCTTGCCGTCGCGCATCATGCCCTCCAGCGTGAGGGTGTTGATGGCGCCGGCGAAGCGCTCGGCGGGGGTCTTGCGGCCCAGCACCACATCGATGCCCAGCACGTTGACCATGAAGTCGGCGTAGACCTCGCGGTGGATGCGGGCGGCGTAGTCCCGGGCGTCCTCGTAGGTCGCGTGCGCGGTGTGCCCCTCCTGCCACAGGAACTCGGTGGTGCGCAGGAAGACCCTGGGCCGCATCTCCCAGCGGACCACGTTGGCCCACTGATTGATCAGCAGCGGCAGGTCACGGTAGCTCTGGACCCACTTCGAAAAATAGTCGTTGATGATCGTCTCGGACGTCGGCCGGACGACGACCGGCTCCTCCAGTTCCTTGCCGCCACCGTGTGTGACCACGGCGAGCTCCGGGGCGAACCCCTCGACGTGCTCGGCCTCCTTGGTCAGGTAGGACTGCGGGATGAACAGGGGAAAGTAGGCGTTCTGCGCGCCGGCGCCCTTGATGCGGGCGTCCATCTCCTGCTGCATCCGCTCCCACAGGCCGTACCCGTACGGCCGGATGACCATGGTGCCGCGCACCGGGCCGTTGTCGGCCAGCTCGGCCTTGTTGATCAGGTCCTGGTACCAGCGCGGGAAGTCCTCCGCCTGGGGAGTGAGTACGGGAGTCTTGGCCATGGCGGGAATGGTACGGCGCGCCGGCACCGAAGCGTGAATCAGCGGGTGCGGACCGGGGCTCGCCGCCCCGGCCCGCCCTGCGTGGATGTCACCTGCCGGGCGGCAGCATGTTCTTGAACTCGTCCGGCAGCTCGAAATCTCCCGGGTCCTGGCCCGCGCCGGGGATGCCGAAGGCGCCGCCGCCCTGCCCGGGGCCGGCCGACCGCCGCTCCGCGGCGGCGCGCTCCTCCTCCTGCCGCTTCATCGGGTTCCCGCTGCGGCGCTTGCCCTTCGCCTTCTTCTGCGGCTTGCCCTTGCGCCGGGGACCGCCGCCCATCCCGGGAACGCCCGGCATGCCCGGCATGCCGCCGCCCTGAGCCATCCGCGACATCATCTTGCGGGCCTCGAAGAACCGCTCGACCAGGCTCTTGACCGCGGAGACGTCCACCCCGGAGCCCTTGGCGATCCGGGCCCGCCGCGAGCCATTGATGATCTTGGGGTCGGCCCGCTCGCCGGGGGTCATCGACTTGATGATCGCGGCGGTGCGGTCCACCTCGCGTTCGTCGAGGTTGTTGATCTGCTCCTTCATCTGGCCCATGCCCGGCATCATGCCGAGCAGCTTGGAGAGCGAGCCCATCTTGCGGACCTGCTCCATCTGGGCCAGGAAGTCGTCGAGGGTGAACTCCTTGGGGCCCTTGGCCAGCTTGTCGGCCATCTTCTCGGCCTCTTGCCGGCTGAACGTCTGTTCGGCCTTCTCGATGAGGCTGAGCATGTCACCCATGCCGAGGATGCGGGACGCCATGCGGTCCGGGTGGAACGCGTCGAAGTCGTCCAGCTTCTCGCCGTTGGAGGCGAACATGATCTGCCGCCCGGTGACCTTGGCCACCGACAGGGCGGCGCCGCCACGGGCGTCGCCGTCCAGCTTGGAGAGCACCACACCGTCGAAGCCGACGCCGTCGCGGAACGCCTCGGCGGTGGTCACCGCGTCCTGGCCGATCATGGCATCCACGACGAACAGCACCTCGTCCGGGCTGACGGCGTCCCGGATGTCGGCGGCCTGGCGCATCAGTTCCTCGTCGATGCCCAGCCGGCCGGCGGTGTCCACGATCACGACGTCGTACTGCTTGTCCCGGGCGTGCGCCAGGGAGTCCTGGGCGACCTTCACCGGGTCCCCGGTGCCGTTGCCCGGCTCGGGGGCGAAGACGCCGACTCCGGCCCGCTCGGCGACCACGGCCAGCTGGTTGACGGCGTTCGGACGCTGGAGGTCACAGGCGACGAGCAGCGGGGTGTGGCCCTGACCCTTGAGCCAGTGGCCCAGCTTTCCGGCCAGCGTCGTCTTGCCCGCACCCTGGAGACCGGCCAGCATGATGACGGTCGGCGGGTTCTTGGCGAACCGGAGCCGGCGCGTCTCGCCGCCGAGGATGCCGACCAGTTCCTCGTTGACGATCTTGATGACCTGCTGGGCCGGGTTCAGCGCCTTGGAGACCTCGGCGCCCAGCGCCCGCTCCTTGACCTGCTTGATGAAGGACCGGACGACCGGCAGGGCGACGTCCGCCTCGAGCAGGGCGATGCGGATCTCGCGCGCCGTGGCGTCGATGTCCGCCTCGCTCAGGCGGCCCTTGCCCCGGAGGTTCTTGAACGTCGCTGCGAGGCGATCGGAAAGAGTGTCGAACACGGCGCTGGGGGATCCTTACACATCGGCGGTCGGGTCGGCGGTGACCTCCAGAATACGCACAGCCCCGGTGCACGGACCGCCCTGTGCGCGAGGGGCCATGCCCGGCCGGGGGTCGTCAGCCGGCCAGGGACCGCTCCACTTCCCGGGCCAGCGCGGCAGCCTCGGGGGCGGGCAGAGGTGCGCCGTCCGGACCGGTGACGTAGAACGCGTCCACGGCGTTCGCGCCCAGCGTGCTGACGTGCGCGCTGCGCACCCGCACCCCGGCGTCCTCCAGCGCCCGTCCGATCCGGTGCAGCAGCCCCGGAGCGTCCTGGGCCCTCACCTCGATCACCGTCGCCAGTCGCGACCCCAGCGGCGCGACCGCGACCCGTGGGGGCGGCGCGGCCGGCAGCCGGCGGTGCGGCCGCCGGTAGGCGGCCTCCCGCTCGGCCAGGCGCGCGGTGATGTCCAGCGATCCCTCCAGGGCCCGCACCAGGTCCGCGCGCAACCGCTCGGGCTGCGGGAGCGAGCCGTACTCGGTGGCCACCCGCCAGTCCAGCAGCAGCACCGGCCCCTGGTCCAGCGGGTCCACCTCGCGCAGTCCGGCGGACCGGACGGCGAGCCGGTGCAGGGCCAGCACCCCGGCCACGGCGGGCAGGACACCGGGCCGGCCGGGGAGGGCGATCACCAGCTCGACGCCGACCGGTTCGGGGAGAGGGCTCGGCGCCGGGCCTCCCTCCTCGGCCCCGCGGTCCTCCGCGGGAGTGGCGGCCGGCTCCGGACGGGAGTGCAGAGAGAGCACCGGGCCCCCGGTGCGCTGAGCCTCCACGGCCAGCCGCTCCGCGGCCACGGTGGGGGTGGGCGGACGAGGGAGGCCGGCCGGCGGGGCGCCGTCGTCCAGTGCCGCGGCCACCCGCTTCGCCAGTTCCTCCACCAGCGAGGCCCGCCATGCGGACCAGGCCGCCGGCCCGGTGGCCAGGGCGTCGGCCTCGGTCAGTGCGTGGAGCAGTTCCAGGGTGTTCGTGTTGCCCACGATCCGCGCCACGTGTGCCACGGTGGCCGGGTCGTCCAGGTCGCGCCGGGTGGCGGATTCCACCAGGAGCAGATGGTGGCGCACCAGCGTGGCCAGGACGTCGGCGTCCCGGTCGCCGAAGCCGATCCGGAGCGCCATGTCACGGGCGATGGTCTCCCCCGCCACGCTGTGGTCGCCGGGCCACCCCTTGCCGATGTCGTGCAGCAGTGCGGCGACCAGCAGCAGGTCGGGGCGGCCGACCCGGCGGGCGAGGGCGGACGCCCGGACGGCGGTCTCCACCAGGTGGCGGTCCACGGTCCAGCGGTGCACCGGGTTGCGCTGCGGACGGCAGCGGACCCGCTCCCAGTCCGGCAGCAGCCGGGTGACCAGCCCCGCCGCCTCCAGCGCCTCCCACACCCGCACGGAGTCCCGGCCGGCACCGAGCAGGGTGACGAACTGTTCGCGCGCCTCCGCGGGCCACGGGACGGGGAGCTCGGTGTCCGCACCGGCCAGTGCCTGGAGCGCGGGGAGCGCCAGCGGCAGACCGGCCTGGGCGGCCGCGGCGGCGGCGCGCAGCGGCAGCACCGGGTCCCGTCCGGGGCGGGCGGAACGGGCGAGCACCACCTCTCCGTCCTGCTCCACCACCCCCTCGGCCAGCGGGGTGCGGGGCTCCGGGGTGCCGCGCCGGGCCGCTCCCCGGGAGCCGATCAGCCGGCGCACCCGGGGGCGGGCGGAACGGGCGCGCAGCACCCGGCCGGCCTCGCGCCAGGTGACGTCGGAGGCGTAGCAGATGGTGCGCGCCGCCTCGTAGACACGGCGCAGCAGGGTGTCGGGGTCGAGCAGGCCGAGTGCCTCGGCCACCGGGCCCTGGTCCTCCTGGGCGAGGCGGTCGGTGGCCCGGCCGGTGGTCAGGTGCAGGGCGTCCCGGACGTCGAGCAGGGTGGCGCGGGCCTGTTCGAGGCCGGCCCGGGGGGCGTCGGCCACCCAGGAGGCGGCCACCGCGCGCAGCGCTGTGACGTCCCTCAGGCCGCCGCGGGCCTCCTTGAGGTCGGGTTCGAGCAGAAAGGGCAGTTCGCCGTGGCGGTGGGCGCGCTCCCGGCCGAGTTCGCGCAGTTCCGGGAGGCGCGTGGGAGCCTTCGCGCGCCACTGGCCGAGCACCGCGGTGCGCAGTTCGGCGGTGAGGGAGGCATCGCCTGCCAGGTGACGGGCGTCCAGCAGGCCGAGGTTGACCTTGAGGTCCTCGCCCGCCGTCCGGTGCGCCTCCTGGAGGGTGCGCACCGAGTGGTCCAGCGCGATGCCCAGGTCCCACACCGGGTACCACAGGCGGTCGGCCAGTTGCGCGATCTCGCCGGGCCGGGCCTTGCCGTCGTGCAGCAGGAGCAGGTCCAGGTCGCTGCGGGGGGAGAGTTCGCCGCGGCCGTAGCCGCCCACGGCCACCAGGGCGACTCTCGTGCGGCGCGGACCGGGACCCAGCAGTCCGGCCAGCCAGTCGTCGGTGAGCCGGGCCAGCTGCCGGCGGCGCGGCGGCCCGGACTGCGTCTCCTGGGTCAGGAGACGCAGCCGGGCCGCCGCGTAGCTGCCGCCGGGTTCCGCCTGGCTGCCGGTGGTGCGTACCGTTTCCGCGGTCATGCGGTTCCCGACTTCCGTTCTCGTGCGTTCTCGCGGGCGAGGGGTCAGAGGGCGTCCGGGCCGCGGTCGCCGGTGCGGACCCGGACGGCCGTCTCGACGGGCAGGCTCCAGACCTTGCCGTCGCCGATCTTGCCGGTCCTGGCGGCCTTCACCACGACCTCGATGAGCTGCTCCGCGTCGGCGTCCTCGACCAGGACCTCCAGGCGGATCTTCGGTACCAGGTCGACGGTGTACTCCGCTCCCCGGTAGACCTCGGTGTGCCCGCGCTGGCGGCCGTAGCCGCTGGCCTCGGTGACGGTCATGCCGTGCACCCCGAAGGCCTGGAGGGCGTCCTTGACCTCGTCCAGCCGGTGCGGCTTGATCACTGCGGTGATGAGCTTCATGCGTCCACCTTCTTCTCGCCGCTCGCCGCCGGGGCGGGAGCCGTAACGGTGCTGCCGGCGGTCAGGGACCCGCTGCCGGTCTGGCTGAAGTCGTATCCGGTCTCCGCGTGGTAGACCTGGTCCAGACCAACGGTCTCCTCCTCCTCCGTGGAGCGGAGGCCGATGGTGACCTGGATGAGCTTGGCCAGGATCCAGGTGACGACGAAGGAGTAGGCCATGACCGAGAAGGCGGCCACCGCCTGAAGGGCGAACTGGGAGACGCCGCCGACCCCGTTGATGGCGAGGAAGCCGACCATCAGGGTGCCGATGAGGCCACCGAAGAGGTGCACGCCCACGACGTCGAGCGAGTCGTCGTAGCCGAGCTTGTACTTCAGGCTGACCGCCCAGGCGCAGACGGCACCGGAGACCACGCCGATCGCGACGGCGCCCATCGGGTTGACGTCGGCCCCGGCGGGGGTGATGGCGACCAGGCCGGCGATGGCGCCGGAGGCGGCTCCGAGGGTGGTGTACGCGCCGTGCCGCACGCGCTCGTAGATCAGCCATCCCAGAACGGCGGCCCCGGTGGCGACCATGGTGTTGAGGGCCATCAGAGCGGCGGTGCCGTTGGCGGCGAGCTCCGACCCGGCGTTGAAGCCGAACCAGCCGAACCACAGCAGGGCGGCGCCCAGCAGGACCATCGGCAGGTTGTGGGGACGCATCGGGTCCTTCTTGAAGCCGATGCGCTTGCCCACCACGAGGACCGCGGCGAGTGCGCCGATGCCCGCGTTGATGTGCACGGCGGTACCGCCGGCGAAGTCGATGACCTCGCGCCCGTCCAGCTCCAGAGCGGCGATCCAGCCGTCACCGCCCCAGACCCAGTGCGCGACGGGGAAGTAGACAACCGTCACCCACAGGGCGATGAAGACCGCCCAGGAGCTGAACTTGACCCGGTCGGCGAGCGCACCGCTCATCAGGGCCGGCGTCAGCACGGCGAACATGAGCTGGAAGACGGCGAAGGCCAGCCAGGTATCGGAATCCGCGACACTCAGCATGTCCTTGAACCCGACGAAGTCCAGGTTGCCGACGACTCCGCCACCGGAGCCGTTGACGTCGCTGCCGAAGGCAAGACTGAAACCGTAGAGCACCCAGAGCACGCTCGAGATGCCCATGGCGATGAAACACATCATCAGCATGTTCAAGGCGCTCTTCACACGGATCATGCCGCCGTAGAAGAAGGCGAGGCCGGGGGTCATCAACATGACCATCGCGGCACAGATCACCACAAATGCGATATCTGCAGCTTCCAAGGTGAACGTCTCCTCGTGGTTACGACCCGTGCGGGCGGAGTCTCGGGCGGGTCAGGATGCGCCACAGACTCCCCAAGGGCCGTTTCCGTCAGTGGCGGGAGTTGTTTCACCGTGGTGACGATGGACGGCGCCGTGTTACGCGGCGATGAAGCCCCTCGTGGCCGCGGGCGCGGTCCGTTATCGTCTCGCAACCCGGGAATGTTCCCGCGCCGGCACCGGGACCGCGCCGCGCGGCAGGTCCGCGGGCCGGCGGGCGCTCACCCGGCCCGGACCGATTCGCTCTCCGACAGCTCGGCGGTGATCCGCCGGTTGAGCAGGACGACATCGGGGATGTCGCCGAAGTCCCGGACGGCGGTGGCCGACGTCTTGCGCAGCCGGGTACTGACCCGCTCGGACCGCAGGTGCTTGGCGAGCTCCAGCGCCTCAGTGGCCCGCAGCGCGCACGCCTCCGGTTCCTCGGCCAGGAGATGGACCGTGGCAAGGCCGATGAGATTCAGTGCATACGAACGTCGATGGCCGCCGCCCGGCCGCGCGCACTCCCGGGCGAACAGCTCGACCGCGCGCTCCATCACCGGCCGGGCCAGTGAGGTGTAGGTGTGGCTCAGGCCCGCGACGTAGGCCAGGTCCCGGTAGGAATGCGCGTTCGCGGCGTTGAGCTCCGCCTCGGAGAAGAAGTCGATCCAGCCGGGATCGGCGTCACCGGGCCCGATGTCGGCGAATGCCTCCTCGGCCCTCCGCACGGCGCGATGGCACTTGGTGGGCTGTCCCAGATTGGCGTGGGCCCGGGCCTCGACCGCGTGCAGCATCGACCGGGTGCGGGCGGTGGCCTGCTCCCGGCTGCCGTACTGAGCCAGCTGGATGAGCTCCAGCGCGTCCTCGGCCCGCCCCAGGTGGATCATCTGCCGGCTCATCCGGGAAAGGACGAACGCACCCAGCGGGCGGTCCCCGGCCTCCTTCGCGGCGTGCAGGGCGAGCACGAAGTACTTCTGCGCCGTCGGCTGGAGACCGATGTCGTAACTCATCCACCCCGCGAGCTCGCAGAGCTCGGCGGTGATCGCGAACAGCCGCCGGCGCACTCCCGGCGGGTGGCGCTCCTGCAGCAGATCCGTCACCTCGTGCAGCTGCCCGACCACCGCCTTGCGCCGCAGACCGCCACCGCACTGGGCGTCCCAGGACCGGAACATCGCGGTGGTCTCCCCCAGCAGCGCCAGCTCCGGCCCCGACAGTTCCCCGGCGACGCCCACCGCGGCGGGGGAGTCGGAACCCGTCTCCCCCTTCACCGGGGCAGGGGGCGAGGGGACCAGCCAGCGCTGCATGGGCTCGACGAGCGCCGGGCCTGCCGACATCGCCAGGGAGGTCCCCAGGAAGCCCCGCCGGCCGAGCATCAGGTCACTGCGGGAGAACTCATTGATCAGCGCCACCGTCCGGGGCCCCGCCCACGGAAGGTCGACACCGGAGACCGCGGCCGACCGGTGCGCGGAGCGCAGGCCGAGGTCCTCGGGCCCGATCACGGTCCCGAAGCGCTCGGAGAACAGCTCGGAGAGAATCCTCGGGATCGGCTCGCGCGGCTGCTCGCCGTCCAGCCAGCGGCGCACCCGGGACGTGTCGGTGCTGACATGGTGTGCCCCCAGGTGCCGGGCCCGGCGGTTCACCTGCCGGGCCAGCTCTCCCTTGGACCAGCCGCTGCGCTGGAACCAGGAGGTGAGCCGTTCGTTCGGACACCTGTCGCCGGTCCTCCCGCTGCCGCTCACCGTCACACCCCTGTCCCGCCCCGTCAGGGGGCCGCCCGCCGGTCCTTGCTCCCGTCCAGTGCCGCCAAGGCTGCTGACGCCGCGTCTACGGATGGACCGAAAGTAATCCTACGGTCACGGGCTGCGGGTAGGGGCCCGGAAATCGCCACCATTCGCCACCCCGGAGAACGAACCTAACCCGGACCTCCCACGCTTCACTTGTCATCGAGGCGTTCTGTGCCGGGCGAAGCGAAGCACACTGGGGGCGCGCGCCACCGGCCGTACTCCCCTTCACCCTCGCTCATCGCCCCGTAACCCCCGGCCGCCCCGGACCGTTGGAGAGTGCATGGGCTTCACGATCGGCGGCATGCGCGACATCCGGGAGCTGCGGCGGATTCCCCGGCTCCCGAAGCGTCCGGCCCGCACGCCGGACCTCGACGCCGTCGCCGAGTACACCGGGCTGTGGGGCTGGGACGTCGTCCCCGGCACCCGGGCCCGTCCGTCCGCCGAGGGGCAGCCGCCGGAGTGCTCCTGCGGTGACCCCGGCTGCCCCTCGCCGGGCGCCCATCCACTGGACCCCGGCGCGGTCATCCGGGCCGGCACCCCGCTGGAGGCCGTGACCCGGGCATGGCACCGCACCCCGGGGGCATCGATTCTGCTGCCCACGGGTCGCGCGTTCGACGCCATCGAGGTGCCGTCGGCGGCCGGCCGCCGGGCGGTGCTGCGGCTGGAGCGGATGGGCCTGCCCCTGGGTCCGGTGGCCGCCGGACCGCACGGGCGCACGTGGTTCCTCGTCGCTCCCGGTGCCGCCGCCGCGCTGCCGGACCTGCTCTACCGCACGGGCTGGGACGACACCGCTCTGGACCTGCGCGGCCTGGGGCCCGGCGGCCACATCACCGCCCCTCCCTCCGACCACGGCGGCCTGGGGCCGGTCGGCTGGTTGTCCCCGCCCTCCCTGGAGACCGCCGCCGACCCGCCGCAGGCCCGGCTTCTGCTCGGCACCCTCGCGTACTGCTGCCGCGCCCGCGCGGAGAGCTGACCCGGGGTGCCGGCCGTCGCAGGCACCCCGGGAGCCGTCACTGACCGATCAGCGCGTCCACGAAGGCCTCGGGCTCGAACGGCGCCAGGTCGTCCGCTCCCTCGCCCAGGCCCACCAGCTTGACCGGCACCCCCAGCTCGCGCTGGACCGCGACCACGATGCCGCCCTTGGCCGTGCCGTCGAGCTTGGTGAGGACGATGCCCGTCACATCCACCACCTCCGCGAAGACCCGCGCCTGCACCAGGCCGTTCTGTCCGGTGGTGGCGTCCAGCACGAGCAGCACCTCGTTGACCGGCCCGTGCTTCTCGACCACCCGCTTGACCTTGCCGAGTTCGTCCATCAGGCCCGTCTTGGTGTGGAGCCGGCCCGCGGTGTCCACCAGAACGACGTCGGCACTCTCCGCGATGCCTTCCTTGACCGCGTCGTAGGCGACCGATGCCGGATCGCCGCCCTCGGGCCCGCGCACCGTCCGGGCACCGACCCTCGAACCCCACGTCTGCAGCTGCTCGGCGGCGGCGGCCCGGAAGGTGTCGGCCGCGCCGAGCACCACCGACTTGCCGTCCGCCACCAGCACCCGGGCCAGCTTGCCGGTCGTGGTGGTCTTGCCGGTGCCGTTGACCCCGACGACAAGCACCACGGCGGGCCGCTCCTCGCCCTCGGTGGACACCCCGCCCTCGGTGTGCACCACGCGGTCCGCGTCGGGGCCGATGACCGCCAGGAGCTCCTCGCGCAGCAGGTTGCGCAGGTCTTCGGGGGTGCGTGTCCCCAGCACCCGCACCCGCTCGCGCAGCCGCTCCACCAGCTCCTGGGTGGGAGCCACCCCTACATCCGCGGTCAGCAGGGTGTCCTCGATCTCCTCCCAGGTGTCCTCGTCGAGGTGCTCGCGGGACAGCAGCGTGAGGAGGCCCTTGCCCAGGGTGTTCTGCGACCGCGACAGCCGCGCCCGCAGCCGCACCAGGCGGCCGGCGGCCGGCTCGGGGGTCTCGATCTCCGGCGCCGGCGGGGCGGTGGTCTCACCCGGAAGAACGACGTCCTCGATGGTGCGCCGCGGTTCCTCCTCGGTGACCGGCGGCGCGCTCTCCTCCCCGACACGGGGTTCCTCCTCCCGCGGAGGAGCGGTGATCGTGCCGCCCTGCCCCGGAGGGGCCTCGGCCGGCGGGAGCCGCTTCTTCTTCCGGCTGCTGAGGAGGAGGCCGCCGGTCACGGCAAGGGCGACGACGGCGATGACTACGGCAAGGATGAGGAATTCCATAACGCGTCTCAGTATCACCGACGCCCCCGCCACGCCACGCCGCCCCGCCCGGGAGTCGCGGGACGATCGCGGTCCGGCGGGGCCCGGAGCCCGGCCGGGCGGAGGGCCGCGCGAGGTCAGCCCATCTCCTCCAGTGCCTTGCCCTTGGTCTCGGGCACCCACAGCAGCACGAACGGGATCGACAGCAGGGCGAACCCGGCGTACATCATGTAGGCCCCCGAGAGGTTCCAGTCCGACAGGGCCGGGAAGGTCTGGCTGACGGCGAAGTTGGCGATCCACTGGGCGGAGGCCGCCAAGCCCAGGGCGGCGGCCCGGATGCGGACCGGGAACATCTCGCCGAGCAGCACCCAGACCACCACGCCCCAGGAGAGCGCGAAGAACAGGACGAACGAATGCGCGGCCACGAGCGCGACGGTGGCCTGGGTGTCGGGCAGATGGATGTCCTCACCGGTGCCGGCCTTGTAGGAGAAGGCCCAGGCCGCCACGGACAGGGAGACGGCCATCCCGGCGGAGCCGGTGAGGGCCAGCGGTTTGCGGCCGATCCGGTCGACGAACGCCATCGCGATCACCGTGCCGATGATGTTGATCACGGACGTGGTGAACGAATAGAAGAACGAGGCGTCGGGGTCGATACCCACCGACTGCCACAGCGAATTGCTGTAGTAGAAGATGACATTGATGCCGACGAGCTGCTGAAAGACCGACAGCCCGACGCCGATCCACACGATCGGCAGCAGTACGGCCCGCCCGCCGAGCAGTGCCCGCCAGTCGCGGCCCTTCCGGTGACGCAGACGGTCCTCGATGTCCGCGATCTTGGCGTCGAGGTCCACCCCCTCGGCCTCCACCCGGGCGAGCACGCTCCTCGCCTCGGCGTTGCGGCCCCGCGAGACCAGATAGCGCGGGGACTCAGGGATGCGCAGCGACATCAGCCCGTACACGGCGGCCGGGACGGCCTCGATGCCCAGCATCACCTGCCAGGCCTCCAGGCCGAACAGAGCGCCGCGCTGATCCCCGTCCGCCAGGCTCATCACGCCCCAGTTGACCAGCTGCGAGACAGCGATGCCCAGCACGATCGCGGCCTGCTGGAAGGACGCCAGCCGGCCGCGGTACTCGGCCGGGGACACCTCCGCGATGTACGCCGGGGCGATCACCGAAGCCATGCCGATGGCGACTCCGCCCACCGTCCGCCACACCGCCAGGTCCCACACCGTGAACGGCAGCATCGAGCCGATCGCGCTGACCACGAAGAGCGCGCCCGCCAGTTGCATCACCCGGATGCGGCCGATCCGGTCGGCCAGCCGGCCGGCCAGGAGCGCACCGGCCGCGGCCCCGAGCAGGGCGATCGCCACGACGGTTCCGAGCGTCCCGGCACCCACCTCGAACTTGCCGCGGATGCCCTCGACCGCACCGTTGATCACGGCGCTGTCGTAGCCGAACAGAAAGCCGCCCAGTGCTGCCACAGCGGCGATGAAGATGACATGGCTCAGATGCGGCGGCCGGGCGGAACGGGCCGCCGGCCGCGCGGCTTCCGGTGTGCTCAACTGTGCTCCCGGGAACGGCGGACCTCGGACCACCGGGCCGACGGTCCGCGGTCACACGTGTCGGTCGTCATGGTGCGGACGGTGCGGCGCTGTGTACCCCGGTCGGCGCGGATCATGACAGCGCGGCGGGGAAAGCCGCCGGATGGCACACCGCCGGCACCGTCAGCCCAGCCGCTGGCTGATCACCTTCGACACGCCGTCCCCCTGCATGGAGACGCCGTAGAGCGCGTCGGCGACCTCCATGGTGCGCTTCTGGTGGGTGATCACGATCAGCTGGGAGCTCTCCTTGAGCTCCGCCATGATCCTGATCAGCCGCTGGAGGTTCGTGTCGTCCAGGGCCGCCTCGACCTCGTCCATGACGTAGAAGGGACTGGGCCGGGCCTTGAAGATCGACACCAGCAGGGCCACCGCGGTCAGCGACCGCTCACCCCCCGACAGCAGCGACAGACGCTTGACCTTCTTGCCCGGCGGGCGGGCCTCGACATCGACCCCGGTGGCCAGCATGTCCTGCGGGTCGGTCAGCACCAGCCGTCCCTCCCCGCCGGGGAAGAGGCGGGAGAAGACGCCCTCGAACTCACGGGCCGTGTCGTGGTACGCCTCGGTGAAGACCTGCTCCACCCGCTCGTCGACCTCCTTCACCACCTGAAGGAGGTCGGCGCGGGTCTTCTTCAGGTCCTCCAGCTGCTCGCTGAGGAACTGGTGGCGCTCCTCCAGCGCGGCGAACTCCTCCAGCGCCAGCGGATTGACCTTGCCGAGCTGCCGGTAGGCCCGCTCCGCGGCGCGCAGCCGCTTCTCCTGCTCACCCCGGTCGTAGGGGACGGGCCGGTTGCGCGGATGGTCCGGATCCTCGGGCACTTCCTCGCCCTCGGCGGGCGGGGAGGGCGGGACCGGCTGGTCCGGGCCGTACTCGGCGACCAGGCCCGCCGGTTCCACGCCGAGTTCCTCCAGCGCCCGGGTCTCCAGCTGCTCGATCCGCAGCCGCTTCTCCGCGCCCAGGACTTCACCGCGGTGCACCGAGTCGGTGAGCTTGTCCAGCTCGTCCTTCAGGGAGCGGCCCCGCTCGCGCTCCGCCGAGAGGGCCTCTTCGCGCTCGGCCCTGGCGCGCTCCGCCGCGTCCCGCTCCGCCCCGGCCCGCTCCCGGGACGCCTCGACGTGCGCCAGCAGCTGCCGCGCACCGTCGGCGACCGCGGCCGCGACCTCGGCCTCGTGGCGTAGCCGGGCCCTGCGCCGCTCCGCCCTGGCCCGGGCCTCGCGCTCGGCACGTGCCGCCCGGTCGAGGGAGTCCGCCCGGCCGGCGAGCCCTTTCACCCGCTCCTCGTGGGTGCGTACCTGAAGCCTCGCCTCCATCTCCGTCTGGCGGGCGTTGGCCCCGTCGGCGGCCAGCCGGTCCCGCTCGGCGGTGTCCGGCTCCTCCTGCTCGTCGGCCGCCTCCTGTGCCACGGCGAGCCGCTCGGCCAGTTCCTCGGCCTGCGCGGTCGCCGTCTCCAGGGCCTCCTCGGCGCGTGCCACGGCCGCCCCGGCGCGCTCGGCCTCCTGGGCGGCCGCCCGGGCCTGGCCCGCAAGCCGGCCCAGGTCCTGGGCGACCCCGGACCTCTCCCGCTCCGCCTCGCTGCGCCGGCGCGCCAGCTCCTCCACGCGTGCCGCGCAGCTCTCCCGCCGCTGCCGGACCTGCTCCCGGGCAGCGGTCAGTTCGGCGCACCGCGCGTCGAGCCGGTCGCGCCGGCCGGCGGCCTCGTCCACGGCCGCCTTCACCTCCAGCATGCTGGGTGCGCCGGCCGGGCCTCCCCTGGCGAGGCTGTGGGAGAGCACATCGCCGTCCGCGGTGACGGCGGTCAGGTGCGCCCGCGCGGACAGCAGCCGCTCGGCCTCCTCCAGGGTGGCGACGACCACGGTGCCGCTCAGCAGGTGCCGCACGGCGGCCATCAGCTCGGGCGGCGCCTGGACCAGGTCGGCAGCCCAGACCGCACCGTCCGGGGCCGGGCCCGGGGCGTCTGCCGGGCCGCCGGGCGCCTGGCCTCCCACCAGCAGCACGGCCCGGCCCGCGTCCTGCTTGTGCAGCAGCCGCAGGGCATCGGCCGCGGCGCCGGGGCCGGACACCGCGACGGCGTCGGCCGCCGCTCCCAGAGCCGCCGAGACGGCGGTCTCCCGGCCCGGGGCGACGGTCAGAAGCCCGGCGGCCGGGCCCAGCAAGCCGGGGAGATCCGTCTCGGCCGCGAGCAACGCCTGGGTGCCGTCCTTGTGCCGCAGCCCGGTCGCCAGGGCGTCGTGCCGGGCCGCGGCGGCCGCGCGCTCCCGTTCCGCCGCTGCCGCCGCTTCCCGCGCGGCGTTCAGCGCACTCTCCGCTTCGGCCAGTTCCCGCCGGGCCGTGTCGTGCGCCTCGGCCAGCCCCGTGTCGTCCGCGGCCAGTCCCTCGACCTCGGCACGCAGTGCTTCGTGCTCGCGCGCGGCGCGCGCGGCCCGTTCCTCGGCCTCGTCACGGGCCGCGGCCAGCCTGCCGATCTCCGCCTGTGCCGAGGACGCCCGGCTCCGGGCGGCGTTGGCCTGGCCGTGCAGCCGGGCGAGGTGCTCGCGGCGGTCGGCGATGGCCCGGGCGGCGTCCTTCAGCCGCCGTTCCTCGTGGGCGAGCCGGCGCTCCAGCTCCGCCCGGTGCTCGACGGTGTCCTCCAGCGCCCGGCCCGCCGCCTCCAGGGCTGCCTGGAGTTCGGCCTCCTGCTCCCGGACACGGGCGGCCTCGCGCTCCATGTCCTCCGGGTCCCGGCCGCGCCGCTCGTCCTGCGGCAGATCCCGGGCGCTCTTGACCCGGGCGTCGGCGAGCCCCACGGTGCCGCGCACTCGCTCGGCGAGCTGGGAGAGTTCGTACCAGGTCTGCTGGGCCCGTTGCAGCCGCGGGGCCAGGGTGCGGACCTCCTGTGCCAAGTCCGCCTCCCGGCGCTCGGCCTCGTTCAGTGCCTCCTCCGCGTGCTGCCTGCGCTGCTTGAGGACAGCCTCGTCCGCGACTTCCGCCCGCAACGCCCGGCGCAGTGTGACCAGGTCGTCGGCGAGCAGTCGCAGCCTGGCGTCGCGCAGGTCTGCCTGGATGACCGCCGCCCTGCGGGCGACCGCGGCCTGCCGCCCCAGCGGCTTGAGCTGTCGGCGCAGCTCATCCGTCAGGTCCTGCACCCGGGCGAGGTTGGCCTGCATCGCGTCCAGCTTGCGCAGCGCCTTCTCCTTGCGCTTGCGGTGCTTGAGAACCCCCGCGGCCTCCTCGATGAAGGCCCGCCGGCCGGTGGGGTCGGCGTGCAGCACCGAGTCGAGCTGTCCCTGGCCGACGATGACGTGCATCTCGCGGCCGATGCCGGAGTCGGAGAGCAGTTCCTGGATGTCCAGCAGCCGGCAGGTGTCGCCGTTGATCTGGTACTCGCTGCCGCCGTTGCGGAACATGATGCGGGTGATGGTGACTTCGGCGTACTCGATGGGCAGAGCACCGTCGGAGTTGTCGATCGTCAGGGAGACCTCGGCGCGGCCCAGCGGCGGACGGCCGGTCGTACCGGCGAAGATGACATCTTCCATCTTGCCGCCGCGCAGCGACTTGGCGCCCTGCTCCCCCATCACCCAGGACAGGGCGTCGACCACGTTGGACTTGCCCGAACCGTTCGGCCCGACCACGCAGGTGATCCCCGGCTCGAACCGCAGCGTGGTGGCCGAGGCGAAGGACTTGAAGCCCCGCAGGGTCAGGGTCTTGAGGTGCACGCCGTGGGACTCTACCGTCCGCTGTCCCGCAATCGGCTGTTTCGCCGCGGTGTATGCAGGGCACACCTGTCAGTGAGCGAAGTGTTCCCTACCTGCGGGCGACCCGCCCTCCGCACCCCCTCCCCCTGTCGGCCGGCTGCGCCGCGGCACGTGGCCCGCACATGACGAAGGGACGCCACCCGGACGTCCCTCGCATTATCAGGCGGCGACCGCCGCTGACTGACTCGCAACAACCCTGTCAGGTCAGCGCGGGCTCCGCGTTGGAGACGTCAATGCTCTTGAGCATCGAGTCGTCCCGAGCCGCGGCGGCCAGTGCGTCGTTCTGAGCCTGGACCCGTACCAGCTGGGTCTCGAGGTCCTGGACGCGCTGCTGAAGCCGTCGCATCTCGGCGAGGACCCGGGGGTCGGAGCCACTGACGTAACCGAGAAGCGCCTTTGCCATGATGGATGGTCCTCCACACTGAGTGACCGACCGAAGCCGTTGTGGTTGGTGAGGGGTCGCACCCGCAGTGCCTGCTACGCCTGTGTTCCAGGGGGCTCCACAGCCATGAGGCGCGGGGACTTTTAGCGTCTCACCAAAAGGGAATACGGTCAACACGATCACACCCCGTATCGCCGGGGGCACTGTCCCGGCGCGGGCCCGGCGCTCTGCGGCGGCTGACCTCATCCGGCGGACCCGGAGCGTGACGATCACTCATCGTTGCCGCATCCTCGCACGTGAGAGCGGGGTTGGCAACCAGTTCCGGGGACTTTTCCGCGACCGCCGCGCGCACGTCACCGCACCGCGAAGTCCGCGTAGCCGCCCCGGGGTGTGGCCCAGATCTCAGTCACTCCGGTCACCGCCCCGGGCGTGTCGCCCTCCCGCAGCCACGCGAGCAGCTTCTCGCAGCTCTCCCTCGGCCCCTCGGCCACCACCTGCACGCGGCCGTCCTCCCGGTTCAGCGCGAACCCCCGCAGATCCCCGATGGCCAGCGCACGCGCCCGGGTGAACCAGCGGAAGCCGACCCCCTGCACCCGTCCGCGCACCCAGGCCGTCATCCGCACCGCTTCCTCCGGAACCGTGCCGCTCATGTGATGCACGCTATCCGGTCATTTGCTTCACCGCCGCACCGACCGCACCTCGAATGCCGTACAGTCACGGCCCAGAAAGCCACACCTTCGGGTGAACTTCTGATTGTCGAGTTGACGAGGGACGGTGCCATAGATGGGCCGCCATCGCCGTGCCGCCCAGGAAGCCCCGGTGCAGACCGGGAGCCGCCGGGGCGCTCACCGCAAGCAAAGCCCTGCCCGCACCGGGCTGCTCGGAGCCTCCGCCGCGCTCACCGTCGGCGCCATGGCCATGGGCAGCGGTGTACTGCCCGGAGCCGGCGAACGCTTCACCCTGAACGACAGCAGGGACATCCAGGCCCACGAGGGCGGCCGCAGCCTGCACACCGGGTCCCCCACCCCGGACGTCGACCGTACCGAGGAGCGCAGCAGCCGCGACACCTCGCGCTCTCCCTCCCCGACCCCGTCGGCCACCGAGGAGACCCAGGACCCCTCACCGGAGCCCGAGGAGTCCGAGGAGACTCCGGAACCCGAGGAGACCGAGGAGTCCGAGCCGACGGCCTCGGCACCGGCCTCCACCCCCGCGGCGGCCCCGAACACCTCCGCCCCGGCACCGGCACCCACCACCAGCTCGCCGACGGCCGCCCCCTCCAGCTCGTCGCCGTCCTCGGACCCTGCCCAGAGCGAGGCCGCGGCTGTCCTCCAGCTGGTGAACCAGGAGCGGGCCAAAGCGGGCTGCCAGCCGGTGACGCACGATGCCCCGCTGGCACGGCTGGCCACCGACTTCAGCCGGGACATGGCCGAGCGGGGCTTCTTCTCCCACACCGACCCCGACGGGCGCAGCCCCTGGGACCGGGCCGAGGCCGCCGGAATCCGCAACCTCGGCGGCGAGAACATCGCCCGCGGCCAGCGCAACGCCGCCGCGGTGATGGAGGCCTGGATGAACAGCGACGGGCACCGCGCCAACATCCTCAACTGCAACTTCAAGACCCTCGGAGTCGGCGTCCACCACGGATCCGGCGGCCCGTGGTGGACACAGAACTTCGGCTACTGAGACGCCTGGCGGCCCACGGCGCGCACCGCGGGGACGGCGCGCGGCGGCCGCTGGCAGCGCGGGCAGAAGTAGCTGGAGCGGTTCATCCACGCCCGGCGCCGCATCTGCGCACCGCAGCGGCGGCAGGGCTGGTGCTCCCTGCCGTAGGCGTCCAACGACCGGTCGAAATAGCCCGAGGCGCCGTTGATGTCGACATAGAGACTGTCGAAACTGGTCCCGCCCTGGGCCAGCGCCTCGGTCATCACCTCGCGAAGGTGCGTCAGCAGCAGGGCGGTGCGCGGCCGGGTGAACGTGGCGGTGGGGCGGTCGTAGTGCAGCTGTGAGCGCCACAGCGCCTCGTCGGCGTAGATGTTGCCCACGCCACTGATCAGCGACTGATCCAGCAGCGCCCGCTTGACCGTGGTGCGCCGGCTGCGCAGCGCGCGGTGGAACGCCTCCTCGTCGAACTCCGGGTCCAGCGGATCACGGGCGATGTGCGCGATCACGTCCGGCAGGCCGGCCGCGGTCAGGGGATGCACCGAGAGCCCGCCGAAGGTCCGCTGGTCGACGAAGCGCAGCTCGCCACGGGCGGGGTCGGCGAAAACGATCCGGACCCGGAGGTGCTTCTCGTCGGGCGCGCCGGCCGGCTGGATCAGGAGCTGGCCGCTCATTCCCAGATGGGCGAGCAGGGCTGAGCCACCCTCGAGCGGCAGCCACAGGTACTTGCCCCGCCGGTGCGGCACGTCCACCCGGGCACCGCGCAGCCGGGCCGCGAAGTCGTCCGGCCCCGCCAGGTGACGGCGGACGGCCCTGGGGTGGAACACCTCGGCGGAGGCGACGGTGCGCCCGCCCACCCAGCGTTCCAGCCCTCGCCGGACGACCTCGACCTCGGGGAGTTCAGGCAACGGAACCGGCTCCGCCGCCCTGCTCGTCCGCGGCCGAACGGATGGCCCGCCAGGCGGTCTCGGCAGCCTGCTGCTCGGCTTCCTTCTTGCTCCGCCCGGTGCCCGTGCCGTAGGTGACGCCGCCCACCCGCGCGGCTGCCGTGAACGTCTTCTCGTGATCGGGACCGGTCTCGGTGATCACGTACTCCGGTACGCCCAGGCCCTGCGCGGCGCTCAGCTCCTGAAGGCTGGTCTTCCAGTCCAGGCCTGCCCCCAGATTCGACGACCGCTCGATCACCGGGTCGAAGAGCCGGTGCACGAGTTCGTCCGCGGCCGGGAGCCCTTGATCCAGGTACACGGCGCCGATGACGGCCTCGAGCGTGTCGGCGAGGATCGACGCCTTGTCCCGGCCGCCGGTCCCCTCCTCCCCGCGCCCCAGCCGGACGAAGGCGCCCAGGTCCAGCTCGCGGGCGACCTCGGCGAGCGCCCGGGAGTTGACCACGGCGGCGCGCAGCTTGGCGAGCTGCCCCTCGGGGAGGTCCGGGTGCCTCCGGTAGAGGGTGTCGGTGACCACCAGCCCCAGCACCGAGTCCCCGAGGAACTCCAGACGCTCGTTGGTCGGCAGTCCACCGTTCTCGTAGGCATAGCTGCGGTGCGTCAGAGCACGCACCAGAAGGGCGGGCTCGAGCTGATAGCCGAGCCGCCCTTCCAGAACCGCGTGGGGCGAGGCTGTGTCGGCCGACGTCTGGCCCTTCGACGTACTGGCGTGCGACATGGAGCCTGTCACCCGCCGATCAGACCTCGAGGACCTGACGGCGGTTGTACGTGCCGCAGTTGGAGCACGCGGTGTGCTGCAGCCTCGGCTCCTGGCAGCGCTCGCACGTGACCAGGTTGGGGACCGCAGCCTTCCACTGCGACCGGCGGTGGCGCGTGTTGCTGCGCGACATCTTCCGCTTCGGAACAGCCACGGCTACTTCTCCTGTGGATCGTCCCCGCTGTCGCGGGGTGCCTTGTCTTCGTCTGCCGGCTTCCCGGAACCCATGGTCCCGGCAAGCTCCTGCAGTGCCGCCCACCGGATGTCGACGGCATCATCGTGATGGTGGCCGGGATCCCGCGCGAGCAGCGCCCCGCACTGGGGGCACAGACCCGGGCAGTCCTCCCGGCACACCGGCTGCAGCGGCAGTGCGAGCACCACCGCGTCCCGCAGCACGGGTTCGAGGTCGAACAGGTCGCCCTCGAGAACGTGAGTGTCCTCCTCGGTGTCCCCGGCGTCGCCTCCGGTGTCCGCGGTACGGCTCCGGTCGACGGCGTCGGGGTAGGAGAACATCTCCTGGAACTCCGCCTCGCACTCTCGCTGCAGCGGCTCCAGACACCTTACGCACTCGCCCTCCACCGGTGCACGGGCGGTACCGGTGACCAGCACCCCCTCCATGACCGACTCCATGCGGAGTTCGACCTCCAGCGGGGCGCCCTGCGGCACCCCGATGACCTCGATGCCGAGGTCTGCCGGGGCGTCGACCGTGCGGGCGACCCTCTTCAGCGCACCGGGACGCCGCCCCAGCTCGCGTGTGTCGAACACGAGGGGGTCGCGGTGGTCCAGGGAGGCTTTCAGGGCTCTGCACTTTCTGCGGGTCATGGTGGTGGCGGGCCGGCCCCGGGAAGAGCTTTCCGGAGCGCTGCCGTGCGCCGGGTCCGGGCGGGCAGCCGTGATCACCGAGGGTGCCACGGCCGAAGGTTCAGCATACGGCACCGGCCGCCGGGCTCCCAATCGAGCCGGCGGCCGCGCTCACTGTCCCCGCCCCTGCTCGTACCTGCGCAACTGCTCGGCGTCGATCATGCCGGTGTCGAACAGGCTCGTCTCGTCCAGCGTCCCGCCTCCCCCGTACCCGCCGGACTGCCGGTAGCCGTACGGGTCCTGGGTCCCGCCCTGCGGGGGGACCCCCTGCTGCTGTCCGTAGGGATCCTGGGTGTACCCCTCCTGGGAGTAGCCGTCCTGGGAGTAGTCCTGCGAGGGATACGCCTCCTGGGGATAGCCGGCCTGCTGGTAGCCGCCCGGCCCGTAATCCGCTCCGGCGTAAGCGTCCTGGCCGTACCCGCCCGCGGCGGCCTGCGCGGCGTACTGATCCTGCCGGGGCTGCGGGGACTGCTGGGGCGGGCCCTGTTCGTCGTAGTCCTGCCCCTGGGGCGCCATCCCCAGATAGGAGTAGGTGTCCTGCTCCTGCCCGGCCGGGGGGGCGTAGGGGTGCCGCCCGTCGGCGGCCTCCTGTGCCTCCTGAGCTGCCACGTGCTCGGCCAGTTCGTCGATCGGCCGGTGCCCGGTGAGCTTCTGCCGGCCCCGGCCCACCGCCTCCAGGGTCTTGCGCAGCACCGCCTCGATGGCGCCGAACTGCGCCTCGACGTAGGAGTCGGCGCGCGCCAGCAGTTCCTGCGGGTCCCCCCGGTCCGCGCCCAGCAACTTCTCCCGGCCCCTGTCCACCGAACCGATGGTCTTGTTGAGGACCACCTCGAAGTTGGCCAGCTTGCTGTCGACGTAGTCGTCAGCCTCGGCTCTGACCTCCTCGGCCTCCTGTCGCGCCTGGGCCAGCAGACGGTCCGCCTCCGCCCGGGCCTGCCGGACGATCTCGGTGCCGTCGACGAGCGAGCCGCGCTCGGCACGGGCGGCCTCGATGATGCGACGGGCCTCCTCCTCGGCCTCGGCGACCACCTGTTCCCGGCCTCCGAGCACCTCCTGGGCCTGGGCGAGGGAGCCCGGGAGCGCCTCGCGCACCTCCTCCAGGCGGGCGAGGAGGTCGCTGCGGTTGACGACGCAGGAGGCGGACATGGGCATGCTCTTCGCCCCTTCGACCGCTGCGACGATCTCATCGAGTTTCTGCTGAACGTCCACGGAACGACTGTACGCCGCCCGGGCGGCGTGCGGTCAGCGTCCTGGAAGCTTCTCGGTGAGCATCCGCACCACCGGCCCGGGGACCAGATGGGAGACGTCCCCGCCCCACGTCGCGACCTCCTTGACCAGAGAGGAGGAGAGGAAACTGTAGGTGGGATTGGTGGGGACGAAGAGCGTCTCGACACCCGAGAGGCCGTGGTTCATCTGGGCCATCTGCAGTTCGTAGTCGAAGTCGCTGACCGCGCGGAGGCCTTTGACGATGGCCGGGATGTCACGCTGCTTGCAGTAGTCCACCAGCAGGCCGTGGAACGCCTCGATCACCACGTTGCCGTAGCCACTGGTGCATTCCTCGATCAGTGCGAGGCGCTCGTCCACGGAGAACAGCCCCTGTTTCGACTTGTTGATCATCACTGCGACGTGAACCACGTCGTAGAGCTTCGAGGCCCGGGAGATGATGTCCAGGTGGCCATTGGTGATGGGGTCGAAGGACCCCGGACAGACAGCGCGGCGCAACGGTCTCTCCCTGCTCTCCCGGCCCGTCATGACCGGTCGGTAATGTCGTCTTCGGCGGCGCGACCGTACCAGAGCGTTCCCTCGCCGTAGCGGCGGGCCCGCAGGGCGCGGTACCCCGTCGGCCAGCCGAACTCTCCGCCTCTGGTGCTTCGTTCCACGGTGACGATTGCGCCACCGTTGAGCCAGCGATCCGCCAGGAGTGTGAGCAGGATCTCCCGCAGCGCGGCGTCGGTCACGGCGTAGGGCGGATCGAGGAACACCAGGTCGTACGGCTCCGGGGGCGGCCCGGCGAGGACCTGCTCCGCCCGGGCGGTACGCAGTTCGGCGCCCGGCAGGCCGAGGGAGCGGATGTTCTCCCGCACCGTCCGGGCGGCCCGGGCATCCGGCTCCACCATCAGCGCGTGCGCGGCACCGCGGGAGAGCGCCTCCAGTCCGACCGCTCCGGAACCGGCGAACAGATCGAGCACTCTGGCTCCCTCCAGGGAGCCCGCCAGCGCCGACCAGGTGGAGAACAGCCCTTCGCGTGCCCGGTCGGAGGTCGGCCGGGTGCCACTGCCGGGCGGGACGGCCAGCCGCCGGCCGCCCGCCGTCCCGGCGATCACGCGGGTCATGAGGGATCCTTCTCAGCTCATCCGAATCGGCGTCGCCCCCACGCTATACGCGGACCGCGCGGCGCACGCGGCGAGGTCGGCACCGGCGCCGGAAGGCGGGCGGCTCAGCGCATGCCCGCTCCCCCGAAGGCCCGCGCGTGCCGCCGGGCCGCCTCACAGGCCGCCGGCTCGTCGGAGTAGACCTCGCAGACCAGGCGCCGGCCGGGTGTGAAGTCGTGCTCCAGCTCGTACAGGCACAGGACGCTCTCGTCGTCGAGCAGGAAGGCGTGCTCGTACACCGAGCACCAGATCCGCTGGTCGAGAGCCCAGGGCAGCTCGGGCATCCGCTCGATGCCGTAGCCCCGCGAGGACGAGAGCCGGCGCAGTGTCCCGGCACCGGGCCGGTCCGGGTTCTCCGCCCGGCGCAGCAGCCTCCTGGCGTGCTCCGGGCCGTCCAGCCCGGGGTAGGACCGCGGTCCGGGCAGCCGGACCTCCGGAACGGCCACGGTGTACGGTCTCCGCCCCGACGGCACCCGCCACCGCGGCCCGTCCCCTGCTCGGTCGCCCATGCCGAATCCTCCCGGTATGACCCTCGCCAGTCATGTCTCCACTGCCCCGCGGACACACACCGTAGTGGAACGGTCGCGCGGCGGGGGCGGTTTTCGGCTACCCGTACCCGATGCCCCGGCCACCCGCACGGAGCAGGGCGCACAGCCCGGTTCCGCGGCCGGCGCGGCCGCGGAACCGGGCCCGCGCGCTCAGCCCGCGTCGCCCTCCTCGACCGCACCGACCAGAGCCGGGGAGGCATAGCGGGACCAGGACAGACAGCCGTCCGGCGGGCAGTACTCCGGGCGGCGGGGGTCGTGGCCGAGCTCCCGGAGCTTGGCCCGTACGGAATCCGGAGTGCGCCCGAACCGGGCCGCGATCCGGGCGACGGTCTCCCCCGCGTGGAACCGCTGCACGAGATCCTCTTCGTGCTGGGGTATCCACGGCGCGCCGTGGCCCGGGAAGAGCTCGCGGAGGATGTCCCGGTCCGGGATGGGCTCGGCCACATCCGCGGCGAGCGCGAGGGCCCTCAGCCCCCTGTTGAGCGCGATCCGCAGGGCGGGGACGTCCGCCAGCGGCATGGTGAGCGAGCCGGCGGCCAGCGGGGCGCCCCCGGGGCGCGCCTCGTGCCGGCCGGTCAGGGTCAGGGTCACGGTGATGTCGTCGTGGCTGGCCAGTTCGACACGGAAGATCTTGTCTCCGAGGGGCAGTTCGTTGGTGTGGCGAAACGCCATGGAAGACCCCCAGTCATCCCACCGCGCGCAATCCCGGATGGATCACCGCGGACTGGGTCCATTCTCCCACCCGTCACTGACAATCGCGGGCCGCCGGACCACGGCCGCGGGCACCCCTGAGACGCAGGTCAGCCCTTGTCGAGATACTCCTCGCGCTCGGCGTCCAGCAGCGCGTCCAGCGCCGTGCGCAGCGCCGGATGGCCGACGAGCCCGGGGTCCCGGGCGACCAGCGCGCCGGCCTCCTCCCGGGCCGCCGCGATGACCTCCTCGTCCTCGATGACGGCCAGCATCCGCAGACTGCTGCGCCCGCCGGACTGCGCCTGCCCCAGCACGTCGCCCTCGCGCCGCTGCTCCAGGTCGATGCGGGACAGCTCGAAGCCGTCCGAGGTGGCGGCCACCGCGTCCAGCCGTCTGCGGGCGGGACTCCCTTCCGGCGCCTCGCTCACCAGCAGGCACAGCCCGGCGGCCGAACCACGGCCGACCCGGCCGCGGAGCTGGTGCAGCTGGGAGACCCCGAACCGCTCGGCGTCCATGATCACCATGACGGTGGCATTGGGGACGTTCACCCCGACCTCGATCACCGTGGTGGCGACCAGGACATCCACCTGGCCGGAGGCGAACCTCCGCATCGTCTCGTCCTTGGCCTCCGGGGCCATCCGGCCGTGCAACGGCTCCACGCGCAGCCCCGCCAGCGGCCCTCCGGCGAGCTCCGCCGCGACGTCCAGCACCGCGAGCGGCGGACGCCGGTCGTCCCCGTCGCCGCTTTCCTCCGGTGACTCCCCGTCCGCCTGTTCCCCCGCACCTCCGCCCGGGGCGCCGGCACCGGCCGTCTCGCCCTCGTCCCCGATACGGGGGCAGACCACATACACCTGGTGACCCGCCGCCACCTCTTCCCGGATCCGCTCCCAGGCTCGCGTCAGGAAGTGCGGCTTGTCCCGGACCGGCACCACATGGCTGGCGATGGGAGAGCGGCCGGCCGGAAGCTGGTCGAGCACCGAGGTCTCCAGATCACCGAAGACCGTCATGGCCACCGTGCGCGGGATCGGGGTGGCCGTCATGACCAGCAGGTGCGGCGGCTGCTTCCCCTTGGACCGCAGGGCGTCGCGCTGCTCCACGCCGAACCGGTGCTGCTCGTCGACCACGACCAGACCCAGGTCATGGAACTGTACCCGTTCCTCGATCAGCGCATGGGTGCCGATCACGATGCCGGCCTCCCCCGTGGCGGCGTCCAGCAGTGCCTGCCTGCGGGCCTTCGCTCCCATCGAACCGGTCAGCAGAACGACCTTGGTGCCCTGTTCGGCGCCACCCAGCATGCCGCCCTCGGCCAGCTCGCCCATCATCTCGGTGACCGAACGATGGTGCTGCTGGGCCAGCACCTCGGTCGGTGCCAGCAGCGCGGCCTGCCCCCCGCCGTCCGCGACCGCGAGCATCGCCCGCAGCGCCACGAGCGTCTTGCCGCTGCCGACCTCCCCCTGGAGAAGGCGGTGCATGGGGTGCTCGGCCGCCAGATCCGTGAAGATCTCCCGGCTGACGCGCAGCTGGCCATCGGTCAGCGTGAACGGAAGCCCGCGGTCGAAGGCGTCCAGCAGGCCGCCCGGCGACGGGCGACGGGCCACGGCGGGCAACTGACCGTCCGCGTGCCGGCGGCGCGCCAGAGCGACCTGGAGCACGAATGCCTCGTCCCATTTCAGCCGGGACCTGGCGGCGGCGACATCGGCCCGCGTTCGCGGCTGGTGCACCTTGAGGAACGCCTCGGGCAGCGGCAGCAGCCCCCGCTCGGCGCGCAGCGCCTCGGGCAGCGGATCGGCCAGCCCCTTCCATCCCTCGGCACTCAGCGAGCCCAGCACCAGGCCGACCGCCTTGGCGATCTTCCACGACTCCAGTTGCTTGCAGGCCGGGTACAGCGGCAGCGGCCGGCCGGCGAAGTCCTCGGCCGCTTCCGCGCCGCTGCCCTCCCCCAGGAGCTCGTAGGCCGGGTGCGACAGCTGGAGCTTCCGGTTGAACACCGAGACCTTGCCCGCGAACATGCCGCGGCGGCCGGGCACCAGCACCGTCCTGTGGTGGTGGACGGCCCGCCCGAAGAAGACCAGCCGCAGTCGGCCGGTGCCGTCGGTGAGCGTGACCTCCAGCCGCTGCCCCTTGCCCCGGTTGAAGGTGTGCACCCGGGCGTCCGCGATCTCGGCGACGACCGTGACGTGCTCGTCCAGCGGCAGGTCACCGAGCCCCGTCAGCTCTCCCCGCTCGGCGTACCGGCGGGGGTAGTGGTGCAGCAGATCACCGACCGTGTGCAGGCCGAGGTGGTCGGCCATCACCTTGGCGGTGGTCCCCCCGACGACCTTCTTGAGGGGCTCCTGCAGGGGTTCGCTGATCGGTTCGCGCGGCGCGGTCACGCTGCCATTGCACACCATCGCGGTGACAGTCCGGACTACTCCACACCGATCAGCAGCAGCGCGGTCTGCCGCCCCTCGTACACCACCGTGTCCACCCCCAGGTGCCCGCCGCGCACCCGCTCCTGGAGCCGTCCGGCCAGCTCCGGGGCGGCGCCGGCGCCGAGCACCAGGGTGACGAGCTCGCCCCCGGCCGACAGCATCCGCGTCAGCACGTCGCCCGCGACCCGCAGCGGGTCGTCACCGATGACCGCGACGTCACCGTCCACCAGCCCGAGCACGTCGCCCGCCTGGCAGATCCCGGCCATCGTCCACGACTCCCGCTCGGCGACGGTCACCTCTCCGAAACGGGTGGCGCCGGCCGCCGACGTCATGGCCACCACGTCCTCGTCGAACCGCCGCTCGGGGGCGTGGACCGCCAGGGCAGCGATCCCCTGGACCGGGGACCGGGTGGGTATGACCGCCACCCGCACCCCTTCCGCCCTGGCCTGTTCCGCGGCAGCGGCCGCGGCGTGCCACAGCGCGTGGTCGTTGGGCAGCAGCACCACCTCGCGGGCGTGAGCCCGGTGGATCGCCGCGGCCAGTTCCCCGCTGCCCGGAGGCTCTCCCGGACGCACAGTGAGCGCGGTGGCGCCGGCCTCTTCGCACAGCGCGGCCAGACCGTCGCCGGGCATCAGGGCGACAACGGACCGCGGGGCCCGCTCCTCGGGGACGGCGACGCTGCGCAGATGGCTGATCCGGATGCGGTAGGGGCGTCCCGCCTCGATGCCCGCCTCGACCGCGGCACCCGGCTCCTCGGTGTGCACATGGACATTCCACAGACCGTCGCCGCCGACCACCACCAGGGAGTCCCCCAGGGCGTCCAGCCGGTCCCGCAGCGCGGCCACCTCGCTGTCACCGGCCTCCAGCAGATACAGCACCTCGAAGGCGGTTCCAGCGCCCATGGCGGGCGGGCAGCCCGCGCCGGCCGGCGCCGGGGCCGGGGCCGGTCCGCTCCGGGCGAGCCCGTGATGACGCGCGGTGTCGGGACGGCGCCCGGAGAGCGCCGCGTCCAGGGCCTCCAGGACCGCGGCGAGTCCGGTCCCCCCGGCATCGACGACTCCGGCCCGGGCCAGCACCTCCAGCTGGCCGGGCGTCGCGGCCAGGGCCTCGCGGGCCGCGGCGCAGGCAGCACCGGCCACATCGGCTGCTTCACCTTCACAGCGCCCGGCCGCCTCGGCGGCGGCCCGGGCAACCGTGAGCATGGTTCCCTCCACCGGATGCGCCACGGCCTGGTACGCGGAGGTGACGGCCTGCGCCAGCGCCTGCCGCAGTGCCTCGGCGTCCGCGGGGTCCCCGGCACGCGCCAGCACCTGCGCCATCCCGCGCAGCAGCTGCGCCAGGATGGTGCCGGAGTTGCCGCGGGCACCGATGAGCGCGCCGTGCGCCATGGTCCGCACCGCCTCGGCCAGCGTCGGCCCGCCCTCGTCGGCGGCGGTCACGGCCTGGGCGGCGGACTCGACCGTGAGATACAGGTTGGTGCCGGTGTCGCTGTCGGCCACCGGGAAGACGTTGATCGCGTCGATGTCCTCCCGGCTGCGGCCGAGACTGTCGAGCGCGATCGTGCACCAGCGCCGTACCGCCGCGGCATCGAGCGGTTGCGACACGGGCGGACCTCCTCGGCCGGCGGGCGGACGGACAACCGGTGCAGCTTAAGCCCTCGGCTCGATTTCGCTCCCCGCGAGCAGCCGTTGTATGCTGCCCCAGTTGCCTGATGCGTATCGGGCGAATCCCCTGGACCTCACCGGCCGGGATCCCAGCATAAGTTTCTGTCTCCCCGCGCGAGCGGGGCTGACCCGTCTTTGGAGTGACCCGTGGCTGCCAACTGCGACGTCTGCGGCAAGGGGCCGGGCTTCGGCAACAGCATCTCCCACTCGCACCGCCGCACCCCCCGCCGTTGGAACCCCAACATCCAGCGGGTGCGTGCCGTGGTCAACGGGACCCCGAAGCGCCTCAACGCCTGCACCTCGTGCATCAAGGCCGGCAAGGTCACGCGCTGACCCCTCCGGGCCGCGCGGCCCGGCCGGCATACGGCGGGAGGCCGGTCCGACCCTCACAGGTCGGGCCGGCCTCCCGCCGTATGCACGTTCTCGCATCCGCCGCCCTCGGTACTCCCCGCGGGGACTCTGCCCCTCCGGCGTACTGCAGCACGCGAAGAGTCGGTCTCCAGATCGGCCGTCCCGTCACGCGGCGGCCCCTCCCACTCGTCGATCAGCCCGTTCAGCCGGGTCCGGCCGGCCGGGTCCTGCGTTCCGTGGTGCTCCCCGTTCGTACCCGATGGCACAACCCCTCCTCATCAGCGGATTGTGAGGGTACGAGGACGGAAAGTGGCGCGTCACGAGGAGAAGTACTCAGATGCCCTGGGTGAAGGGGTGGGCGTGGTGGACCGGGCCGATGCCGGCGCCGAGGGGGAAGCCGTGCTCGATCGCCGCGGTGACGTAGTTCTTGGCGGTCGCCACCGCCCTGGGGACGGGGTGGCCCTTGGCCAGCTCGGCGGCGATCGCGGCGGCGAGGGTGCAGCCGGTGCCGTGGGTGTGACGGTTGTCCAGCCGGGGCGCGCGGAACCAGTGGACCGCGGTTCCGTCGGTGAGCAGGTCGGCGGCGTCTCCCGGCAGGTGACCGCCCTTGATCAGGGCCCACTGCGGGCCGTGCGTCAGGACGGCGTCCGCGGCCCGCCGCATGTCCTTCTCATCCGCGACGCGGATGCCGGTCAACTGGGCGACCTCGTCGAGGTTGGGGGTCGCCACGGTCGCGGTGGGCAGCAGTCTGCCCCGCACGGCGTCCAGAGCATCGGGGGCCAGCAGGGCGTCACCGTGCTTGGAGACACCCACCGGGTCGACCACCACGGGGGCCTGAAGGCCGCTGAGCAGGCCGGCGACGGTCTCCACGAGCTCGGTGGTGGCCAGCATGCCGGTCTTGACCGCCTGCACCCCGATGTCGTCCACCACGCTGCGGAACTGAGCGGCCACGGCATCGGCCGGCAGTTCCCAGACCCCCTGGACACCGAGGGAGTTCTGGGCGGTCACGGCGGTGACGACGCTCATTCCGTGAGTGCCCAGGGCGAGCATCGTCTTGAGGTCGGCCTGGATGCCGGCGCCGCCACCCGAATCCGAGCCGGCCACGGTCAGTACGCGAGGGGGGATCCGCATGCCCGTCAGCCTAAGGGCTGCCCACCGGCCCGCGGCGGGCCCCGGTGTCCGTCCCGGGACACGGGCCCCGGCCCCGGCTGCGCGCGGCCCCCAGGCCGGTCAGGGGGCGAAGTGGTCCCAGCCCGCGGCCTTGTCCCAGGCGGCGTCGTCGACAGTGACCCGGGGCAGCGCGGAGGGATGAAGCACCTCGCCGATGACGCGCCAGCGGGCGGGCAGTTTGGTGTCCGGCGGGAAAGTGGCGATGAGGGCGTGGTCCTCTCCCCCGGTGAGTACCCAGTGCAGCGGATCCACCCCGACGGCCTGCCCGATGTCCTTCATCTGGGCGGGGATGTCCAGGGCCGCGGAGAAGATGTCGATGCGGACCTTGCTGGCCCGGGCGACATGGCCCAGGTCCGCGATGAGGCCGTCGCTCACATCGGTCATCGCCGTGGCGCCGAGGGCGGCTCCGGCCGGGCCCTCGCGATAGGGGGGTTCCGGACGGCGGTGCGCCTCGACGAACGCCCGGGGGGAACGGAAACCCCGGGCGAGAACGGCGTGACCGGCCGCGGACCAGCCCAGCCAGCCGGTGACCGCCACCAGGTCCCCCGGGCGGGCCCCGGAGCGGGTGACCGGCTCGCGGTTGCGGAGGTCGCCCAGAGCGGTGATCGAGACGGTGATGGTGTCCCCGCGCACCACGTCACCGCCCGCGACGCCTGCCCCCGCCACATCGCACTCGTCACGGATGCCGTCCATCAGCTCGGTCGGCCAGGTGACGGGGAGCTCGGCGGGCACCACGAGCCCCAGCAGGACGGCGGTGGGCTCCGCCCCCATCGCGGCGATGTCCGCCAGGTTCTGGGCGGCGGCCTTGCGGCCGACGTCATAGGCGGTGGACCAGTCCCGGCGGAAGTGCCTGCCCTCCAGAAGGATGTCGGTGGTGGCGACGACCCTGCGGTCGGGGGCGGCGACGACGGCCGCGTCGTCGCCGGGGCCCAGCCGCACGGCGGGGGTACTGGTGATCCGGGAGGTCAGCTCCCGGATCAGCCCGAACTCGCCCAGCTCGCCCACACTGCCCTTCACCGGCGCCTCTTCTCATGCTCGCTCTCCGCCAGCGTCAACCTACCGTGGAGAGAGCAGGTCACTGTCTCCCCGGGCAGGTCGTGACGCGCTACCGTAGCGCCCCCGCTCCTCGTAGCCGCTGTGGAGGACCCCGTGGTACAGGCGTACATTCTGATCCAGACCGAGGTGGGCAAGGCGTCCGCCGTGGCGGACCTCATGTCCGAGATCCCCGGGGTGATCCGGGCCGAGGACGTGACCGGGCCGTACGACGTGATCGTGCGGGCGGAGGCGAGCACCGTCGACGAACTGGGCCGGCTGGTCGTCGCGGAGGTGCAGCGGGTCCCGGGCATCACCCGCACCCTGACCTGCCCGGTGGTTCATCTGTAGGGCCTCGTATGCTCGCCGGGTGAGCATCCCCACGTGCCGCCGGAGCCTGCCGGTCCTGCCGCTCGCCCTCCTGGCCCTGGCAGCTTGCTCGGGGGCAGGTCCGGTGGAGCTGGACGCCCCCCGTCCCACCGGTGAGACGGCCGCCGTCTGCCGGGATCTGCACGCCGTCCTGCCCGGGGAGGTCGAGGGGCAGCGGCGCGGGACACCGGCGGAGGAGACTCCGTACGCCGCGTTCTGGGGGGATCCGCCGATCGTACTGCGCTGCGGGGTCCCCCGCCCGCAGGTGCTGACACCCGGCAGCGACACCTACGACCCGCTGTCCGACGCGGTGGTCGTGAACGACGTGTCGTGGCTGCTGGAGGAAGAGCCGGACGGCTACCGCTTCACCACCACCGAGCGGGTGGTGTACGTCGAGGTCGTGGTGCCGGGCGCCTACGCACCGGAGGTCGGGGTTCTGGTGGATCTGGCCGAGGCCGTGGCCACCGCCGTGGAGGAGAAGCCGCTGTGACGCCGCCCGGTCCCCCCGGGCGGCGTCCGTCACCGCCTCAGCGAAGGCCGGTGGGACGGTGCAGGGCGGCCTGGAGCAGCCGGTCGACGAGCTCGGGGTAGCTGACGCCGCTCTCCTGCCACATCCGCGGGTACATGGAGATGGGCGTGAAGCCCGGCATGGTGTTGATCTCGTTGATGACGAACTCGCCGTCGTCGGTCAGGAAGAAGTCGGCCCGGACCAGCCCTTCGCAGGACGCCGCCTCGAAGGCCCGGACGGCCAGTTCCTGCACCCGCAGCGTCTCCGACGGGGTGAGCGGGGCGGGCACGATGCCCTGGGCGGAGTCGATGTACTTGGCCTCGAAGTCGTAGAAGGCGTGGCTGGAGACGGGCGGGATCTCGGCCGGCACGCTGGCGCGCGGGCCCTCCTCGAACTCCAGGACGCCGCACTCGATCTCGCGGCCGCGCAGCAGCGCCTCGACGACGACCTTCGGGTCGTACCGGCGTGCCTCCTCGATGGCTTCGTCGAGTCCGGTCAGGTCGTCGACCTTGCTGATGCCCATGGACGATCCGGCCCGGGCGGGCTTGACGAAGACCGGCCAGCCGTGTTCGGCGGCGAAGTCGACGACGCGCTTGCGGGCGGCGGCGGCCGAGGTCTCCCACTCCCGGGGCCGGATCACCTCGTAGGGGCCGACCGGCAGCCCGAAGGAGCCGAAGACGCGCTTCATGTACTCCTTGTCCATGCCGACGGCCGAGGACAGCACGCCGGCGCCCACGTAGGGGACCCCGGACAGTTCGAGGAGGCCCTGGAGGGTGCCGTCCTCGCCGTAGGGGCCGTGCAGCACGGGGAAGACGACGTCGACCTCGCCCAGCACCGTGGGCACCGATCCCGGCTCGCAGTGGACGACCTCGCGGCAGGCCGGGTCGACGGGCAGCAGCACACCGCCGGTGCCCGGTTCCGTCAGCCGCTCCACGTCGGGCAGTTCCCGGTCCCGGATGGCCATGCGTTCGGGATCGTCCGCGGTGAGCGCCCACCGCCCGTCCGTGGTGATGCCGATCGGCAGCACGTCGTAGCGCGTGCGGTCGATCGCGCGCAGCACGGCACCGGCGGTGAGAACCGAGATGGCGTGCTCGGAGCTGCGGCCGCCGAAGACGACGGCGACGCGCGGCTTGGGGTTCTGGGGAGTGGACTGGCTGCTCATAACGGACTGAGGTTACCTAACGTAGTGGCCGTCGGTCAGCCGTGCTCGGCCTTGGCGCTGCGGGACATGAGCTCCTTGAGCGCGACGAGTGGGTGAATGCCCCGGTGGACGATGCCCACCACCGTCTCGGTGAGCGGCATCTCGACGTCGTGGCGGCGTGCCAGATCGAGAACCGAGACGCACGACTTGACGCCTTCGGCGGTCTGGTCGGTGACCGCGATGGTCTCCTCCAGGGTCATGCCGCGCCCGAGGTTCGTGCCGAAGGTGTGGTTGCGGGAGAGCGGCGAGGAGCAGGTGGCGACCAGGTCGCCCATGCCGGCGAGACCGGCGAACGTGTGGGCGTCGGCTCCCATGGCCAGGCCGAGCCGGGTGGTCTCGGCCAGGCCGCGGGTGATCAGGGACGCCTTGGCGTTGTCTCCCAGCCGCATGCCGTCGGCGATGCCGACGGCCAGGGCGATGACGTTCTTCACCGCGCCGCCGAGTTCACAGCCGACGACATCGGTGTTGGTGTAGGGGCGGAAGTACGCGGTGTGGCAGATCTTCTGGAGTCGGCGGGCGACGGTCTCGTCCCGGCAGGCGACGACCGAGGCCGCGGGCCGGCGGGACGCGATCTCTTTGGCCAGGTTCGGGCCGGAGAGCACAGCGACCCGTTCCCGCTCCGCTCCGGCCACCTCCTCGATGACTTCACTCATCCGCTTCGCGGTGCCCAGTTCGACGCCCTTCATGAGGGAGACCAGCACGGTGGAGCCGGGCAGCAGCGGTGCCCACCGGGTGAGGTTCTCGCGCAGTGTCTGAGAAGGTACCGACAGCACGGTGAACTCGGCGTCACGGGCCGCCTCGGCCGGGTCGGTGGTGGCGCGGATCCCTGCGGGGAGCCGGACTCCGGGCAGGTAGTCCGGGTTGGTACCGGTGGTGTTGATGGCCTCGGCCAGTTCCGAGCGGCGGCCCCAGAGGGTCACCTCGCATCCCGCGTCGGCGAGCACCATGGCATAGGCGGTGCCCCACGATCCGTTGCCGTAGACGGCGACGCGTGTCACTGACTCTTCTCCTCTTCGGGCGCGACGGACTGTTGGCCGTTCCGGCCGGCGGACTGGGGCCTGCGGTGCACATAACGCCGGGTCGGCGGTTTCTCGTCGCGGATCCCGGCCAGCAGCTCGGTGATGGCATCCATGATGCGGTCGGTCACCGTGCGCAGCAGCTCGGTGGTGATTTCCTGGCCGTAGAACTCGCTGAGGTCCAGGGGCTCCCCCGCCACCACCGTGAACGTCTTGCGGGGGAAGGGCCGGAACCGGCGGGTCCGTGCGTAGGGCGGCATCGCCTCGTGCGCTCCCCACTGGGCGACGGGGATCACGGGGGCCCGCGTTATCAGGGCGACCCGGGCGGCACCGGTCTTGCCCTCCATCGGCCACAGTCCGGGGTCGCGGGTGAGGGTGGCCTCGGGGTAGAAGGCGACGCACTCACCGCGCCGGACCGCTTCGACGGCGGCCCGGAAGGCGTCCGCCGCGTCCGCGGTCTCCCGGTAGACGGGGATCTGGCCGGTGCCCCGGATCACCCGTCCCACGAAGCCGTCGTTGAACAGCACGTCCTTGGCCAGGAAGCGAGGGACGCGGCCGGTGTTGTACTGGAAGTGGCCGTAGGCCAGCGGGTCGAGGTAGGAGTTGTGATTCACCACGGTGAGGAATCCCCCCGTCCGCGGAATGTGCTCCATTCCCCGCCAGTCGCGGTTGAACAGGAGCAGCATCGGGGGTTTCGCCAGAGCGGCGGCGAGCCGGTACCAGAAGCCGATTCTGTGGCGGGACACTCGGACACCATCTCCTCTAGCTGCAGCGGCGCTCCTGCTGCGGACAGCCGGACAAGTCTCACCCCGGGCCGTTGGGCTGTCCAGCAGATCGTCTCATCGCCCCGACCGGTCCTGAGCACCCTAGCCCGCTGTTGACCGGGTGGGCCCGGGGCGGGGGTGCGGCGGGGCGGCGGGACAATGAGGGCGACGTGTCGAGAGGGTGTGGGACGGATGCCGTCGGAGTGGTCGCTGGTCATGCCGCTGAAGCGGCTGTCCCTGGCGAAGAGCAGGCTGTCCGCGGCAGGCGGCAGGCGTCCAGGGCTCGCGCTGGCTTTCGCCCAGGACACCGTCACCGCGGCGCTGGCCTCGTCCCTGGTGCGCGAGGTGACCGTCGTCACGGACGACCCGGTGGCCGGGGAGAGGCTGGGTGCCCTGGGGGCGCGCATCGTTCCCGACGGTCCCCGCAACGGGCTGAACCCCGCGCTGGCATACGGTGCCGACACGGTCCGGGCACGCCTGCCGACGGCCTCCGTGGCCGCTCTCCACGCGGATCTGCCCGCTCTGCGCCCCTCGGAGCTGGCGCGGGTGCTGCGGGCCGCGCGGCATCATCCCCGCAGCTTCCTCGCCGACACCGCGGGGACCGGCACCACGGTGCTCGCGGCCGGACCGGGAGTGCCGCTGGCTCCCGCGTTCGGAGACGCTTCGCGGGAGCGGCACCGGGCGTCGGGGGCTGCTGAGCTGGAACTGACCGGTGTGGAGAGCGTGCGCCGGGATGTGGACACCGAGGACGACCTGCGTGCGGCGCTGGTTCTGGGTGTCGGCCCGCGTACCGCTGCGGCGAGCGCGGAGGGGCTCAGAAGGTCTGGAGCGTCACGCAGGTGATCCGGGGCTGTGCCCCTCCGCCCGATGTCTCGATCCTGACCCGCTGGCCGGGGCGCAGCAGCCGCAGGCCCCCGGCGTCGAATGCCTCGGCGCCGAAGTCCAGCGGAGTGCCGTCGTCCAGCAGCACGCTGCCCGTCCTGGTGTCCGGGTCGTAGGTGTACGCCGTCGCCTGCATGAGGTGAGCTTATCGGCTGCCGCCCGGAGCCGCGGCGCCATGGAGGGTTTCCCGGGCCGTGGCCCCCGCACGAGGAGCGGACCGGACGCGTGAGGCGTTCCGGTCCGCTGGCGGCTGCCGAGGTGAGGTGTTCACCGCCGGCGGGCACCGGCCCTCTTGGCCGTGGCCTTGCGCGACGCGGTTTTCCTGCCGGGTGCCTTCTTGGCGGTGGTCTTCTTCGCGGTGGTCTTCTTCGCGGGTGCCTTCTTGGCCGTGGTCTTCTTCGCCGTCGCCTTCTTGGCGGTGGACTTCTGGGCCGCGGCCTTCTGGGCCGGTGCCTTCTTGGCGGGCGCCGCCTTCCTGGCGGTGGTCTTCTTCGCCGCCGCCTTCTTCGTCGCGGCCTTCTTCGTGGCGGTGCCGCCGGAGAGGCTGCCCTTCGGGGCCTTCTTGACCGCGACGTCGTTCTTCGGGAGCTTCTTCGTCCCGGCCACCAGATCCTTGAATCCCTGGCCCGCGCGGAAGCGGGGCACGGAGGTCTTCCGTACCCTGACCCGCTCCCCGGTCTGCGGGTTGCGGGCGTAGCGTGCCGGCCGCTCGACCTTCTCGAACGAACCGAAACCGGTCACCGAGACCCGCTCGCCGGCGACCACCGCCCGGATGATGGCATCCAGCACGATATCCACCGCATCGGCGGCCTGCTGCCGGCCGCCGAGCTTGTCGGCAATCGCTTCAACGAGCTGCGCCTTGTTCACGTCTTCCCCTTCGGAGCCATTGCTGGAACGAATGTGTTCAAGCCTTTTCGCACGTTAGGCAGATATATACCGCAAATCAAACGTGAAACGGGCGAATCGTCAACGTGTCGCAGCGAAGCGGGCCGTCATGGAGTTCCGCCGCCCGGACTTCCGGGTTCCCCTGGCGGGAACCTGCCCTCCTCGACATCGCGCATCAGACCGTCCAGCCGGCGGGCCGCGGCAGGCAGATCCTGCTTCGCGGCCGCCGTGATGACCAGGAGTTTCCTGACCAGAGCCTGCCGTTGAGGAGCGGGGAGCGGCAGCGCCCTCACCTGCTCGTGCGCGGCTTTCAGCCGGGCGGCGACCAGGCCGTACAGCTCGAGTTGACCGTCGCGCTCCATGCACCGATTGTGCCATCTGGGGCGAGTTGTCACCCCGGCACCCCTCAACCTTTCCCCACCATAGGCACGCGCCCCCCGCCGGGTGGCGGAGGGCGCGCTTGGGGACGGAGAGGCAGGTGCGGGGCTCTCAGGCGTACTGGGTCCGGGGTTTGAACGACGGTCGCCGCTGTTCGTAGGCAGCGATGGCCTCTTCGTGGCGCAGCGTGATGCTGATGTCGTCGAGACCTTCGAGCAGCCGCCACCGGGCGTTCTCGTCCAGCTCGAAGGGCGCCTCCAGACCCGGTGCGCGGACGGTCCGGCCGACCAGGTCCACGGTGATCTCCGCCCCCGGGTCCGCCTCGGTCAGCTCCCACAGTGCGTCCACGGTCTCCTGCGGAAGGACCACCGTCAGCAGGCCGTTCTTGAGGGAGTTGCCCCGGAAGATGTCCGCGAATCGGGAGGAGATCACGGCCTTGAAACCGTAGTTCTGCAGAGCCCACACGGCGTGCTCACGGGACGATCCGGTACCGAAGTCCGGGCCGGCCACGAGTACCGTCGCGCCCTGGCGCTCCGGCTGGTTCAGCACGAAGGCGGGGTCCTTGCGCCATGCCTCGAACAGTCCGTCCTCGAAGCCGTCCCGGGTGACCTTCTTCAGCCAGTGCGCCGGGATGATCTGGTCGGTGTCGACGTTGCTGCGGCGCAGCGGAACGGCCCGGCCGGTGTGCGTGGTGAAAGCTTCCATGATTCAGACCCCCGCGGGAGTGGGTGCGTCGGCCAGGTCGGCCGGGGACGAGAGGCGGCCGGTGACCGCGGTGGCGGCTGCGACCTGCGGCGAGACCAGGTGGGTCCGGCCGCCCTTGCCCTGCCTGCCTTCGAAGTTGCGGTTGGAGGTGGAGGCCGAGCGCTCGCCCGGGGCGAGCTGGTCGGGGTTCATGCCCAGGCACATGGAGCAGCCGGCGTGCCGCCACTCCGCGCCGGCGGCGGTGAACACCTTGTCCAGCCCTTCCTCCACGGCCTGCAGCGCGACCCGCACCGATCCGGGAACGACCAGCATCCGGACGCCGTCCGCGACCCTGCGCCCCTCGATCACGGCGGCGGCGGCGCGCAGATCCTCGATGCGGCCGTTGGTGCAGGAACCGACGAAGACGGTGTCGACGGCGATCTCCCGCAGCGGCTGTCCGGCGCTGAGCCCCATGTACTCCAGCGCCTTCTCCGCCGCCAGCCGTTCGCTCGGGTCGGCGATCAGCGCCGGGTCGGGGACCGACTGCGACAGCGGCAGCCCCTGGCCCGGGTTGGTCCCCCAGGTCACGAAGGGGGCGAGCGTCGAGGCATCGATGACCACCTCGTGGTCGAAGACGGCGTCGTCGTCCGTGCGCAGCGTGCGCCAGTAGGCGAGAGCGGCGTCCCAGTCCTCGCCCCGGGGTGCGTGATCACGGCCCCGCAGATAGTCGAAGGTGGTCTCGTCGGGGGCGATCATCCCGGCGCGGGCGCCGGCCTCGATGGACATGTTGCAGATGGTCATCCGGGCTTCCATCGACAGTTTCTCGATGGCCTCGCCCCGGTACTCGATGACGTAGCCCTGCCCGCCGCCGGTGCCGATCCGGGCGATGATCGCCAGGATCAGGTCCTTGGCGGTGACCTCCGGGGGGAGTTCACCGCGGACGGTGATCGCCATGGTCCGGAAGGGGGCCATGGGCAGTGTCTGGGTGGCCAGTACGTGCTCGACCTGGCTGGTGCCGATACCGAAGGCCAGCGCGCCGAAGGCGCCGTGGGTGGAGGTGTGACTGTCACCGCACACCACCGTGGTGCCCGGCTGGGTCAGCCCCAGCTGCGGGCCGACCACGTGCACCACTCCCTGCTCGGCGTCACCGAGCGGATGCAGCCGGACACCGAAGTCCGCGCAGTTCTTGCGGAGAGTCTCCAACTGGACACGGGAGACGGGGTCCGCGATCGGTTTGTCGATGTCGAGTGTGGGGGTGTTGTGGTCCTCGGTGGCGATGGTGAGGTCGGTGCGGCGGACCGTGCGGCCGTTCTTGCGCAGGCCGTCGAAGGCCTGCGGGCTGGTCACCTCGTGCAGCAGGTGGAGATCGATGTAGAGGAGGTCGGGCTCGCCTTCCGCGCGCCGGACGACATGGTCGTCCCATACCTTCTGAGCCAGTGTCCGTCCCATCGCATTCCCTCCGGCCGGCCGCACTGCCGGGCCTCTTGAGTCGAGTCGCGCTACTGATAACCGGATGGGCCGCCGCCCGTTCCCCCGCGAGCGGGGGCGACCGCGCACCGCGTGCTGTGCGGAGCGCCACAGCCAGAGTGGCGGTTTCCTGGCGACATTGAACTTGCGTTTCACAGTGTGAGACGCAAGTATCGTTGCATGGACAACTCTCGCGGTGACTCCAGCGGTGTGGGCGTGCTCGACAAGGCCGCTCTGGTTCTGGGTGCCCTGGAGTCCGGACCGGCCACCCTGGCCGGCCTGGTCGGGGCGACAGGACTGGCCCGGCCCACGGCGCACCGGATGGCGGTGGCACTGGAGTACCACCGCCTGCTGGCCCGGGACATGCAGGGCCGCTTCGTGCTCGGGCCGCGACTGGCCGAACTGGCCGCAGCCGCCGGCGAGGACCGCCTGCTGGCCGCGGCGGGGCCCGTGCTGACACATCTGCGCGACGTGACCGGTGAGAGCGCCCAGCTCTACCGCCGCCAGGGAGACATGCGGATCTGCGTGGCGGCCGCAGAGCGGCTGTCGGGCCTGCGGGACACCGTTCCGGTGGGATCCACCCTGCCCATGAAGGCCGGTTCGGCGGCCCAGATCCTGATGGCCTGGGAGGAGCCCGAGCGACTGCATCACGGACTGCAGGGCGCCCGCTTCACCGCCACCGCGCTCTCCGGTGTCCGGCGGCGCGGCTGGGCCCAGTCGATCGGTGAGCGGGAGCCGGGGGTCGCCTCCGTCTCCGCCCCGGTGCGCGGCCCGTCCAACCGCGTGGTCGCGGCAGTCTCGGTGTCCGGCCCGATCGAGCGCCTCACCCGCCACCCCGGGCGGATGCACGCCCACGCCCTCATCGACGCGGCCAACCGGCTCACCGAGGCCCTCAAGCGCAACGGCGGCTCCTGACCGGACCCTGGGCGCACTGGAGGCCGTCCCGGCATCCGCGCGCCCGCCGGGGGCCGCGGGACAGCCTCTAGCCCCGGCCGTCGGCCGGCACCGTCCCGGTGGCCGCCCCCAGCCCGAAGGGCGGCATGCCGATGTACACCGACTCGTGCGAGCCGGCCGGCACGACATAGGTCTCGTGCCACAGCCCCACCCGGCCCCGCCCTGCCCGCAGCCCGCGGTTGAACTCGGCCCAGGCCGGACGGTGCCGGCCCCCGGAGTCGCGGGCGTACGCCAGCAGCTGCTCACGCGAGGCCCAGTACTGCACCAGGAAGAACAACCGCGGCCCGCCGAGCAGCGCCCGCGAGCCGAGCAGCCCCTGCTCCCTCCCCAGCTCCCGGAGCATGCCCGGCATGGCCCGGAACACCGGCCACCAGCTGCCGACATGCCGGAAGCTGTTGATCCGCATGCCGACCAGGAAGACCGTCACCTCTCCCTCGGCCGCCGCCCTCATCCGCTCCGGAACCACCGAGCCGTCCATGCCGGCCCCTCCCTCGCTGCCGATTCACCTTGGATAGCCGCACTATCCAGCACTTCATGATGGGATAGTGCCACTCTCCGAGGGCGGCCGCAAGACGAGCGGCACCGGCCGGGGAACGGAAGGAGGCCACGGAGCATGCGGCTGGCGGAACTCAGCGAGCGCAGCGGGGTGTCCACGGCGACGATCAAGTACTACCTGCGGGAAGGCCTGCTCCCGCCCGGTGACCGGATCAGCACCACCCAGGCCGACTACGGCGAGGAGCATCTGCGCCGGCTGCGGCTGGTGCGCGCGCTGATCCAGGTGGGCCGGATACCGGTGGCCACCGCCCGCGAGGTGCTGTCCGCGGTGTCCGACGACACCCTGGACCAGAACTCCCGGCTCGGCAGCGCCGTCGGCGCGCTGCCGCACGGGCCGGCACCGGACGAGAGCGACCCGGCCACCGCCACGGCCCGGCGGACAGCCGCCGAACTCCAGCGGAGGCTGGGCTGGACCGTTCCCCCGGAGTACCCGGCATGCCGGATGCTGGTCGCCTCCCTGGCCGCCCTGGTGCGGCTGGGGTATCCGTGCGGAATGGACCGGCTGCTCCCCTACGGGCGGCTCGCCGAGCGGCTGGCGAGCCACGATCTCGACCTCATCGAGGAGTTCGAGGCTCCGACCACGCAACTCGAGGCCGCGGTCGCCCTGACCGTGCTCTACGAGCCCATGCTGCTGAGCCTGCGGCGGATGGCCCACGCGCAGGAGTCCGCGCGGCGCTTCGCCCCGCCCGGGGAGGCCGGCCCCGGGCAGAACCGGGAGCCGGGCCGCTGAGGCGGCGGACTCCGACGGCCCCGGAGAGCGCGAAGGCCCTCCGTCCGAGGACGGAGGGCCTTCCGCAACCGAGTACCCCCGACCGGATTCGAACCGGCGCTACCGCCTTGAGAGGGCGGCGTGCTAGGCCGCTACACAACGGGGGCACAGTCAAAGCCCTTGCGGGCTCGTACCCCCGACCGGATTCGAACCGGCGCTACCGCCTTGAGAGGGCGGCGTGCTAGGCCGCTACACAACGGGGGCCTCGATCTCACTGAGCAAAGATCGCGCTGGGCTACCAGGACTCGAACCTAGACTAACTGAACCAGAATCAGTCGTGCTGCCAATTACACCATAGCCCACCAGAACGCAACCCCCGCCTGAGGGTTCTGTTCGGGTGTTCGCCGGGCGGTTCTGGCCTGGGGCCTCCGTCCGGCGACAGGAAGAACATTACCCGATCAGGGACGCTGCTCCAAAACGGGTTGCCGCCCCGCCGCACGGCGGCGAGGCGGCAACAGGGCGCCGGAAAGCCTGCCCGCCTCAGTCCGCCAGCGCGGCCAGCGCCGCATCGATGCGGGCCAGGGCGCGCTCCCGGCCGAGCACCTCCAGGGACTCGAAGAGCGGCAGTCCGACCGTCCGGCCGGTCACCGCCACCCGCACCGGCGCCTGGGCCTTCCCCAGCTTCAGGCCGTGCTCCTCACCGGCCGCCAGCACCGCCGCCTTCAGCGAGTCGGTGTCCCACGAGGCCTCGGCCAGCCTGGCCCGGGCGCTGCGCAACACCTCGCCGGCCCCCGGCTTCATCGCCTTCTGCCACGCCTTCTCGTCATGGACCGGCTCGTCCAGGAACAGGAAATCCACGTTGTCGGTGATGTCCGACAGCACCGTCAGCCGGGTCTGGGCCAGCGGCGCCAGCGCCTCGAAGGCCGCCTGGTCGAAGGCCTCGGGGCGCCAGGGGGCGTGCGGGGCGGAGAGCCACGGCGCACAGGACGCCACGAAGTCCTCGACCGGCATCTCCCGCAGGTGGACGGCGTTGATCGCCTCGCACTTCTTCAGATCGAAGCGCGCCGGATTGGCGTTGACGTCCCCGATGTCGAAGGCGCCCACCATCTCGTCCATGGTGAAGATGTCCCGGTCCTCGGCCAGCGACCAGCCCAGCAACGAGAGGTAGTTGAGCAGTCCCTGCGGCAGGAAACCACGCTCCCGGTAGAGGTTGAGCGAGGACTGCGGGTCACGCTTGGAGAGCTTCTTGTTGCCCTCGCCCATGACGTAGGGCAGGTGACCGAAGGCGGGCACGGTGCCCTTGCCCACCTTGATGTCGGCCAGCGCGCGGTACAGGGCGATCTGCCGCGGTGTGGAGGACAGCAGATCCTCGCCCCGCAGCACGTGGGTGATCTCCATCAGCGCGTCGTCCACCGGGTTCACCAGCGTGTAGAGCGGAGCGCCGCCGGCCCGGAGGATCGCGTAGTCGGTCACGTTCTCCGGGGCGAAGGTCAGCTCGCCGCGGACCAGGTCGGTGAAGGTGATCGGGGTGTCCGGCATCCGGAACCTGACAACGGCACTGCGGCCCTCCGCCTCGAACGCGGCCACCTGCGCGGCGGAGAGGTCACGGCACCGGCCGTCGTACCCGGAGGGACGGCCCGCCTTCCGGGCGGCCTCCCGGCGGGCGTCCAGCTCCTCGGTGGTGCAGTAGCAGCGGTAGGCGTGGCCCGCCTCCCGCAGCCGCTCGGCGACATCGGCGTAGATCTCCGTGCGCAGCGACTGCCGGTACGGGCCGAACGGGCCGCCGGCCTCCGGGCCCTCGTCCCAGTCCAGCCCGAGCCACCGCAGGGAGTCCAGCAGCTGCTCGTAGGACTCCTCCGAATCCCGGGCGGCATCGGTGTCCTCGATCCGGAGAACCAGGGTGCCGCCGTGGTGCCGCGCGAACGCCCAGTTGAACAGGGCCGTGCGGACCAGACCCACGTGGGGGTTGCCGGTCGGGGAGGGACAGAAACGGACGCGTACGTCGGACGCGTGGGATGCGCTAGTCACGCTTGATCACCTTGTTGGTGAGAGTGCCGATGCCTTCGATGGTGACGGCGACCTCGTCGCCGGGATTCAGAGGGCCGACACCCGCGGGGGTGCCGGTGAGGATGACGTCGCCCGGGAGCAGCGTCATGGCCTGGGTGATGTGGACGATCAGCTCCTCGATGCCGCGCACCATCTCACCGGTGCGGCCGAGCTGGCGCTGTTCGCCGTTGACCGTGCACATGATGGCCAGGTCCGAGGCGGCGGCGGGATCCAGTGCGGTCTCCACCCAGGGGCCCAGCGGACAGGAGGTGTCGAACCCCTTGGCGCGCGCCCACTGTTCCTCGGTGCGCTGGATGTCGCGCGCGGTGATGTCGTTGGCACAGGTGTACCCGAGGATCACGTCGGCCGCCCGCTCCCTGGGCACCTGGCTGCACATCCGGCCGATGACCACGGCCAGTTCCGCCTCGTGGTGCACCTCGCCGGAGAAGGACGGGTAGACCACCGGGTCACCGGGGCCGACCACGGAGGTCGAGGGCTTGAAGAAGACCACCGGAGTGCCGGGGACCTCGTTGCCCATCTCCCTCGCGTGCTCGCGGTAGTTGCGGCCGATCGCCACGACCTTGCTCGGCAGGACCGGCGGCAGCAGGCGGACCTCGCTCAGCGGCACCCGCCGCCCGGACCGCTCGAACTCCGCGAAGGGATGCCCCTTGATGACCTCGAGGGCGAGCCCACCGTCACCGGTGGCCTCGCCCTCCACGACTCCGAAACCGACGGTGCCGTCGATGGAGAATCTCGCGATGCGCACGGTTTGCTGCTGCCCCTCGTTCGCTGGCGGCTGGAGACTGACGCCCCAGCGTAACCGGCGCGGCAGCAACCGCAGGCAGGCGGACCTACCTCAGGCGGGCCATCAGCGCGTGCTCGACGAGGGTGATCAGCGCGCTCTTGGCCTCG